>NZ_JBFEFW010000011.1:0-202780 GCF_047229145.1 Brevibacillus jepli
GATGAACCGCCGTATACCGAACGGTACGTACGGTGGTGTGAGAGGACGGGGGTTAGTCACCCCCTCCTACTCGATTGCGATGATTACTTTTTGAACAAAGCCTCACGAATCTCAGGCTTTAACAGACCTTGGTAACGATGAGCAGGAATCGTGAACGCTGGCATACCTGCTGCATACGGGGCAATTTCGTATTGGCCAAAATGAATGACCAGGTTGCCGTCTTTAAAGGAGAAGCCTTGGTCTTCACTGATGCTGTCGAAGTCGAAATAAGGATTGAAGCCGTCTGGTGAAGTTTGTTCCTTCATTTGCTGTTTAATGATTTGATTGAGAATCGTACGGTAATCATAGCCAGGCTGGAACAGATCAGCCAGCTTCAGCTGTTTCGCTTTGGCCTGATTATCGATCGTGTAATACGTAACATCTGTCATGCCATGTGCTCCACCTGTGTAAATGTAGGTTTGCACAGAGAATGAAACGAGCTTGCCAGCATTGTGCACGTCATAGGAGATGTCGAGCGCATGAGGGCGTGGCTCCCATCCGTATTTTTTCGCGTCTGCCGCGTCTTCTTTGCCGGATTTTTGTCCTTCCGCCAAGCCTGTTTGCGCTTCTTTAAGCAGCGTAGCGTTCAACTGTGCTTCAAATGCTTTATCCTTCATCCCGCTAATGACTGGGATGGATACTTTACCTTGAAATTCCTTCGTATCGACCGTAATGGTTTTTGGTGTGAACACGACACCATTTGCTTGTGGCTTTGGCGCTTGTACAGCAGACTTTGTGGAGGTTGCAGGTGAAGCAGGTGCTGCAAATGCTGGGGCTGCGACGGCTGTTAACAATACAGCTGTACCGAGCAGGCTAGAAGCAATGGATTTAAAAGATGACATATCATTCACGGTCCTTTCAATAAAGGGAAAGTTGTTGTTTTTGTTTTCGTGTTCATTCTACTACAAGGCAATGACGGATGAAGTTAAAAAAAGGTAACAATGTTCTCTTTTCCACGCTGTTCAGAAAAGTTATTCACAAGTTACCCACAGCCTGTTGAAAACTTTTAGGTGCACATCTATACTTAAGGCACTCCTTACAAAGAAACGAGCTAGAGAAAGGATTTTTTAACGATGGAAATGAATTTTGTGACAAAAGTCTGGTCTGTGGATAACGATGTGGAAAATCAGCATAGTTGTGCACAGATTGTGGATGCAGCCCGTTTACTTCGAGAAGGGGCAGTTGTCGCGTTTCCTACCGAGACGGTTTACGGATTAGGTGCGAATGCATTGGCGAACGAAGCAGTGGGAAAAATATTTACAGCAAAAGGCAGGCCCAGCGATAATCCGCTGATTGTACATATTGGAGCGTGGGACCAGTTGTCCACGGTAGCAAGTGAAGTTCCGGAGAAAGGGAAAAAGCTGATGGAGGCATTTTGGCCAGGTCCCTTGACGGTGATTTTGCCAAAAACGGATCAGGTAGCTTCGTTGGTAACAGCAGGGCTGGATTCAGTCGGGGTTCGCATGCCAGATCATCCGATAGCCTTGGCTCTGATCAAGGAAGCGGGAGTACCGATTGCTGCACCAAGTGCCAATCGCTCAGGGCGTCCGAGTCCAACGACGGCGACGCATGTATTGACTGACTTGGATGGCAGAGTGGCAGGTGTGGTCGATGGTGGGGCAACAGGTGTCGGTGTAGAGTCGACAGTCATAGATGTCACGCAGGACCCGCCAATGATTCTGCGCCCAGGAGGCATCACACGCGAGCAGATGGAACCAGTGATTGGCTATGTAGAGCTGGACCCCTCTTTTCAAGTAGGAGCTGCCGAGGCGCCTCGCTCTCCCGGGATGAAATATACACATTACGCTCCGGAAGGGGAAATGTGGTTGGTGTCTGGGGATCGTGAAAAGGCTCGCGAAAGAATGGAAGACATGCTGCAGCAAGCGAAACAGCACGGTCAAAAAACCGGCGTGCTGGCAACGAAAGAAACGGCACCCTATTGGCACAGTCGCCCTGAGGCAGATGTCGTTCTCATTGTTGGATCACAAGAGGATCTGGAAGAGGTTGCCCAACAGCTATATGCTGTGCTTCGTGAATTCGACGATCAAGAGGTACAGTACATTGTAGGTGAGACCTTCCCACGTGATGGGCTGGGCATGGCTGTAATGAACCGTTTGGAAAAGGCTGCTGGAGGCCGTGTCTTGTCCGTGTAAACATGTCCTAAACTCCCCCTTGTCCGCATAAGGTGAAGAGACGGGAGGGGAGCTATTTGGACCAGGTGTTATTCCAATGGGGGCAATTTTTGACGTTGCTCATTATTGCTTTCGCCTTAAGCATGGATGCCTTTTCGTTGGGGATTGGCGTAGGTATGGTTGGAATTCGGTTACGAGAGATTGTAAAAGTAAGTATCACCATCGGACTGTTTCATATTATGATGCCTATAATCGGGATTGTGGTTGGGGCATATTTGTCCGATTTGGTTGGAGATATAGCCGTGTTTATAGGCGGCGGAGTCCTCATGATCATCGGTTTGCATATGCTATGGAATGGATTCGTACAAGGGGATCAAAAAAGTGTATTGAAAACAAATGGATTCGGGCTATTGGTCTTCGCGTTAAGTGTAAGTCTGGATGCTTTCACCGTCGGTTTTTCTTTTGGCTTGATTGAGGTCAACAGAATTTTGGCTATTTCCCTTTTCGGCGTGATGGGTGCTACGATGACCTACTTCGGGCTATTGCTAGGCAGGAGTGTAGGAGGGTGGCTCGGGGATTATAGTGAATTGGTAGGCGGACTTATTTTGTTTGGTTTTGGGTTAAAATTTATGATATAACCGGACTGATAAATAGGCTAGGAGGAGCGATACGTGAAACGGATACTTTTCGTTTGTACGGGAAATACGTGCCGAAGCCCAATGGCTGAAGCGATGTTCCGTGCGAAGACAGACGGGCAGGGATTTGAAATACGCTCGGCTGGAGTCGCGGCATTTGCCGGTCAGGCAGCCTCCTTGCACGCCAGACAAGTATTGGAAGAGCGAGGAATCGCCCACGACCATCAGTCAAGCAAGGTGGACGATGGGTTAATTGAATGGTCAGATGTCATTTTGACGATGACGCACGGGCACAAGCGCGCGATCTTGACGTATTTCCCCTCGGCAGCTGAAAAGGTGCATACCTTGCAAGAATTCGTAGGAATAGAAGGCTATAGTGATATTGCTGATCCGTACGGGGGTTCACTGATGGATTATCGCAGGTGTGCTGAAGAAATTGAAGAGGCGCTGGATAGGCTCACGACTACACTCAAGGAATCGGGCCTTCGTAAATCAGTGGATGAATAAGGTGCTGGTGGATAGCCAGGGCCTTGTTTTTCATGAGAGTACGAACGTTTTTTAGTAATCTGATAAAAATGTTCACTTTTTACTTATTGTTTTTTGATGTATACTATACGAAGATTATGAGACAAGCGAGGGATGACAGATGAAAGTAGCACTTGCTGCTGATCATGGTGGATATAAGCTAAAAGAGGAGATCAAGACTCTGTTGGCCTCCATGAACATCCAGACAGAAGACTTCGGTTGCACCTGCGAGGAATCGGTTGATTATCCCGATTATGCTTTGCCAGTAGCGGAAAAGGTGGCAGCAGGGGAGTTTGATCGAGGCATTCTCGTTTGCGGAACAGGTATCGGCATGTCGATCGCAGCCAACAAGGTTCCCGGCATTCGCTGTGCGCTCGTGCATGATACGTTTTCTGCGCGTGCTACCCGTGAGCATAACAACACCAATGTTTTGGCGATGGGCGAGCGCGTAATTGGACCAGGTCTTGCGCTTGATATCGTGAAAATTTGGTTGGAAACAGAGTTTCAAGGTGGTCGCCACGAACGTCGCGTGGAAAAGATTTCCCAAATTGAAGCGAAGCATGCGGGAGTGAAGTAAGTGGATTTATCCGCTATCGAAAAACAAGTCAGTGAAATTGTCGCAGAAGTAGCTGATCTGGCAGAGCTTAAGACTGGACAAGTCATGGTGATTGGTTGCAGTACCAGCGAAGTGCTCGGGGAGCATATCGGGAAGGCTGGCAGCCAAGACGTGGCTCAGGCCATTTATCGTGGTATCCAATCCGTTTCGAGGCAGCGTGGCTTTGCTGTCGCCTTTCAATGTTGTGAACATTTGAACAGGGCGTTAGTAGTCGAGCGCGATGTTGCATGGCGATACGGACTGGAAGAGGTCTCGGTCATTCCCGTTCCGACAGCTGGAGGGTCGATGGCCGCGCATGCATTTACAAAGTTTATCGATGCAGTCGTTGTGGAAGAAATCCGTGCGCATGCAGGAATTGATATCGGCCATACGCTAATCGGTATGCATTTGAAGCATGTGGCAGTACCGGTACGTCCGACACAGCGTCTCGTTGGACAAGCCCATGTAACGGCTGCACGCACTCGCCCCAAGCTGATTGGCGGGCCACGGGCGGTTTATGAGAAGTCGGCACCGAATGAAAGCTGTACCTAAAAGAGACAGTTAAAAAAGTCTATTGATCACGAACTTTTAAGGAGGAGAAACTATCATGCTAGATTTTTTGCGTAAACAAGACCCGCAAGTATTGGAAGGCATTCAACTGGAGCTCGGAAGACAACGCGACAAGATTGAGCTGATTGCATCTGAGAACTTCGTAAGCCGCGCAGTTATGGAAGCAATGGGCACCGTTTTGACGAACAAATACGCAGAAGGATATCCAGGCCGCCGCTATTACGGTGGTTGCGAGTATGTGGATATCGTGGAAAACATCGCCCGCGATCGCGTGAAAGAAATTTTCGGCGCGGAGCATGCGAACGTACAACCACACTCCGGTGCACAAGCGAACATGGCTGTATACTTCACGATTCTTCAGCCAGGCGATACAGTACTTGGGATGAACCTGTCCCACGGCGGTCACTTGACGCATGGTAGCGCAGTTAACTTCTCCGGTACTCTGTACAACTTCGTTGATTACGGAGTAGATGAGCAATCTCATCTGATCAACTATGAAGATGTTCGTGCAAAAGCATTGGAGCACAAGCCAAAGCTGATTGTTGCTGGTGCGAGTGCCTATCCGCGTACAATTGATTTTGCCAAGTTCCGTGAGATCGCGGATGAAGTGGGCGCATACTTCATGGTCGACATGGCGCATATCGCTGGTCTGGTTGCGGCAGGTCTGCATCCAAACCCGGTACCACACGCGCATTTCGTTACTTCTACGACGCACAAGACTTTGCGTGGACCTCGTGGCGGTTTGATTTTGTGCAAAGAAGAATTCGCAAAAGCGATCGACAAATCCGTGTTCCCAGGCGTTCAAGGTGGTCCGTTGATGCACATCATCGCGGCAAAAGCAGTTGCCTTCGGCGAAAACCTGCAACCGGATTTCAAAGATTACGCAGAGCGCATCATCAAGAATGCACGTGCATTTGCTGAGGCACTGACGGCAGAAGGCTTGACACTTGTTTCCGGCGGCACAGACAACCACCTCGTATTGGTTGATGTGAGCAAAATCGGCCTGACAGGTAAAGTAGCTGAGCATCTGTTGGACGAAGTAAGCATTACTACCAACAAAAATACCATTCCTTACGATACACAAAGCCCGTTCGTAACAAGCGGTGTGCGCATGGGTACGCCAGCAGTAACAAGCCGTGGCTTTGATGAGGAAGCGATGAAAGAAGTAGCAGCTATTATCGCTCTGACACTGAAAAACCCAGAGGATGCTGCGAAGCACGAGGAAGCACGCCAACGTGTGGCAGCTTTGTGCCAACGTTTCCCGATGTACGAAGGCTTGAATATCTAAGCAATGCAACGAGAAGCAGACCCAGTGGATACTTTCCCCTACGGGTCTGCTTTTTTTCGACTTTCGAGCGGCCAGCAAGCATCGAGGATGCGGAAAAGTACGAAGATTAGGCAAATTGACTGTGCCAATCTCACCAGCTATTATAGAAAGGATGCATTGATAGGGAAACGGAGGAAATAACATGAGCCGTGTATATGTGTTTGACCATCCGCTGATTCAGCATAAAGTTACGTATATTCGTGACAAGAATACAGGGACCAAGGAATTTCGCGAACTGGTAGATGAAGTGACCACACTGATGGGCTACGAGATTACCCGTGATATGCCGCTGGAGGTAACCACCATCGAAACACCAGTGGCTACCTGTCAGTCAAATGTGATTGCCGGTAAAAAAGTAGGGCTGGTACCGATTCTGCGCGCTGGTCTTGGTATGGTGGATGGGCTGATGAGGCTGATCCCTGCTGCCAAAGTAGGACACGTAGGTCTTTACCGTGATCCGGAAACCCTGCAGCCTGTTGAGTACTATGTGAAGCTGCCATCCGATGTTGCTGAGCGTGAGTTGATTGTGACTGACCCGATGCTGGCGACTGGTGGTTCTGCTGTTGCAGCTCTCACCGCTCTGAAAAAGCGCGGAGCAAAAAACCTGAAGCTGATGTGCCTCATCGCAGCACCAGAAGGCATCAAGCTGGTTCAGGACGAGCATCCTGATGTAGATATTTACGTAGCGGCTGTTGATGAATATTTAAACGACCATGGATACATCGTGCCAGGCTTGGGCGATGCGGGTGACCGCTTGTACGGCACGAAGTAGTCGGAGAGGGAAAAACGGATGAAAACTGTAAAAGTAATGACGGTATTCGGCACACGTCCGGAAGCGATCAAAATGGCACCACTTGTCCATGAATTGAACAAGCACAGCGAACAGATCGAATCAGTGGTTTGCGTGACAGCCCAACATCGTCAAATGCTCGATCAGGTTTTGGACATTTTTGATATTACGCCAGACATTGACTTGAACATCATGAAGGATCGCCAAACGCTGGTGGGTGTGACCACTCGCGCACTGGAAAGCCTTGATGAAGCGATCAAGGATGTAAAACCGGACATTGTCCTCGTGCACGGAGATACGACGACGACTTTTGTTGCCAGTCTGGCTGCTTTTTATAACCAGGTAGCGATCGGACACGTGGAAGCGGGTCTGCGCACATGGGACAAGTACTCGCCGTTCCCGGAAGAGATGAACCGTCAGTTGACAGGTGTAATGGCTGACCTCCACTTCTCTCCGACCGATGGATCGGCAGACAATCTGCGTCGCGAAGCAAAACCGGATAAGAGCATCTACGTAACAGGAAATACAGCGATTGATGCGCTGAAAACAACGGTTCGTGAGGATTACACGCATCCGGTGCTTGACCGCGTGGCAGATCATAAGCTGGTGCTGATGACGGCCCATCGTCGCGAAAATTTGGGCGAGCCGATGCGCCGCATTTTCCGTGCGGTGAGAAGACTGGTGGACGAGCATCCTGAGATTGCGGTTGTGTATCCGGTTCACTTGAATCCTGCCGTTCAAGAAGTGGCGCAGGAGATTCTCGGAAACCATGATCGCATCGCGTTGATCGAACCACTAGATGCTCTTGATTTCCACAACTTCGCTCGTCGTGCCCACCTCATCCTGACCGATTCTGGCGGGGTGCAGGAGGAAGCGCCGTCTCTTGGCGTACCAGTCCTGGTTCTGCGCGATACGACAGAACGTCCTGAGGGAATTGAAGCAGGTACGTTGAAGCTCGTGGGAACTGACGAAGAGCAAGTTTATGCAATGGCAAAAGAACTGCTGACCAACCAAGCGGCTTACGATGAAATGGCACACGCTGTCAATCCATACGGAGATGGAGAGGCTTCCCGACGTATCGTGGAAGCGATCCTCTATCATTTTGGTTTGCGAGATCAGCAACCAGAGCCTTTCCAACCAGGTCAGTAACATACAGCAAGGAAGACCCGCCAGGTACCGTTCGTCAAAACCGGGCGGGTTTCTTGTTGGTACAGGGAAATTTTGGTTCCGAAGACTGATGATTTGGTATGTTTTTCTAATAGAGAATCTAAAGAATTGGCGAAACTATCCATGGTCTCGTAGCGTCTAATGTTTAGTTACTTACATAGTGGTAAAAGACAGAGTTTTGGAATAGGGAGAGGAGTAATCAACATGAGAGCGCAAAGGATAGTGACGCTGCTCACGGCCACGACCATGGCCTGGGGAGCTTTTGTTCCGTTTGTGCCGTTTGCGACGAATGTCGCACACGCCAGAGCGGAAACCAGTGCATTGAATATGATGTGGCAAACCCCGATTGGTGAGGGGACCACTTTACAAAAATATACGAAATCATTTGCTAATCAAGTAGTCACGATCATGGTGACCAAGGTTGATCTGAATAATCCGTATGTTGAGGTCAAGCCTGTATACGGCACGCAAGGCAAGCTGACAGATAAACAGACGGTTACACAGATGGCGCGTGAAACGGGTGCCGTAGCTGCCATTAACGCTGACTTTTTTAACATGAAGAAGCGGGGAGCTCCATTCGGCATTGTCATGAAGGATGATCAACTCATTTCTTCCATGGGCTTGGTCTCCTACTGGTATGCTCTGGGCTTGACGGGAGACAAGATGGCCATCGTCGACAAGTTTGGCTTTGGCGGGAAGGTTACTGCTCCCAATGGTGCGACCTATTCGATTCAGGGAGTCAACAAGGAAGAGTACAACCCGAGTGACGGAAGAAAAAGTCACCAGAACCAGTTAAACGTCTATACTCCTACCTTCGGCAATACTAGCTTGGGTGCTATTCCGGGCTACAAGGATGTCGTCGAGATTCTGTTTGTAGACAACGTAGCCAAGGAAGTTCGTGTGAATCAACCGGGCGTATTCATACCATACAACGGCTATGTTCTTTGGGGACATGGAGCAGCAGGAGCATTTCTCAAGCAAAATTTCCCGGTAGGTGCTACTGCGACGGTTGAGTACCAAACGACACCGCAGACACTCGACTTAAACCATGCCGTGGGGGGCAATGTACTTTTAGTCGATCAAGGGAAAGCGTTGGCGTCCTTTCCAGCGGACAAGTCCATCACGAACAAGACGGCGCGCACAGCGGTCGGTGTTTCCCAGGACGGGAAGACCTTGTACATGGTCACAATCGATGCGAGTCAAGGTGTTTATTTGGACGAGCTGGCAAAAATCATGGCGGAGCTCGGCTCTTATCGGGCTGTAAACTTTGACGGTGGCGGCTCTACGACCATGGCAGCACGCATGCTGGGTGAGACACACGCGAATCTGGCGAATAAGCCGAGCGGTGGTGCTGAGCGTCGAGTGCCTACTGGACTGGCCGTATACAATACTGCACCTCCTGGAGAATTGAAAGGCTTCCAAATCGATGTACCGGCAGATGTGCTCATCGGACAAACCATTCCACTCAGCGCATCCAAAGGCTATGACGTTCATTACCAGCCGTACGCGATCAATGCTGGTAATGTGACTTGGGATGCTAGTCAGTCTGAAGCGGGAACGGTAGATGGCAAGCACTTCACACCAGCTCGTTCCGGCAAGATCACATTGACAGCGACATTGGGCAATGTGACGCAAAATAAAGACATTCAAGTCATTTCCGGCAATGACGTTGCGCAAATCGTCGTTTCCCCGAATCCGATTACGATTGCACCGGGACAATCCCTGACTCTCGATATCAAAATCAAAACGAAGAAGGGTTCTACCGTACAAGCGACGCCACTTAGCGTAAAAGCGAGTATCGATTCTTCTGTAGCAACCATCAACGACAATCTGCAACTGGTAGCAGGCAATGAGCCGGGCACCGGAAACCTGACGATTACGTATGATGGCGTGGCGACAACCGTACCATTTGCAGTCGGACAATTTGAACAGCCATGGCTCACCTTCGACAATCAGGTTGGCATGTACCATGCGGCAAATCCATCCAGCATCAGCTCGGCTGGTTCGTTCGCACTCGTCTCCGATCAGACATTCCGCACGAAAAAGGCAGCGAAGCTGGTGTACAATTTCTCTGGAGCCCCAGCGAGTAACATGCGCATTTCGTACGGCGTTCTGGGAGCTGCGCCAGTTACCATTCCAGGCAAGCCTCTAGGATTGGGCTTGTGGGTCAATGGTGACAACAGCGGACATTGGCTGCGTGCAGAAGTAGTGGATGCAAACGGCAAGCCAGTCTATGTCGATCTGGCAAAAGAAATCGATTGGACGGGCTGGAAGCAGGTCAAAGGCTACTTCCCGAGCAACGTTGCGTATCCAGTGAAGTTGAAGAGTGTGTATGTCGTTGACCAAGCCAATGATGGCATTACACAAGACAAAGGAACACTGTACCTCGATGAATTCTCGCTCCTCTTGGGCAACCAGGCAGGTCAACCGAGTGATGCAGCGGTTGTACCTGAACTGCCAGGCAGCATGTCACTCGGAACAGAGCTCGATCTCCACTATTCCTTTGCCAATACAGCATCCTTCTTGGATACTGCGCTGATCGATGTGGAGTCAATCGTGACCCAGCCGATGCCAGGTTACGTCCCTGCTGATTATTCGTTTACCATTAAGCCGGGTGAGCTGAAAGCAGGACAAGAAGATGCGATGTCTACTTCGTCGATTCAGTTGACCTTGGCACCGAAGCAGTGGCTTGCTGGAAAAGGTGTCGGACTCTTGTACGTAAACGAAGTGAACAATACATTAGATCCACTTCTGGGAACTGTGAATGCACAAGGACAGTGGGTATATGATGTCAACAGCTACGGCAAGTACATTCCATACTACTTGGACAATGCAGGAACGAGCGCTGGATTTACGGATATCGCGAAGCATCCAGCCAAGGCAGAAATCACATATATGGCGGAAAAGGGCTACGTGAAGGGCTTGACGGAGACGACGTTCGGTCCAGAGGTTTCCCTGACAAGAGCACAGTTCGTCACCTTACTTGCACGTACGTTTAATTGGGAGCTCCCATCCTCGCCGAAGCTGAACTTTAAGGACAAGGTGCCTTCCTATGCGCAAGGTGCGGTACAAGTGGCTGTTTCCAAAGGCTTGGTGAAGGGGTACGATGATAAAACCTTCCGTCCGGATAAGCCGGTGACCCGCGCAGAGGCGGCAGTCATTCTTGATCGACTGGTGAAGAAAAAGGGAGCGACGAAAAAGGTCTCTGATAAAGGAACCTGGCCATCCTGGGCATCTACCTCCATCAACAACATGGTCGGTCTTGGCTTGATTGATCCAATCGGTGGAAATTATCAACCGAACAAGCCGACGACGCGAGCGGTATGTGTCGTAGCGCTTTATCGCATCCTGCATCAAGATAAATAAGAATATCAGTATGAAAGGTCAAGCTTCTCTAACCAAGAGGAGCTTGGCCTTTTTCTGTCTATAACAATTTACAAAGGCGGTATCGATGAACTGAGAAAGCTGGTGAGCAGAAAAAGCACAGGGCTCGCAGACCTTGACAACGCCTACCCAGTCGGAACTTCAAAAAGGGGACCACGCTTGTCGAACACTTCTTCCTTGAGAAACTTCCGCCCGTAGGGTGGCTTTGGCTCGATGGTCCCCTTTTTGAAGTGGAGACGGACAGTCAATCCCCTATGCTGGCGTGTCAGAGTCGTAGAGAACTGTGCTTTTTCTTCTCCTCCACAATGTTGACTCAAACAAAAGGTCTTTCTAATTTTTCCAAGTCGAGAAAAAAGCTTTGCCAAAATAGGTTAACCATTTTAAAATAACGGTTAACAAATATATGTTAACCAAGGTTGTGATTTGGTTGTTAAATAATTTTGAAGAGCTCTCCGCGAAAAACAAGCAATACGTATGGCATCCCTTCACCCAGATGAAAGACTACGTCGCACAGGAGCCGCTGATTATTGCGAGAGGAGAAGGGATCAAGCTGTTTGATGTGAACGGCAAGGCTTACTACGACGGGTTTTCCTCCGTATGGTTGAATGTCCATGGCCACAACGTTCCTGAACTGAATCAGGCGATCACGGAACAGCTCGACCAGATTGCCCATTCTACCTTGCTCGGTATGGCAAATGTGCCGTCTATCCTCTTGGCTGAAAAGCTGATTCACCTCGCTCCAACAGGTCTGGGCAAAGTCTTTTACTCTGACAACGGGGCTACAGCCGTTGAAATCTCGTTGAAAATGGCGTTCCAATACTGGCAAAATCGCGGACAGACTGGAAAGCATTCGTTTATCACGATGAACAATGCTTATCACGGAGATACGATCGGAGCGACCAGTGTTGGTGCGATTCCCCTCTACCATCAAGTCTACAAACCACTGCTCTTTTCTCCCCATGTCATTCCATATCCGTACCCATACAGGCAAGGAGGGGAAGAAGAAGCGGTAAAAGCCACGTTGAGCAGTCTGGAAAGCTTGCTGAAGGATCGGGCACATGGGATTGCGGCGATGATCGTTGAGCCCGTCGTGCAGGGAGCAAGCGGCATGATTATCATGCCGGACGGTTGCTTGAAAAAGATTGCGGAGCTATTGCGCGCTCATGATGTCTTGCTGATCGCAGACGAAGTAGCGACAGGCTTTGGGCGTACAGGAAAAATGTTCGCTTGTGAGCATGACGGGGTCGTGCCAGACATAATGGCGGTTGCCAAAGGGCTTACGGGAGGGTATTTGCCTGTAGCTGCTACCTTGGTGACGGAGCAGATATATGATGCCTTTTACGCCGACTACGAAGAACAAAAAACCTTTTTCCACGGACATTCGTTCACGGGAAATCCACTTGGCTGTGCAGTTGCTCTCGCCAATCTGCGGCTGATGGAGGAGCGAGGACTGGTAGAACAGGTGGCACGAAAAGCGATCGATCTGGATCAATTGCTACAGCCACTTCGCGACCTGCCTCATGTAGGGGATATCCGGCAAAAAGGCTTGATGGCGGGAATCGAGCTGGTTTGTGATAAACAGACCAAGGAGCCTTATCACTGGAATGAGCGAATCGGGGTGCGTGTCTGTCAGGTAGCGAGAGAAAAAGGACTCCTGACACGACCATTAGGTAATGTCATCGTCTTCATCCCACCGCTCGTATCGACAATCGAAGAGTTGGCGGACATGGTTCGGATTTTGACGGAATCCATTCGGGAGGTAACGACAGGTGAAGGGGAGTGAGGGGCATGTGTAAGCGTCCTTTTTCCGGATTGTTCGTCGCTGGAACAGATACAGGAGTAGGCAAAACGATTGTGACTGCCGGAATCGCATCCGTGCTACGTAAGACGGGGGTGGACATAGGGGTGTGGAAGCCAGTCCAGTCAGGTGCACGAGCACATGATGAGGACAGTGACGCTAGACACTTGAGATCGTGGAGCGGAGTGCCTGATTTGTGTGAGGAGATAGCCCCGCTCTGTTTTGAGGCACCGCTTACCCCTCTTCTGGCTGCTGAAGCGGAGGGGAAAAGCTTGACCATGGAAGAAGTAATCGCTTGCGGGCGCCCCCTGATGGAACGTTATCCGGCTCTCCTTGTCGAAGGAGCAGGTGGTCTGATTGTGCCATTGACTCCAACCGAGACGATGGCAGATCTGGCTGTCCGTCTGAATCTGCCCATGCTCATCGTGGCTCGGGCTGGGCTCGGCACGATTAACCATACACTCTTGTCCGTTTGGTATGCACGGGAACTCGGGATCGAGGTTGTAGGTGTCATCCTGAATCAAAGCAACTCAGCTGGTGTCACCGATGAGAGTGTCAAAACAAACGCGAGCATGATCGAGAGCTATGGGGGAGTTCCCGTATGGGGCGTACTTCCATGGATTAACCAACCGTTAGAGCGCCAGCAGTTGACACAGCTGATCCAAGAATGTGTAGACATCGGACAGCTGTGTCAGTGGAGCCATTAATCATAAAAAGAGGAGACGAGAAAATGGAGCAAAGCACCTGTCTGGATTGGAAGGGATACGCTCATAAAGCGATCAACAAAGTAGAGTTTACGCAGGAAGAGGCAATGAAGGTTTTGCAAGCGCCAGATGATGAGCTGCTGGTGTTAATGAACGAAGCTTTTCGTGTCAGAAAGCATTTCTTCGGCAAAAAGGTCAAGCTGAACATGATCATCAACGCCAAGAGCGGCCTATGCCCGGAGGATTGCGGTTACTGCTCACAGTCGATTGTTTCGAATGCTCCCGTAGCCAAATACACGCTGCTGGACAAGGAGACATTGCTCGCAGGTGCACGAGAAGCGATGAATCGAAGGGCAGGTACATACTGTATTGTCGCTTCAGGACGCGGCCCAACTGAAAAAGAGCTGGGGCAGGTCATAGAGGCAGTCAAAGAAATCCGTGAGACGATGCCTTTGAAAATATGCGCTTGCTTGGGGATCTTAAGCGACGAGCAGGCAACCCGCCTGAAAGATTCAGGTGTTCACCGCTACAACCATAATCTCAATACGAGTCGCAATCATTACGAAGCGATTACAACCACACATTCGTACGATCAACGCGTACAGACGGTGGATACTGTAAAAAAAGCAGGGATGTCACCATGCGCAGGTGTGATCATCGGCATGGGGGAGAGCGATGAGGAAATTGTTGAGATGGCATTTGCCCTGCGCACTCTCGATGCAGATTCCATTCCAATCAATTTCTTGAACGCGATTCCAGGAACTCCTTTGGCGGATAAAGGACGAACTCCAGCACTCAAGGCTCTTCGTGTTCTGGCTTTGTTCCGATTCATATGCCCTGACAAAGAAATTCGCGTTGCAGGTGGTCGCGAAGTCAATTTGCGCACCTTGCAGCCACTCGCCTTGTACGCGGCCAACTCGTTGTTCGTTGGCGACTATTTGACGACACCTGGGCAGGAAATCACGACAGATCACCAGATGATTGAAGACCTCGGGTTTGAAATCGAGCTGTGTGCACTGTAGCAGTGGGCCTTCCATGAAAAAAAGATACGCATGGTTGGAAGAAGAATACGATTTGTTGAGAAGGCAATCGTTGACGAGAGAGTGGAGCACCGTAGAGTCAGCTAGTGATCGCGCAGGAACGTGGATTCACGTCGCAGGCAAACGACTCTTAAACCTGTCATCGAACAATTATTTAGGCTTGGCACACGATCAACGAATCATAGAAGCTGGAAAGAAGGCGGCGCAGGAGTGGGGGGCAGGAGGAACTGCCTCTCGTCTCGTCCATGGCAACTACGCGTTGTACGATGAGCTGGAACAGCAATTGGCTACGTGGAAACAAAGAGAAGGTGCACTTGTATTTGCAAACGGCTATCAGGCAAATACGGGGGTGATCGCAGCACTTGCCGGAAGAGGTGATGCGGTGTTTAGTGATCGGTTGAATCACGCCAGCATCGTCGATGGGATTGTTCTCAGCCGGGCGGAGCATTTTCGATACAGACATAACGATATGGAGCATCTGGAATTTTTGCTGAAAAAGCATCCGGATATAAGACGGAAGTGGATTGTCACGGACAGCATTTTTTCCATGGACGGAGATAAAGCATCCCTTCTTGAATTGGTACAACTGCGAGATCGCTATGATGCCATGCTGATGGTTGACGAAGCGCATGCAGGGGGAGTGCGTGGAGAAGAAGGGCAAGGCTTGTGTCACGAGCTGGGAATCACCGGACAAGTAGATGTTTTGATGGGAACCTTCAGCAAGGCATTCGGTGTTTATGGCGCATACGTGTGCGCAGATGAGATCATCATTCGTTATCTGATGACAAAAGCGCGCTCGTTAGTCTATTCGACAGCGCTGCCGCCTGCTGTGATTGGTTCGAATCTGGCAGCTTTGTCTTTGGTTCAAACAGAGACTTGGAGAAAAAGAGCTGTGAAGCAGAACGCAAGCTTGTTTCGCCAGCTGCTTCGTTCACGCGGCTTTACCGTAGACGACGAAGATACACCGATCATCCCGCTCACAATCGGAGAGAATGAACGGACATTGCAATTTAGCAATAGGCTTAGGCAGCGAGGAATTGCAGCAGTGGCGATTCGACCACCAACAGTGCCAGCAGGAACAGCGCGTATCCGATTTACGGTGATGGCTACCCATACACGTGAAGAGCTGGAATGGGCTTGCGAGCAAGTGAGCGTCATCAGGGACGAGCTACAGAGGGAGGGACGATAACGTGAGAAAAGCAATGCTGTGGCTAACAGGATGGGGAATGTCAGAATGCAGTTGGCATGCGGTTCGCTCGCAATTCCCTGCCTATCAGCACATCACGCCCCATTATTCGGACGTCACTGATTCCTTGCAATTTTACGAGAGGGTAGAGGCGGAAGTCCGCTCTCTTTCTGCTCAGGAACTCATTGTTGTGGGGTGGTCCATGGGCGGAATGCTCGGGATACGCCTCGCTTCTCAGTACCCAGTCTCGGGGCTTGTGCTAATCGGCACGACAGCTCGCTTTACCCATGAACAGCAGGACCTTCACAGAGGATGGCATCCTGCTGTTTTGCGACGGATGAAAAAACAGCTTTCAATAGCCCGTGAGCGGGTGATGGATTCATTTGTAGAACAGATGCTTACGCCAAAAGAGCGCGAGCAAATCGGCCAGCTTGTTGGGCTGGACTGTCAACAGTGGAGTCTTTCGGCATTGCTCGCGGGCTTGACGTATTTAGAGGAAGAGGATTGTCGACCACTCCTGTCTTCCCTGTCTTGTCCGACCCTCGTTATCCATGGAACCGAGGATGCTATCTGTCCCCTCGCAGCCGGCGAAGAACTGGCGAGTAGCCTTGCAGGTGCCCATTTCGTGCCAATTCCTGACTGTGGTCATGCCCCGCATGTATTTGTCCCTGTTGTCGTAGGAGATTCGCTAAAAAGGATGGTGGAGCAGCTTGCAGAAGAGAGCAATCAGCAACCGATTCAGTGAAAAGGCAGCGTCATACGAAAAATACGCACTCGTCCAAAAGAAAATGGCCGAACAGTTGAGTCAAATGGTTACCGAGAAAACAAGCTTGTGCAAGGTGTATAACATCGTAGAGATAGGCTGTGGAACAGGGGGGCTAACCCGTACCATTCGCAAGCATTTTCCTGATGCCCATTACGAGGTCGTAGAGATCGCTTCAGGCATGCTGGAGCAGGCAAAGAAAAATCTGTGGAAGCACGGTCTGGCTTGCTCGTTTTTTCAAGCAGATGCTGAGGAATGGGTCTGGGAACAACAGGAGAAATCCAAAGACTTGATTGTATCTGGGGCATGCTTTCAGTGGTTTGCCAAACCAGAGAAAACACTGGAAGGATTGGGGAGCATCCTGAAGCCCGGAGCCCCTTTGTTTTTTTCGACTTTTGGACCAGATACATTTTGGGAGCTGCATGATTCGTTTGCGAATGCTCATTTGATTTTGGGTGAGAAGGGAGTACGTCATGGTTTGGAATTTCTCTCTGCGCGTCATTGGTGCGAGCTGTTGGAGCAAGCGGGGTTTACCGATTTAGAGGTGATCAGGAAATATGAGCGGCTTACTTATCCGGGAGTATGGGAATTCTTGCATGCCGTAAAGGCTGTGGGGGCCAGTGCTAGCATGGAGCAGGCCAACGGTCTTGGACGCAGAAAGCTGCTCGCAGAAATGGCTCGCTATTATGAGCAGACGTACAAAAGAGAAGCGGGTATCCCGGTGACCTACGAGGTAATATATGTTCGTGCTGTTCGATCAGCATAGTGTGCAATCTTTTGATTTTTCTATAGAAATGAGAATGGTTATCAAATAGAATGAAAAGAGAAAGATGGGAGGGTTAACAAGGAGTTGAGCGCGGGACAATGAACGTGGATGATCATATTTTATTATGGAATCAGGCTAGCATAAGACTACACGATGTGCGGCATATCGTCATGCAGGCAGGGGAGCAGCTGCGATCCTATCAATTGCCGGCAAGTGCCTTTCTTTTTACAGTCAGAGGCAGTGGTCTGCTTCGTCTTGATGGAAACGTGCATACCATCAAGAATTGCTATATATCTCATGCTGGTAAAGGAACATACGTGGATATTGAGGAAGTGCAGGATGAGCTGGAGTACTTTCTAATTTTGTACAAGGCTCATTTGCCGTTGCCCAGCAGGCAGGAGCTCCTTCGTTTACTGGAGAAAACACAGCCTTTTCACATCCAATACGGTTTTACTCCGATGCATCAAGCGAATGTATTTGTCGCCATATCTCGTATGCAACAAGCATGGAATCACAACGGCAACTTAGACAAGCTACGTGCCAAAGCCCTTCTCTATCAACTCGTATGCGAGCTAATGACGCAGATGCAGTCCCAAGGAATCGGTGCTACCGTTCCGAATCTGGTCGTTCAGGCCGTCCGTTTTATCGAGGAGCATTACGCAGAGGCATTCACACTCGATGATCTTGCTACGCTCCTGAACTGCAGCTCTCGATCTCTGCAACGTACATTCAAAGCCCAGCTAGCAATTGGTCCTATCGATTATTTGATTCAAGTACGCATTCAAAAAGCTCAGGAGCTGCTGCGTCAAACGAATGTTGGTCTAAAAGAAGTAGCGGAGGCAGTAGGTTATGCAGACAGCTATTATTTCAGTCGTATTTTCAAAAAACATACAGGTATCTCTCCGTCTTCTTTTAAAGAAAACCCTCTGACAGCAGAACAGCGTCGTCAAAGTCCATTATTCTTGTCGCGATATTCCATTGCTGGCAGAAAGCTGTGGAAATATAATGATCACATTGAAAATGAAAATCAAAATCATTTGCGATCAAGAGATGGGGGAGCCGTACAGATGTATAAGAGTACAAAAGCGATGCTGGCGCTGAACCTGATGTTGAGCCTTACCTTGCTGCTCGGAGCCTGCTCAGGCGGCGGTACGAATACTAGCAATTCGGGGAGCACAGCAACAGGCGCTTCGAATCAGGTAGCGACGCAGTCGAATACAGCACAATCCAGCGCGAATCAAGAAGTGAAGAAAAGCGAGACGCGTACAATCAAGCACATGAAAGGCGAGTTGACGCTTGATTTTAAACCAGTCAAAATCGCTGTACTGGATACGCAATACGCAGATCAAATGCTGGCCTTGGGGGAGCTGCCCGCAGCCAGTGTCATTACAACCGGGGATGGCACGAAGTTTCCGGAGTATCTCATGGACAAGCTAAAGGATGTCCAGGTACTCGGAACAAGGGATGAGCCGAATTCCGAAGCGATTGTGGCGATGGAGCCTGACTTGATTATTTGCACGGAGTTCCAGGATAAAATCTATGATAATTTGTCCAAAATAGCTCCAACCATCATGTTTGATCGAAACGAAGACTGGCGGGAGACACTGCTGACGTTCGGGAAAATTCTCGAAAAAGAAAAAGAAGCGGAGCAAATTGTAAAGGACTACCAGGACAAAACGAACAAATTGAAAGCGGAACTTGCAACAAAGCTCAAGGGTGAGACCGTCGCACTTATTCGTCCTCGTGACAATGCCATTCGACTGCACACAGTTGAACACCGTACGGCCGCAATCTTGTATACCGATTTGGGCCTGACTCCTCCTAAGCCAGCCATGGACAAATCAGATACAGCCACGATGATTTCTCTGGAGGTCATGCCAGAGGTAAATGCTGATCACTTATTTGTCGTAACGGACAAAGCCAATCAAGCATTGACGGACGAGTACAAAAACAGCGCTATTTGGAAAGGGCTAAAAGCCGTCAAGGAAAATAAGGTGTACGAGGTAAATACCACCGTGTGGATCGCCTACTACGGCCCGATTGCTATTAACAATATCGTCGACGAGATTGCAGAATCACTACTATAAATCCAACAGACCGTCACCCTCTTCTCCCAAGAGCCGTGACGGTTTTTTCTTGAACAGGAAAAGAAAGCGATTTCTCGGCAGGAATTAACATGAAAAGATGGAATCTTAAGAAGGTTGCCTATCCTGTGAATTCGAGGGGTGTGTGGAAGATGAGTCAAAAAGAAATCGTCATTGCGAGTGCTGTGCGCACTGCTATAGGTAGCTTTCAAGGAACGCTTGCAGGTGTCAGCGCGACAAAGCTGGGCGGGATCGTACTGGAAGCTGCTCTTGCGCGTGCAGGTGTTTCCAAGGAAGCGGTCGATGAAGTGATTATGGGGAACGTACTGTCAGCAGGCTTGGGTCAAAACCCGGCGCGCCAGGCTTCTATTCACGCGGGCCTTGCTCATGAAGTTCCAGCCCTGACAATCAACAAGGTTTGTGGTTCCGGTCTGAAAGCCGTTCATCTGGCTGTTCAGTCGATCCTTGCAGATGAGGCGGAGGTAGTCTTGGCTGGCGGTATGGAAAATATGAGCCAGGCACCATACTTAATGGAAGGAGCGCGTTCAGGCTACCGTATGGGAGATCAGAAAGTCGTGGACTCCATGATTCGCGACGGACTGTGGTGTGCATTCAACGACTACCACATGGGCATCACAGCGGAGAATCTCTGCTCCAAATACGAAATCGGACGCGATGAGCAGGATGAATTCTCGGCGTGGAGCCAGGAAAAAGCTCAGCAAGCGCTCGCCAGCGGTCGTTTTCAAGAAGAAATTGTGCCAGTTCCGATCCCGCAGCGCAAGGGAGATCCGGTGCTGTTTGCCGTAGACGAATTCCCGCGTGCTGGCGTAACAGCCGAAGCACTAGGCAAGCTGAAGCCTGCATTTAAAAAGGATGGAACCGTAACGGCTGGGAATGCATCCGGCATCAACGACGGAGCAGCTGCTCTCTTGATCATGACCCGCGAAAAGGCGGAAGAGCTGGGTGTAAAACCACTCGCCCGTATCATAGCAAATGCAAGTGCAGGTGTTGATCCGAGCATTATGGGGTACGGTCCTGTTCCCGCGACCAAACGTGTACTGGAAAAAGCGGGGCTGTCGATTGGTGACATCGATTTGATCGAAGCGAACGAAGCTTTTGCTGTCCAATCGCTGTCTGTTGGCAAAGCACTTGGCTTTGAGCGCGAGAAGCTGAATGTCAACGGCGGAGCCATTGCATTGGGGCATCCAATCGGTGCGAGTGGCGCGAGAATTTTGGTTACGCTCGTGCATGAATTGCAAAAGCGTGAAGGGGCAAAATATGGGTTAGCTACCCTTTGCATCGGTGGTGGACAAGGGGTCTCGACAATTGTCGAGAAAATTTAAATTTTAAATTGTGAACGCTTTGTGTACACAGAAACGCTTGCGTTGACAAAGGGAATAAATCTTCGTTAATATGGATGAGGGCATTTGGAAATTGTGTGCCCTCTCCTTATGTGAAAGGAGAAGGATAAACTGGCGAAACTTGACAATCCATGGCGAGCACTTGGTTTGGTCAGCGTACTTGGTCTTGACTTTGCCATTTGTGTGGTTGCCGGTTTTATGATCGGCAGATACGCGGATCGCCTACTAGCGACTGATCCTTGGTTCTTGCTTATCGGCTTGATTACAGGGATTGCTGTTGGTGTATACACTGTCTATCGACTCATTCGCCCGTATCTTTAGGGGGTGACGAACGATGGAAGCGTTTGCTTTAGCAATGCGAAGGACTTTTCGCTATTCTTTTTGGTGTTTGGCATTGTTTGTAATCTTATTGGTTTTATTGCCTGATCACAAAGTTTTCTTACAGAGTTTGTTACTCGGAACCGTGGCAGGAATTATTAATACCATCGTTCTGGCTGGCAAGGTCTGGGTCGTAGGGCAAATAGCAGATAACCCTGATGTAAGACCAAAAGGAACAGGGACGATGCTCCGGTTCATGATCGCCGGCCTTTCAGCGTATCTTACCTTTCTTTTTCCTCACATTTTCACGTTATCTGGGGTCCTGCTTGGGTTGTTCTTGATCCAAGGGATCGGCTTTCTACTCGTATACCGCAATTTCAAATAGATTTGGTACAGCTTTGCTTAACATGAAATGAATCAACAGAGAGCGTTCGATTCCAGTGCTTAGACAGATGTTTCGGACAACCTCTATCTATTGATGGAAAGGGGTGAAAAGATGGGTAAACATTATACGTTACGGTTTGAGTGGGCTGGAATGGTATTTGACATCGCTACAATTCTGATGATGGTTCTAACCGCACTGCTTGTGTTTATTTTCCTGTTCGTAATGACGCGTAAGCTGGAAACTGGAGTTCCGGGTGCCAAGCAAAACGCTGTCGAATGGATTTTTGACTTCGTCAAGAATGTTTCTGCAGGATACATGGATCACAAGAAAGTCATGATGATGATGACGCTTGGTATTACATTGTTCCTCTACATCTTCATTGGAAACCAGCTGGGTGTAGTCGCCAACGTCTCAACATTGCATAAAGGAGAAGTCAGCGAAAGCGTTATGAAAATGCTGACGATTGCTCCTACGCCAGAAGCCGAAGCGAAGAAACGTGAAGAGGTTCAACACGAACTGGATGGAAAAGGCGCTCACGTTGTCTGGTGGAAGTCGCCAACTGCTACGCCAAGCGTAACATTTGGTTTGGCATTGGTGGTGTTGCTTTACTCCCACTACCTCGGTATCAAGAAAAGTCCAGGTGGTTGGTTTAAGCATGTATTCCTCAACCCGGTTCACATTCTTGAGGAGTTTATCATTAAACCGTTGACGCTTCCTCTGCGTTTGTTCGGTAACCTCTTTGCAAAAGAGATCATGATTGCCTTCCTGTTGAGTGGAGGTATTTTGGCCGCGGCACCATTGTTTATCTGGCTCGGCTACTCCGTCTTCGTAGGTGCAATTCAGGCGTTCATTTTCTTGACTCTATCTATGGTTTACATTTCACAACTTGTGAATGATGAACACTAAAATCTAGTTTTGGTTAACAACAATTTAGGGAGGTATTTTTAACATGGAAGTTATGGGTGTAGCGATTGCTATGGGTCTTATTTTCGGTTTGGCAGCACTTGGTGGTGCTTTTGGTGCAAGTAACGTAATCTCTAAAACAATTGAAGGTGTAGCTCGTCAACCTGAAGCTCGTGGTAACCTGATGGGTATCATGTTCCTCGGTATGGGTCTCGTAGAGGCGATTCCAATTATCGCAGTAGCTGTAGGCTTCATCTTGATGGGTCGTCTGGGCTAAGCGAACAGTTGAACAGTATTAAATAGGCGGAGGGTCACCTTCGCCTATCTTTAAGTAGCGAAAAATCAGGCTTCGGCCAAAGTTTGGCAAGGAAGTCTTCTAGTTAAAATTCTGGTAAGTACTCGATGGAACTTATTACAGAATCTTTCGTTTGTCAGGAAGGAGTGAACTAAAAATGGTTGAGTTTGGAGCCGTATCCCTGGAATGGGGCACATTACTACTCCAGGTGATTATTTTCGTTTTGCTGTTGATCGTCGTTTCCAAATATGCAACAAAACCGATTGCGAATGTGCTGGAAAAGCGCCGTGCTCATGTTGAGAACGAACTCGCGACAGCGGAACGCAACCACAAGGAATCCGAAAAGCTTTTGGCTGAACAACGCCGTCTATTGGATGAAGCTCGCGCTGAATCCAAAGCGATCATCGACCGTGCTGCAAAGCAAGCGTCTGATGAAGCAAGCAAAATCGTTGCTGAAGCACAAGCAGCTTCTGAGCGCATGAAAGCAGATGCAAGTGCTGAACTGGCTCGTGAAGTAGAAAAAGCAAAACTCGAACTGCGTGAGCAAATGACTGGTCTTTCCGTGCTCTTGGCTTCCAAGATCATCGAGAAAGAACTGGACGAAGCAGCTCAAAAGTCTACTGTTGACAAATTTCTCGCACAAGTGGGAGATCGCCTATGAGTAGCGCAGTAGGAAAACGTTATGCTCGCGCTCTCTTTGAAGTAGCGAGTGAGCGTAGCAAGATTGATCAGGTGGAAACAGACCTGGGTGCGATCGTGCAAGCTATTGAAGGCAATGAAGATCTGAAAAAGATCATGCTGCACCCGCACATCGCAGCAGATGCGAAAGCCACGCTCGCTGACGAATTGTTCAAAAGCCATGTAGCTGAAGAGACTTTTAACTTCTTGAACGTCCTGATTGAGAATGGACGGGAAGTTGATCTGTTTGACATCTACCGTTCTTTTGTACAATTGGCGAACGAAGCTCGTGGATTCGCAGATGCGGTTGTCACAAGTGCAAAACCGCTTTCTACTGAAGAACAAAATGAGCTGGCTGAGAAGTTCGGCCAAACGCTGAACAAAAAGCTGCGTTTGACAACAGTCGTAGATCCTACGATTCTCGGCGGCATTATTATCAAGATTGGTGACCGTCTGTATGATGGCAGCCTGAAAACAAAGTTGGAAACCTTTGCGCAAAGAGCGTAAAGTTCGGTGGTTGTAAGAAGTTGGATGAATGGGGTGAATTAAGTGAGTGCAATCAGACCAGAAGAGATTAGCTCCCTCATTAAAGAGCGGATCGCTAACTTTAAATCTGAAATCGAAGTTGTGGATGTAGGCTCTGTTATCCAAGTTGGTGACGGTATCGCCCGCGTTCACGGTTTGGAAAATGCCATGCAAGGGGAGCTTCTTGAGTTCCAAAATGGCGTAATGGGTATGGTACTCAACTTGGAAGCAGATAACGTGGGTGTCGTTATTATGGGACCTTTCCGCGACATTAAGGAAGGCGATACTGTAAAACGTACCGGCCGCGTTATGGAAGTTCCAGTTGGAGAAGCAATGCTTGGTCGCGTAGTAAACCCACTGGGTCAACCGCTCGACGGTCAAGGCCCAATTGCTAATGACGGTTTCCGCCCGATCGAGAGCCCAGCTCCTGGCGTAATGGCGCGTAAATCCGTTCACGAGCCACTCCAAACAGGTATCAAAGCGATTGACGCGATGATCCCAGTTGGTCGTGGACAGCGTGAGTTGATCATTGGCGACCGCCAAACTGGTAAAACAGCAGTGGCGCTCGACACGATCATCAACCAAAAAGGTAAAAACATGGTATGTATCTACGTAGCAATCGGTCAAAAGCAATCCACCGTTGCAAATATCGTAGAAACACTGCGTAAAGCAGGTGCACTTGAGTACACGATCATCGTTTCCGCTACAGCTTCTGACCCAGCTCCGATGCTGTACCTGGCTCCTTATGCAGGTGTAACGATGGGTGAGTACTTCATGTACAAAGGCGGACACGTTCTTTGCGTATACGATGACCTGTCCAAACAGGCATCTGCATACCGCGAAATGTCCCTCTTGCTTCGCCGTCCTCCAGGTCGTGAAGCATACCCTGGTGACGTTTTCTACTTGCACTCCCGTTTGCTGGAGCGCGCTGCAAAATTGTCTGATGAACTGGGTGGCGGTTCTATTACTGCTCTGCCGTTCATCGAAACCCAAGCGGGTGACATTTCTGCATACATCCCAACCAACGTGATCTCCATCACGGACGGTCAGATCTTCCTTGAGACAGACTTGTTCAACGCAGGTCAACGTCCAGCGGTGAACACTGGTCTTTCCGTATCCCGCGTAGGTGGTGCGGCGCAAATCAAGGCGATGAAAAAGGTAGCAGGTCCACTCAAGCTTGAGTTGGCTCAATACCGTGAGCTCGCTGCTTTCGCTCAGTTCGGTTCCGATCTGGACAAAGCAACCCAAGCTCGTCTGACTCGTGGTGAGCGCTTGATGGAAATCATGAAACAAGGCCAGTTCGATCCAATGCCAGTTGAGAAGCAAGTTGCTTCTATCTATACAGCAACAAAAGGTTTCCTGGATGATATTCCAGTAGGAGACGTAGGCCGCTTTGAGAAGGAGCTTCTGTCCTACCTGGATTCCAACAAACCACAACTGTTGGAGCATATCCGTACGACACATGAGCTTCCAGATGAAAAAGAATTTAACGCAGCGATCGAAGAGTTCAAAAAAGGCTTTTCGGTAACTCGCTAATCGTTAACCTGATAGACATCAGATGCATGCCGGGCAATTAGCTCGGGCATGCGTCCTCAAGGTGGTGAAAACGAGTGGCTAAAGGAATACGTGAGATTCGACGCAGTATCAAAAGTACGAAAAATACGCGCCAAATCACGAAAGCGATGAAAATGGTGGCGGCTGCAAAGCTTCGCCGTAATCAGGAGAAGGCTGAGGCAGCACGTCCTTACGCTGACAAGATCCAAGACGTAATCGCAAGCATCGCGAGTGGGACTTCTGGTTCCAAACATCCAATGCTTCAATCCCGTCCGGTGAAAAAGACTGGTTACATTGTCATCACTTCCGACCGTGGTCTTGCTGGTGGTTACAACGCCAACATGCTTCGTGCCGTTATTAATACAATCGGCGAAAAGCACAAGTCCAAGGATGAGTACGGTATTTTTGTCATTGGTCGTAAAGGTCGAGACTTCTTCAATAAACGTAACTACCCGATCATGCAAGAGGTTACGGGTCTGCCAGCCAGCCCAGCTTTTGCTGATATCAAGAAAATTGCCGGTGCGGCGGTTGAATTGTTCGCGACTGAGCAAATTGACGAGCTTTACTTGTGCTACAACAAGTTCCAAAGTGCAATTTCGCAGATACCTACCGTAAAACGCTTGCTGCCGTTGGAGGCTCCTGAGAGCAACAACGACCGCAAAATGAATTACGAGTATGAGCCGTCCTCGGAAGAAGTACTTGCTGATCTGTTGCCGAAATATGCGGAAACACTGGTATACAGTGCGCTTCTGGAAGCGAAGGCTTCCGAAGAAGGTTCCCGTATGACTGCAATGGGCAACGCGACAGACAATGCGACGGACATGATCAACCGTTACACATTGATCTACAACCGTGCTCGTCAGGCAGCCATTACACAAGAGATTTCCGAGATCGTCGCAGGTGCAAACGCACAGGCGTAATGGCAGCGAATAGCTCCCAATTCAGCTTTACAGGAGGGAAAAAGTAACATGGCGAATGGACGCGTGGTTCAGGTAATGGGTCCGGTTGTTGACGTCGAGTTCGACCGCGGACACCTGCCTGCCATTTATAATGCGATCAAGATTCAACATAAAGCACAAAGCGCTGGTGAGCGCGACATCGACTTGACTGTTGAGGTTGCAACTCACTTGGGCGATAACCTGGTTCGTACCGTTGCGATGTCTTCCACAGATGGTTTGGTTCGTGGCATGGCAGCAGTAGATACCGGTGCAGCTATCTCCGTTCCGGTGGGTGCAATTACCCTCGGACGCGTATTTAACGTATTGGGTGATCCAATTGACCTGCAAGAGCTCGGTCAAGTAGATCGTCGTGACCCAATTCACCGTAAAGCTCCTGAGTTCGTAGACCAAGCAACGACTGTTGAGATCCTGGAAACAGGTATCAAGGTTATTGACCTCTTGGCTCCGTACATCAAGGGTGGTAAGATCGGTCTGTTTGGTGGTGCGGGTGTAGGTAAAACCGTTACTATTCAAGAGCTGATCAACAACATCGCGCAAGAGCACGGTGGTATTTCCGTATTCGCAGGTGTAGGTGAGCGTACCCGTGAAGGTAACGACCTGTACCACGAGATGAAAGACGCAGGCGTACTGCCGAAAACTGCGATGGTATTCGGTCAGATGAACGAACCGCCTGGTGCACGTCTTCGTGTAGCGTTGACCGGTTTGACTATGGCGGAATACTTCCGTGATGAAGAAGGCCGCGACGTTCTTCTGTTTATCGATAACATCTTCCGCTTTACTCAAGCGGGTTCTGAGGTATCCGCTCTCTTGGGTCGTATGCCATCTGCGGTAGGTTACCAGCCAACACTGGCTACCGAAATGGGTCAGCTGCAAGAGCGTATTACTTCCACGAAAAAAGGTTCCGTAACGTCTATTCAAGCGATCTACGTACCAGCGGATGACTATACTGACCCGGCTCCTGCTACTACGTTTGCTCACTTGGACGCTACAACGAACTTGGAGCGTTCCATCGCTGAGTTGGGTATCTTCCCTGCGGTAGATCCACTCGCATCCACTTCCCGTGCTCTGACTCCTGATGTAGTAGGACAAGAACACTATGATGTGGCTCGTGGCGTTCAAAAAATCCTGCAACGTTACAAAGAATTGCAAGATATTATCGCGATCCTTGGTATGGACGAGTTGAGTGATGACGACAAGCAAGTAGTTGGACGCGCACGCCGCATTCAACGTTTCTTGTCCCAGTCCTTCCACGTTGCTGAACAGTTCACTGGTAACCCAGGTCAATACGTACCTCTGAAAGATACTGTTCGTAGCTTCAAGGAAATCCTTGAAGGTAAACACGATCAACTGCCAGAGTCCGCGTTCCTGTATGTAGGTACCATTGAAGAAGCGGTAGAAAAAGCGAAGAAAATGGCGTAAGACACCCTGGAAAGGGGAGACGAGTAAGTGAGTAAGATGACAGTTGAAGTCGTAACTCCTGAACGGGTTGTCTACAGCGGTCAGGCTGAAATGGTGATTGCTCGCGGCTTGCAAGGGGAAATCGGTATCATGCCGAACCACGTGCCGTTGGTAACCCCGTTGAAAACAGCGCCAGTTCGGATTAAGACAGAAGGCGATAAAGAAGTAAAGATGGCTGTAAGCGGCGGCTTCATGGAAGTACGCGGCGATAAAGTTACCATCCTTGCTGAAACGGCTGAAATGCCGGGAGACATCGACGTCGAACGCGCGAAATCAGCGAAAGAACGTGCTGAAAAGCGTTTGGCTGAGAAATATGCCGAGCTCGACGTCAAGCGTGCAGAACGCGCGCTACAACGTGCGATGGCACGTCTCGACGTAGCGAAGTAAAGCGTAAGCTTGATATCCCCGCGCCCATGTGGCTGCGGGGATTTTTCGGTTTTTGTGCTCATGAATGACGAGCCATGGAAAACGGGCATGATATTTCCAGTTGGTAATTGACTAATGTTTCTGTGTATAATAGACCTAATGCCCTGCCGACGAGCTACGTTAACATGAAAACAGCGGGAAAAAGCGGCATTGGCTATTGGGATTAAAGGAGAGTGTAATTGATGCAAACCATTCGCGATATCCGCCACAATCAAGATGGCGTAGTGATTCCTAGCAGTTTTGCGGCTAATGGCTGGACAAGAGTGCTATCTCATGAAATGAATGTTCTGTTTCAGGCAATGTGTTTGGTGGTAACGAAGCAGGAGACAAAAGAAGAGATGAGAAAAGCTTTGGACCAATTCGAAGCATTGGAAGGCACATTTACTGAGCCTGTTCAAGAAGGGTTTAAGTCTGAAGAGGATTTCAAAGGCTATGTAAACCTCTTGAACAGATTCAAAGCGTTCATGAGCCGTTCCGATTATGCTTACCCGACATCCCTTGACGAGGCGATTGAGCTTTTCGTGAAGTGGGGTCTGGTGATTGACAAAGGTGATGCTTGGGACGTACCGGTTTATCCTTTCCCAGATGCATCCGAGTTGTTCAAGCTGAGTGAGGCAGAATCTCTTGCGTTGGCTCATATTAAGCTGGAAGCAGTGGTTCACCCGATTTTTAGCAACCTCGTGATGAAGCTGCACGAGCAAGAAGAAAATACGTTCAGCATGTCCAAAGCAGAAATGAAGGAATTGCTGAATACCAATGATCAGATTCTGGCTGAGGTTCTGATTAAGCTGACTCCATATATGGAAGATGCTATTGATAATATACTGGAGATCCCAGAAGACGAAAAGATGACCTTTACGATGGTATGGGAACGCATTTACGAGGATTTCCTCGGACAGAAATTTTCTAACAACGTTCAATAATAAAGAGAATACGAGGGCCAGGCAGGCATATTCGTTTGGTCATCATACTATGCTGGAAAAACTTAGGGAGAAATCTCTGAGTTTTTCCCTTTATATGGCACAAAAGGAAGGCTTTCGTTAGACACCCTATTGGCAATTTGCTATAATGATAAAGGTATTTTTTTCTAGCAGCGACAGCTTCATACCTACACCTTTGATGCTGCGAGCAGTACCCTTTTGAGGGAGTCTCGACTTCTTCTGGAGGACAGCGCAAGACGATTCATACCTTTCTCAAGAGCGGGGGGAACGTGGGTGAGTGACATCTATACCAACAATTATGTGATTGTCGCGATCTTTTTGATTCTTGGTGTGTTGTTGCCCGTGGCTACAGTCAGTTTTGTTGGTCCATTACTTCGTCCGAAGAAACCAACACGGGAGAAACAAACTACTTATGAAAGCGGTAACATTCCTGTTGGTGACAGTTGGGTGCGTTTCAATGTAAAGTATTACATCTTTGCCCTCATGTTTGTCATTTTTGATGTGGAAACACTCTTTCTGTATCCGTGGGCCGTCGCTTACAAAGAACTTGGGCTTTTTGCCTTAGTCGAGATGGTCATCTTTATATCCTTGCTTATCGTAGGATTGATTTACGCGTGGAGAAAGAAGGTGCTGGAATGGAACTAGACCTGACAAGCATTGCGCCTGAATTGCAAGAGGAACTGAATCGCAACGTCATGTTTACGACATTAGAAACAGTGAAGGGATGGGTTCGCAGTAACTCGTTATGGCCATTAACCTTTGGCTTGGCCTGTTGCGCAATCGAGATGATGGGAACAGGTGGAGCGCGTTATGACCTCGACCGGTTTGGCGTTATTTTCCGGGCATCCCCCAGACAATCTGATGTCATGATCGTAGCTGGAACCGTTACGAAAAAGATGGCACCACTGTTACGCAGGCTATACGATCAAATGCCTGAACCGAAGTGGGTGATTGCCATGGGCTCCTGTGCGACAGCGGGAGGTCCGTACGTGCGCTCGTACAGCGTCGTAAAAGGTGTAGACCAGATTGTGCCTGTCGATGTATATATTCCAGGTTGCCCGCCTAACCCTGCCGCTTTGATCTACGGAATTAATAAGCTCCAAGAAAAAATCCGTTACGAAGCGAAGACTGGGAAGCAGGTGACCAATCTATGAGCGAAGAGAAACGCAAGCCAACGTCGGAGGAAAAGGCAGCGGCAGCAGCTGAAGCTCGTGCCAAGGCCGAAGCTTTGCGAAAATTAAGAGAACAAGAAGCGAGTCCGGTGGAGGCAGAGCAAGAAGGGAAAGAGGAAACCTCCGCTCCGGCACCAGCTGTTGATCAACAACCGGAACCAGTGGCACCGCCAACAAAGCCGGTGTCTGAGATGACGCCAGAAGAAAAAGCAGCAGCCAAGAAAGCAGCAGCTGCAGAGGCAATTGCCAAGGCAAAAGCGGCGAAAGAACAGGCGGAAGCTTCTGCACCACCAGCCAAGCCCGTTTCTGAAATGACACCTGAAGAAAAGGCTGCAGCCAAGAAAGCCGCAGCAGCAGAAGCGATTGCCAAGGCAAAAGCTGCGAAAGAACAGGCGGATGCTTCTACACCACCAGCCAAGCCCGTGTCTGAAATGACACCTGAAGAAAAAGCAGCAGCCAAGAAAGCAGCTGCCGCAGAAGCTCTAGCAAAGGCAAAAGCCGCGAAGGAAGCAAAAGAAGCAGCTGAAAATGGTGTCGAAACACCTGACGCAGCCCCAGATGCGGATGCCAAGGCGAAGGCCGCAGCTGCCGCAAAAGCCAAGGCTGCCGCCGCAGCAGCAGCGAAGGCAAAAGCCGCACGTGAAGCAGGGGGGGATGGTTCGGAATCTGGTGACGACGATGCGAAGGCGAAGGCCGCAGCCGCAGCGAAAGCCAAAGCAGCAGCCGCAGCAGCAGCGAAGGCAAAAGCCGCGTCAGCGACTGGAGATGCGGCATCAGCAGAGGAGGCACCAAAAGCACCTTCCAAAAACCAGCCCTATCTTGATAAATACGTGTCGCGAATTTCCGAAGCATTTGGACAGGAAGTCATCGAGGCTTCGTATATTAATGAGCTGGCAAAGGAAGTCCCGACCCTCACCATTCAAAATGAACGTTGGCATCAAGTTGCCCAATTTTTAAGAGATGACGAGCAATTGAGCTTTGAGTACCTGTCCGATCTACACGGTGTCGATTACGAGGATCGCCTGGAGGTATACTACCACTTTTATTCCTACAAAAATCGCCAAAGCTTGGCAGTAAAGGTCAAAACGAGCAGGGAAGAGTCAAAAGTTGCTTCGGTAATGGACCTCTGGCATGGCGCAAATTGGAATGAAAGAGAGACGTTTGACCTTTTGGGGATTCATTTCCCGGGACATAAGGATTTACGTCGAATCCTGTTGCCCGATGATTGGGTAGGGTATCCACTGCGCAAAGATTATGTGCAATACGACGAGGAGGTTTAGCAGATGAACCATAACATCCTCACGACTCATGTTGATACCTCTTCTGAAACAGGACTTCGTACGGAAGAGATGTTATTAAACGTAGGTCCACAGCATCCAAGTACACACGGGGTATTTCGTCTGGTAGTAAAAATCGATGGGGAAACGATTAAAGAAGCGATTCCTGTCATGGGCTACCTGCATCGAGGTACAGAAAAGCTGGCAGAAAACTTGACCTATACGCAAATTATCCCCTATACAGATCGAATGGACTATGTCTCCGCCATGACCAACAACTACGTTCTCTGCCACGCAGTAGAAACGATGATGGGGTTGGAGATTCCAGAGAGAGCTCAGTTTTTGCGACTGATTGCAATGGAGCTGAACCGGGTGGCGAGCCATTTGGTTTGGTGGGGAACGTATCTTCTGGACATTGGTGCGATGGGGCCTTTCCTGTATGCGTTCCGTGACCGGGAGACGATTCTGGATTTATTCAACGAGCTTTGCGGGGCACGGATGACCTTCAACTACATGCGCGTAGGTGGAGTGAAATGGGATGCACCTCCAGGCTGGACTGACAAAGCCAAAGAATTCGTCCAGTACATGAAGAAGGAATTGAGTAATTACCATCAGCTGGTGACGGGTAACGAGATTTTTATTAACCGTCTCAATGGAATCGGCAAATTCGATACGAAAACAGCGTTGGATTACTCACTATCTGGTGTCATGCTCCGCTCGACAGGTGTTAAGTGGGACCTGCGCAAGGATGAGCCTTATTGCATTTACGATCGTTTTGAATTTGATGTGCCGACAGCAACTGAGGGCGATTGCATGGCACGCTATCACCTGAGAATGGCAGAGATCGAGCAATCGCTGCGGATTCTGGAGCAGGCATTAGAGCAATTTCCAAGCGAAGGCGAAGTCATGGGGAAAGTACCACGCGTGATTCGCCCACCTGCCGGGGAGACTTATGTGCGCATCGAGTCACCTCGTGGTGAAATTGGTTGTTACATTGCCAGCCAAGGTAAGGATAAACCGTGGAGATTGAAGTTCAGACGACCGTCGTTTACCAATCTGCAAATTCTGCCTAAGCTGTTGCAAGGGGAAAACCTCGCGAACATGGTTGCCATCCTGGGCAGTATCGACATCGTGCTCGGGGAGGTTGACTGTTAATGAATACTCTCTTGCAGCAAGCACCCTCATGGGGAACCACGCTCTGGTTTATTGTAGCGGCAGTTTTATTGCTTGCAGCTGTGTTGGGATTTGTTACCTACGCCATTTACTTTGAGCGTAAAGTGATTGGGTGGATGCAGCTGCGCATCGGGCCGAATCGAGTAGGACCATTGGGACTTCTCCAAACGGTTGCCGATGTTGCCAAGCTGCTATTAAAGGAAGATGTTCGTCCGCAGCACGCTGACAAAGCGTTGTTCACTCTAGCACCAATATTGGCCTATGCACCTGCTTTTGCCGTATTGGCTGTTATGCCTTTTACGGAAACCATTCAGTTCGCTGATCTGGGAATAGGTCTACTATACTATATCGCCTTGTCTGGGATCACCGTACTAGGCGTGATCACAGCTGGTTGGGCCTCGAATAACAAGTATTCGCTGATCGGGGGTCTCCGCTCCGCTGCGCAGATGATCAGCTATGAAGTGCCGCTGGTCATGTCCGTGGTGGGTATCGTTCTATTGACGGGCAGCATGAATCTCAAGGATATTGTCTACGCGCAGCGGGATGTCTGGAATATTGTTCCGCAGTTTATTGGATTTGTCGTGTTTATCATTGCTGCACAGGCTGAGCTGAATCGTACGCCATTTGACCTGCCAGAAGCAGAGTCGGAGCTCGTGGGCGGTTATCACGTCGAGTACTCCGGTTTCCGTTTTGCAATGTTCATGCTGGCGGAGTATGTGTACATGTTCGGGATGGGTACCTTGATTACGATTCTCTTTTTGGGTGGATGGCTGCCGATTCATCCCTCGCTGGATTTCATTCCGGGAATCGTCTGGTTTATCCTTAAATTTTCTCTCTACGTCTTCCTCCAGTTTTGGATTCGCGCCACGATGCCGCGCTTACGTGTCGATCAACTGATGTCGTTTGCTTGGAAAGTGCTGTTGCCCGTGGCATTGTTCAACATTCTGCTCACAGCCGTAGTGGTTTCTTACCAAAATGGCATGTTCTAGTAGATCGAAAACGACTGCGTCCCATTGTTTCCATAGCGCAGGCTTCGCCAAAAGTTAGCTTCGCAAAAACATGGTGCAGCCAAGTTCTCAAATTCTGAGGGGTGACACACATGCTAGGACTGGCCAAAGGCCTGGGGTATACATTTAAAAAGCTGACGGAGAAAAAAGTAACCCACTTCTATCCGGATGTGCCCTTTCCGATGCCGCCACGATTTCGCGGTATTCAGCACTTTTCTCCTGAGAAATGCATCGTTTGTAACCAATGCGCACGCATTTGTCCGACGGAGTGCATTCAACTGACAGGGAAGCCCCATCCTGATCCGGAGAAAAAGGGAAAGATTATCGATACGTACGATATCAATTTTGAGCTATGCATTTTATGCGATCTGTGTACAGAGGTTTGTCCGACAGAAGCGATTGTGATGACAAACAACTTCGAACTGGCTGCCTATAGCCGGGACGAATTGTACAAGAACTTGAAATGGCTGGACGACAACAATACGAACGTCAGGGAGGAGAATTAGTATGACAGGCGAATTCGTTGCCTTTTTTATCCTGTCCCTTCTGACGATCGGTGGCGCGGTGTTTATGATCAGCTTTACGCGCGTCGTCCACATGGTCATCTCATTGGGCGTTACGTTTATCAGCATTGCAGGTCTGTTTGTTTTGCTAGGAGCCGACTTCGTCGGAGTTGCGCAAATCTTGGTTTACTCAGGCGCTATTTCGATTCTGATGCTCTTTGGTATCATGCTGACCAAGCACGATGCAAACGATGAGGGAACAGGGCGAACCTGGAAGAATCGTTTTGTTCTGCTTTTTGTAGTCGTTCTGTTCGGTCTATTGTTCTGGGGTGTACAAAATACACCATGGCCTGCGCCACCGCCACCTCCAGAAGCTCCTGTAAACAATGCAAAAGAAATCGGTATCGAAGTATTCACCAAATTCGTCATACCATTTGAGCTGTTGTCTGTACTGCTGTTGGTCGCGTTGGTCGGTGCGATCATCATGGCGAAAAAGGAGGGGGATAACGAATGACAGTAAGTATTTCCTCCTACTTAATGGTCGCTCTGATTCTCTTTTGTGTAGGCTTGTACGGAGCATTGACGAAGCGCAATGCAGTCGTCGTCCTGTTATCCATCGAGCTGATGCTGAATGCTGTCAATATTAACCTGGTCGCCTTTTCCAAGTTCGGACTGTATCCATCTGTGACAGGACAAATCTTCACCTTGTTCACGATGACGGTTGCAGCTGCCGAGGTTGCAGTAGGGTTGGCAATTTTGATTGCACTGTACCGCAACAAGGAGACTGTCAATGTAGATGAAATGGACCAAATGAAACGATAAGAGGGAAACCAGAAAAGGAGGACAAAGATGGATACTCTAATGCACTATGCCTGGCTGATCCCTCTGTTTCCGCTTCTTGCTTTCATCGTGATCGTCTCATTTGGTCGCCAGTTGAAAGAAGGAGCGGCCATGGTGGGCATTACGCTAACGGCTGTTTCTTTTGGGATCGCAGTTCTGATCTTCTGGGAGAGATTTCAGGGGGGAGGAACAGATTACAATTATGTGATTGAGTGGTTGCATATTGGCGACATCGTAATCAATATGGGATTCGAAGTGAATCCGTTGAATGCGATGATGCTTGTGATTGTGACATTGGTCAGTCTGCTGGTCCAAGTTTATTCAAAGGGCTACATGCATGGGGATGAACGCTTTCCGGTGTTTTATCAATACCTAGCACTGTTCACGTTCTCCATGCTCGGATTAGTCATCTCACCAAATCTGTTGCAAGTGTATATTTTCTGGGAGCTGGTCGGGGTATGCTCCTTCCTGCTCGTCGGCTACTATTACTTCAAGAGAGAAGCAAAAGCTGCTGCCAAGAAGGCTTTTATCGTAACACGCATCGGGGACCTCGGTCTGTTTATCGGGATATGTCTCTTGTTCTGGCAGACGGGAAGCTTCGAGTACGGGGCTATTTTTGAGAGCGTCGCGCTCGGTCGCTTGGAACCATGGATGATCACGCTCACGGCAATCCTTATTTTCGTCGGGGCAATGGGAAAATCAGGTCAATTCCCGCTTCATACGTGGTTGCCTGATGCCATGGAAGGTCCGACACCAGTATCTGCTTTGATTCACGCGGCAACGATGGTCGCGGCGGGTGTTTATTTGGTTGCTGCAACCTATCCGTTGTTCATCGCTTCCGAAACAGCTTTGACAGTAGTGGCGTATGTAGGGGGCTTCACGGCCATTTTTGCAGCTTCCATCGGTCTAACCCAACGGGATATCAAGCGAGTCTTGGCTTATTCCACAGTCAGTCAGCTCGGGTACATGATGCTGGCATTGGGTGTAGCTGGTGCGGCAGGATATGTAGCAGGCTCCTTTCATTTGATGACTCACGCCTTTTTCAAAGCACTGCTCTTCCTTGGAGCGGGTAGTGTCATCCATGCTGTACATACGCAGGATGTATTCGAAATGGGCGGGTTGTGGAAGAAGATGCCGATCACCGCTCTGACTTTCCTGATCGGTTGCTTGGCCATCGCGGGAATCTTTCCTTTCGCTGGTTTCTGGTCGAAGGAAGCGATACTCGGGGCTGTTTACGGGGCACACCGCTACGATCTGCTGCTCATCGCGTTGTTAGCAGCGTTCTTTACCGCTTTCTATATGTTCCGTTTGTTCTTCCTGACGTTTGCAGGAAAGCCACGTGGCAAGCATGAAGCACATGAATCTCCAAGAGTCATGACAGGTCCACTGTTGATCCTGGCATTGCTTGCGGTGGTCGCAGGCTTTGTGAATACACCGTATGCGCCATTACTCTCTGATTGGTTACTGTCCACGAACACAGGGACGGCGATCACAAGCATTTTTGGAGAAGGTACGGAGCACGCTGCAGCCTGGCTGCAAATTGTGGCACTGTTGATCTCCATTCTTGGGGTTGTGCTGGCTTACTTGATGTACGGCAAGAAATCGATCTCCTCGGACAGTATTCCAGAAGCAATGCCGTGGCTCTATCAGCTCTCTTACAAGAAGTACTACATCGATGAGCTGTATCACAATGTCATCGTACGTCCACTGGGCTGGCTGGGATTCGTCCTGGATGTATTCGATAAGTATATTGTAGATGGCCTGGTTGGACTGACAGCAAAAATCACCCAAGGAATCGGCTCCTTGCACGCAAGAGTACAAAGTGGCCAGATTCAGTCCTATGGGGCGATGGTACTATTCGGTCTGTTATTATTGATTGTCGCCATCAGTTTGACGGCCAAGGGAGGTGGACTCTTTGGATTCGGTCAATAATATCCTTTTGTCATCACTGGTGTTCTCTCCGCTGCTGGCGATTATCGTCATGGCTTTTATCCCCGGCCGACATGCTGGGATAATCAAGCAGGTCGGGATTTACGGAACCTTGCCGTCCCTTATCTTGGCGTGTTGGATGTTCGGAATGTTTGATTATGAGACAGCCAACCTGCAATTCGTAGAAAAGTATAGCTGGATTTCGATTCCGATCGGAATGGCTCAGGCGGGTACGGTCTTTGCTTTTGAGATCAATTACGAGCTCGGAGTCGATGGTATTTCAATGCCATTGATTTTGCTGACGGCGATTATCGGTACACTCGCGGCAATTGCTTCCTGGCAAATCAAAAAGCGGCAGAAGGAGTACTTTATCCTGTTCCACCTGCTGTTGATCGGAATGTTGGGAGTCTTTGCAGCAGACAATCTGTTTCTGTTCTTCATTTTCTTTGAGCTGACACTCGTGCCGATGTACTTCCTCATCGGGATTTGGGGATATGGTGAGCGCGAACAAGCGGCAAACAAATTCCTTTTGTATAACGGAATCGGTTCAGGAATCATGCTGTTGGCTTTCATCGTCATCTTTGTCATCATGCGAACGCTGAATATGGATGAAATCACGGCGATTCTGACGACGCAAGGGCATACGATTGCCGAAATCCTTACGCCTGAGATGCGTTTTGGCATCTTCATCGCGCTGTTCATCGCTTTTGCGATCAAGCTGCCAGTATTCCCGTTCCACACGTGGATGCTGCGCGTACACGTACAGGCTCCACCTTCCATCGTTATGATTCACTCCGGTATTTTGCTGAAGATGGGGGCGTACGGTCTTTTGCGGATGGGAATAGGCTTCTTCCCAGAACAGGCCTATAATTTTTCTACGTGGATGGCGGTTTTGGGGATTATCAACATTTTGTACGGAGCAGTACTCGCTTTCGTGCAGAAGGATTTGAAAATGGTGCTGGCTTACTCCAGTATCAGCCATATGGGCATCGTATTGCTCGGCTTCGCGTCGATGAACACGATTGGGTATCAGGGAGCGATGTTCCAGGTTGTCTCTCACGGCTTTATTTCAGCCCTGCTCTTCTTCCTGATTGGTGTCATTTGGGATCGGACACAGACGTCGATGCTCGACGATTTGGGCGGTTTAGCCAAGTCCATGCCGTTTGTCAGCGGTGTTCTCTTGGCAGGCGGGATGGCATCACTCGGATTGCCGGGCATGTCCGGATTCATTAGTGAGTTCTTTTCCTTTCTCGGTCTGTTTGATCGAATGCCGGTATTGGCAGCAGTGGGAGCGATCGGGATTGTACTCACCGCGGTTTATTTACTCAGAGCGATCATGAAAACGACTTTTGGCCCTACCCCTGGTCGTTGCACAGGACTTGCTGATGCACAGCCGATGGAAGTTATTCCGATGGTCGTTCTATTGGGATGTATTATCCTCATCGGGGTTTATCCAGCTGTTCTGGGGAATCCGATGCAGCAGGCGCTGAAAACGATCGTACCCATCGTAACGGGAATAGGAGGGTAATCCATGGAAGTTAAAGATATTTTCTCATATGACTGGACCTACCTTCTGCCCGAGTTTACCATTCTTGGTTTTGCTACCTTCTTATCATTACTGGATCTTTTTGCAGGCAAGCGTCTCGGCAAGCAGGCCATCGGTTGGCTATCATTACTGGGTACTGTCATAGCGGCGATTCTTGTTATTGTCAATATGAACGTTCTCGATAAGCCATACAGCTACATGATCGACATGATCCGAATTGATGATTACGGCAATGCATTCAAGCTGATTTTCCTGGCTGGGACGGCTTTTGCCATTCTCATCTCCCTGTCTTATCTGAAATCAGGGGAAGTCCAGCACAGAGGCGAGTATTATTACTTGATACTGACCGGACTGCTCGGGGCTATGGTCATGGCATCGTCAGCTGATCTGATTACATTGTTTGTCGGACTGGAGCTACTGTCTCTATCGTCCTATGTGTTGGTCGGTATGCGAAAAAAATCGCTGCAATCGAACGAGTCGGCTTTCAAATACGTCGTCTCGGGAGGAATTGCTACTGCAGTCATCCTGTTTGGAATGTCGTATGTGTACGGACTCACGGGAACCACGCATATTTATGAAATATCGTTTCGCTTGGCTGAAGCGGGAATGGCAGGCTATCAGTTCCTTATCTATACAGCCTTTGCATTTCTCGCAGTAGGACTCGCATTCAAAATATCTGCTGCACCTTACCACATGTGGGCGCCAGATGTTTATCAGGGTGCTCCAACTCCGATCACGGCATTTCTGGCGGTAGTATCCAAAGCAGCTGGGTTTGCGCTGATCTTTCGAGTGATGATGATTTCGTTTTTCAACGTTTCCGACGGTACGGGATCAGGGCGGTTCTTTTTCGAAGAGGGAAGTCTCTATCTGGGACTGATGGCAGCGGCTTCGATGATTATCGGGAACACGATGGCGCTCAGGCAGACAAACGTCAAGCGCATGATGGCTTACTCAGGCATTGCGCAAGCGGGCTACCTGCTCGTGCCTTTTGTACCGCCGACCTCTCTCTTCTTTAGTGAAGTGATCTTCTATCTGTTCGGTTACTTGCTGGTCAGCTTTGGTGCTTTTGCTGTGATTATGGTTGTATCGCGTGAGCAAGAGACAGAGGATTTGAAAGGATTTGCCGGATTGTATCATCGCTCGCCTGTAATGGCTGTTGCCATGAGCATCTTCCTCTTGTCCTTGGCAGGTATCCCGATTACAGTTGGTTTCTTCGGGAAGTTCTATCTGTTCATGGGTACATTGGTAGTAGAAAACTACTGGCTGGCGGCGATTATGATCATCACCAGCGTCATTTCCTACTACTATTACTTTGGGATTATTCGTCAGATGTACATGCGTCCTGGGACAACCGAAGCGCCAATGGTCGTGCCAAAAGGCATCTGGACGTTTATTCTCATCATGGCAGTCGCTACCGTATTCTTCGGAGCTTTTCCGGGGCTGGTCACCGACTATATCCAGATTCATCTCAACCCGTCCTTTGATTTTGGGAATATGCTTACTCCCAGCTCTCAGTGACACTCGTAACGAAACAGTACTTCAGGTACAATAGAAGGGATGGCTCGTAATCGAGCTGTCCCTTTTTTCTATGATTCTCTGATTGGCAATGAGGAGGTAACAAGCATGCCACAAGAAGTGTATGGCTTGTTGAGCATCGTTTTATCGGTTGCGTTTATTGGGCTCGCATGGTGGGCGCTGCAGTCGTTTCGCTTTGATAAGATTTTGAAAAAGCCAAATGGTGCTCAGGCAAAGCTACTGCAAATTTTTCTTTCCATCGTGATTGGATATGAGCTGTCCCGCTTTTTCCTTGATTACTTGGGCTGGTCGCTAACATTCGGGAATTTGTTCAACTAAATACGAGAAAGACGACGATTCGCTGGTATATCCACCCAGCTACATGTGCAAAATGAGAAGTACAAAGAGATACATGTAAGCCTAGGGAGAGGATATCAATGGGGAAATGGTCTGGATGGTTAGTGCTGGCTCTATTGCTCGTGATGGGGGCCGTGTATTGGATGCCTGCACAAGCAAAGGAAGAGAAGCCAGTTGCGACAGAAATGATGAAAGCACTAGAAGACACAGGCGCAACAGGTGTATCTGTTCAGGTACGTATGCGTGCGTTGATGGGAGAAGGGCTGCGTCCTGAAGAAGTAAAAGAGTTGGCAATGAAATGGGCACAACAACTTGAGATTCCGTTTTCCCCAAGCGAACAATCGCGTAAACACAACATACTCGCATATAGGACTACATACACAAAAAACGGCGTAGATCTGAGCTACGAGGTGACAGGAGTTCCTAAAAATGGGGCATTTTCTGTATATCTAGTACTTCAGTTATCTGGAAACCGTGATTCCCTACTATATATTGGACAAGTACAGGAAACCTACACGAATGCCCTGCAAAGCGCCGACTTTATTCCGCAAATTAGCACTTGTATTCGCGGATTGTACAATGTTAAGATGGGTGTTGACCAACAGGAGGGTAAAATATTGTCGATTTTTGGTACTCTCCAGGCGACAGAATTAGAACGTTTGCAAGATGAGACGGTTGTTAGCATTTCAGGGTATACCCCTATGTGGGAACCATTCATCGCGGTAAACGGTCAAAAGATGAATCTACAGGTGGCTACGCATCGTGACAGCCATTCTGGTACATGGATTACGGTAGGTACACCAATCATCACTGTGGAATATTAGCACGCGGAGGGGTACACATTGGATAAAATTATTGTCCGTGGTGGTAAGGCATTGGCGGGAAATGTAAAAGTATCTGGCGCCAAAAATGCCGTACTCCCTATTATTGCAGCATCTATCCTGGCAGAAGAAGGGACTTGCGTCATCTCAGACGTACCAGGCCTCGACGATGTCCGGACGATATGCGACCTTTTGAAATCGATGGGAATCTCCCTTACATATGATCATGAAGTGCTGACAATCGATGCTTCCAAGCTCACGAGTGTAGAAGCGTCCTATGAACTGGTCCGCAAAATGCGCGCCTCCTTCCTCGTGATGGGACCGCTTTTAGCCAGAAAAGGACAAGCTCGTGTAGCTCTTCCGGGTGGATGTGCCATTGGTACGCGCCCGATCGACCAGCACCTTAAAGGGTTTGAGGCTATGGGAGCCAAGATCGAAATCGGACAAGGGTTTATTGAAGCGACGGTAGAAGGACGATTGAAGGGTGCGAAAATCTACCTGGATATTGCTAGCGTCGGTGCAACAGAAAATATTATGATGGCCGCTGCTTTGGCAGAGGGAACCACATTGATCGAAAACGCAGCAGAAGAGCCGGAGATCGTTGATTTGGCGAACTTCCTGAATCGGATGGGAGCAAAAATCCGCGGAGCGGGTACAGGCTCGATCCGTATCGAAGGCGTGGAAAAGCTGAAGGGCTGCACACATTGTGTGATCCCTGACCGCATTGAAGCAGGAACCTTCATGGTTGCAGCAGCGATTACTGGTGGGGATGTCTTCGTGGAAGGTGCGATTTGCGATCATCTCAAATCAGTGACCGCCAAGCTTCGTGAAATGGGCGTGGACATTGAAGAGCAGGAAAACGGCATTCGTGTACGCCGCACAGGCGCATTGAAAGCAGTTGACCTCAAAACGCTGCCATACCCTGGCTTCCCGACGGATATGCAATCGCAAATGATGGCGCTTTTGCTTGTTTCGGAAGGAACGAGCATCGTGACCGAAACGGTATTTGAGAATCGCTTCATGCACGTGGAAGAGTTCCGTCGTATGAATGCGAATATCAAGATCGAAGGCCGCAGTGCTATCGTCGAAGGCGGTTCCAAGCTGACAGGCAGCAAGGTAGCAGCAACCGATTTACGTGCGGGAGCAGCACTTGTTCTGGCTGGGCTGGTATCTGAGGGAGAGACTGAGGTTTCTGCTCTGCACCATATTGACCGTGGCTACGTGAACTTTACGGAAAAGCTGTTGGCTCTGGGAGCAGATGTAGAACGCGTGGTTCCAGAAGAAAAGGCTCGTGAAAAAGCAGTTTCCGAAACCATCAAAGTAAGCTTCTCTCCTAATTTTGCTTGATAAATGTGTCAACCATATGGCAAAACGAAAGATTCTCTGCGAGAGCAGGGGGTCTTTTTTTCGTTCTCTCGACTCTCTCATTCTCTCGTTCTACCGCTCTTTTGCTGGACATAGACTTTAGTAGGTTATTCAAAAAGTCGCTTTTCGTGTCTAGCACGTAACGGGGAGGATCTCTTGCATGAAACGCTATTTACTCATGTGGTTTATCGCTTTGCCGATCTTGCTCGTCCTGATGCCTGCTGCTTTGGTCTTTTGGTTCTCACCAGCAACAAGCCCTGTCAGCCAGCCTAATGTGGACGTCTTGCAACCGGACAAACCAGTGATGAAAGAAACCGCGTCTTCTCTACCGGTAAAAGTGTACCGCACAGAAAAAAAGAAGGTGGAAACACTGCCGCTAGAAGCGTATATTACCGGAGTGGTCGCAGCTGAAATGCCAGCCGAGTTTGAGCTGGAGGCATTAAAAGCGCAGGCATTGGCGGCCAGGACCTATATCGTGCGCCGATTAAAAGAGGGCAAGTTCGATGATGTTCCCTCTGGTGGTGAAGTTTTGGATACGGTGCAGCATCAAGTCTATATGGATGAACAGCAGCGGCGTGAGCGTTGGGGAGATCAGTATGAATGGAAAAACAAGCGAATTCAGCAAGCCGTTATGGCCACAGCGGGAATTGTCCTGACCTATCAAAACGAGCCGATTGACGCGACATTTTTTTCGACCAGTAATGGCTTTACAGAAAACTCGGATGAATATTGGGAGAAGCCGATTCCGTATCTGAAAAGTGTCGCGAGTCCTTGGGATATTCAATCGCCTCGCTATGAGGAAACGGTAGTCATGTCCACAGCGGAGCTCGAAAAGAATTTGGGAGTGAAGCTCACACAGGAAGCCTCCTCAAATGGCTCCTGGTATCGAATCGAATCGCGTACGACGGGAAATCGCGTAGGTACGATCAGCATAGGCGGAAAGGAATTTTCTGGAAGAGAATTTCGTGAAAAGCTCAACCTGAACTCTTCTTCCTTTACGTTGGACTTGCGGGGCAATCAGGTTTTCATTACGACGAAAGGGTACGGTCATGGTGTCGGGATGAGCCAGTGGGGTGCGAATGGAATGGCGAAAAGCGGCAAAAGCGCGGAGCAGATCGTCAAGCACTTTTATCAAGGGATTACTCTGCAGGAGTATACAAGAGTGATGCGCGCATAAGGATACTGAACTCTTGCTAAGTAAAAAAGCAGCAAATTTTTACTTTTCCCTACTCTCTCAGGTTTATACGCCAAAATTCTGGCGATACTGAGGGATGAGGTGATGAATAAAATGGAAGATCAAAAGAATCAAAATCAACCGATTCCATTCAAGAAGGCAAGTTCTTGGAAAAAAGTTTTAGGCAAGAAATGGGCGTTTCCTGCAATCTACATCGGCACCGCAGCAATCATTCTCGCTTTTGTGATGTGGTATCAGGGCAGCGTCTTGGACACGGTATCCAAACTGACGAATAGTGGGGATGGCGTGACAGTGACAACTCCTGCAGCTCCTGAGACGACTACACCGCAAAACGAAGAAGCGGTACCGGCTACAAGTGGCGTACAACCACTCGCATGGCCCGTAGGAAAAGGCGTGCAGTACAACGTGGGCATGAACTTCTACGATGAGAAAGCCACCAAGGACAATCAGCAAAAAGCGCTGGTGAGCTTCGACAACTCCTTCTACCCGCACACAGGTATTGACCTCGTGTCTACTGATGGAAAGAGCTTTGATGTCATCGCTGCTCTTGCGGGTAAAGTAGTAAAAGTGGTGAAGGACCCACTCGTCGGCAACGAGATTGAGATTGAACACGCAGACAAAATGGTCACGGTGTATCAGAGTCTGGAAAGTGTAACAGTCAAACCGGGCGATGAAGTGACACAAGGTCAAGTCATCGGGTCTGCAGGGCGCAACAGCTTTGAAAAAGACGCCGGTACTCATCTTCACTTTGAAGTCCGCATCGATAACCAGCCGGTAAATCCAGAGCAATACTTGATTCAGGCCGAAGCCGAAGCGAAAAATCAATAACGAATGAAAAGATCGAAAACACCTGCAAAATACAACAATTGCGGGTGTTTTTTTGTGTGTGGTACAAACTGTTTAAAAAAGATGCGGCCGTGCTGGCTTGTCAGGCTTGGAAACGTAGAATATGTGTCCCTACGCACCCATATATTGTATCAGACAATGTAGATACAAGGAGGCGAGTAATGTGCACGACTACATCAAAGAGCGGACCATCAAAATCGGCCGATATATTGTAGAGACGAGAAATACGGTTCGGATGATCGCCAAAGAGTTCGGTGTTTCGAAAAGTACAGTGCACAAGGACTTGACTGAGCGGCTGCCTGAGATAAATCCGGAGTTGGCTAACCAAGTTAAGGAAATTTTGGAATATCACAAAGCCATCAGACATCTTCGGGGAGGCGAAGCGACCAAGATCAAGTACAAACGGCGTAGTAAAAAAGTACGAGTAGAACAGGAGGAAAGTGTGTAAGAAAGAATTTCCTTGTCCTCTCACGTAGAAGAGCCTATGATATTAGGTAGAAATGTAACTGGTAATCAGGGAGGACCTTTCATGTTTGGCAAAGATATCGGAATCGACTTGGGGACGGCCAATGTCTTGGTTTTTGTAAAAGGCAAGGGAATTGTCCTAGACGAACCATCTGTCGTGGCAATAGATAGTAAAACCAGAAAAGTTTTGGCCGTGGGAAATGAAGCCTATCGCATGGTGGGCCGCACCCCAGGAAATATCGTAGCGATCCGACCTTTGCGAGAAGGGGTTATCGCGGATTTTGAAATTACGGAGGCCATGCTTAAGCACTTCTTGAACAAAATTGGTGGGAAAAGCATGTTTGCCCGTCCGCGAATTTTGATTTGCTGCCCGACGAACATCACGTCTGTTGAGCAAAAAGCAATTCGCGAAGCAGCAGAACGCAGTGGTGGAGCAAGAGAAGTATATATCGAAGAAGAACCGAAAGTTGCCGCAGTAGGGGCAGGAATGGACATTTTTCAGCCGTCCGGTAATATGGTAGTGGATATCGGTGGGGGAACGACCGATGTAGCGGTATTGTCGATGGGCGATATAGTCACGTCTTCCTCCATTAAAATAGCAGGCGATACATTCGATGTGGCCATTATGCGTTACATAAAAAATAAATACAAATTGCTGATTGGTGAGCGTACGGCTGAAGATATCAAGGTTCAGATTGGAACCGTATCCGGCGGACGCCAGGACGAAATGGACATTCGGGGTCGAGACATGGTAAGCGGCTTGCCGCAAACGATTACCATTCGCTCCAATGAAGTCCAGGAAGCCCTGGCTGAGTCGGTGAGTGCAATTGTACAAGCCTCAAAATCTGTTTTAGAACGAACACCTCCGGAGCTTTCTGCCGATATAATTGATAAGGGTGTTTTCCTGACTGGTGGCGGCGCATTGTTGCACGGTATTGACGAGATTCTGGCAGAGGAGCTGAAGGTTCCTGTGCTGGTAGCGGAAGAGCCAATGATGTGCGTAGCGAAAGGGACAGGAATGATGCTGGACTATTTGGATAAGATGCCAGCTCACTCGAATAAGCGATTATTCAGGGGGTAAGATTACGTGATCAGAGGCTTGTATACGTCTGCATCTGGCATGCTGGCCTTGCAGAACAGGCAAGAATCGCTGGCGAACAATTTAGCAAATATCAATACACCCGGGTTCAAACAGGACGTGGGTGTCATGCGTGCATTTCCGGAGCAATTGCTCTCTCGCATGAATGATTCGGAAGGACTTGATGTCCCAGGCATCCCTACTATGCCTGGACAGCCTGCCATTATTGGGCGTTTGCACACTGGGGTATACATGTCGGAGGCCTTGCCTAATTTTGCGCAGGGAGATATTGAGGAAACGCGTAATCCGTATGATGTTGCTTTGATGGACAATATTCAGCCAGATCAGCAAGGCAATGAGCGACGACTGTTTTACAGTGTTGCAAGGATTGAGGATTTGACGCAGCCAGCTCAAGAAGAGGACATCCGCTACACGCGGAACGGTAACTGGAGCGTGAATGCGGAAGGTTACCTGATGACTGCGGATGGCTATTATGTGCTGGATAATCAAAATCAAGCGATTCGGGTCAATAAAAACAATACCAATTCTGCAACGCCGAATGAAAATGCAGGTAAGAATTTGAAGATTGATGAAAAAGGCAGGCTGTGGAATGAGTACTTTGATACTGGTTTGAAGGAAACAGTTCTCGATGATATGGGCGTTGATCTGGGATTGAGCGTAATTACGGATCCTTCCAAGCTTGTAAAGGAAGGAACTAACGTATTTAGGTACGAAGGCGATTTTGCCATCCAGGGAATACAAGCAGCAGAGCAAGATGATGAGGATGCTTTGACTAGAAGAGACTACGATATTCCAAAAGTCATTGGACGTTACGGAGCGCAACAGGGTTGGCGGGAACGCTCAAACGTAGATCCAACACAAACGATGACGAACATGATGAGTGTTTTGCGAGCATATGAAGCCAATCAAAGGGTAATTACCACCATCGATGGTACGTTGGACAAAGCAGCTAATGAAATTGGTCGCGTAAACGGATAATAGGAGGGGAAAAGGATGCAATCACTGAATATCTCTACATCAGCAATGCGTGGAATTCAGCAAGCATTGGACAATACGGCCAACAATCTTGCTAACTTAGATTCTGCTGGTTATCAACGTCGAGTCGCATCGTTCTCTGAACTACTTTCCGATTCGATGAACGAGCAGCCAGCTGAAGATAACGTGAATAGGAATAGTCCGCAGGGGATTCGAGTTGGCAGCGGTGCTCGACTTGGTATGTCCAAGCTGGATCTGTCGCCAGGAGCCGTAAAAATAACGGATGTACCAACCGACTTGATGATTGAGGGAGACGGTTATTTTGCTGTGAGCCGTCGAATTGAGGTAAATGGCAACATTGAAGATAGGTTTTATTTTACACGCGATGGCAGTTTTAAAGTGAGTTTTGATAAAGGTACAAATGGGTTTATTTTGGCAAATGCTAACGGGGATTATTTGGTTGGAAAAGATGGACAACCTATTACGCTTCCAGAGCCAGACCCAACCAAGCCACTTGTCGTTAATCCACATACTGGCGAAGTAAAAATGGGTGATGATACATTGGGGGAAATTGGGGTTTGGAAAGTGAATAATCCTGATCAGCTGGAGCAAGTAGGCCAGAACTTGTACGATGCTGAACTTGATACTATTATTAGACCTGATCTAAAATACTTAGACGCCTTTAAAGAAGGCATCGCGACTGTCCGCCAAGGAGCACTGGAAGGCTCCAACGTCAGCATGACAGAGGAAATGTCCCAACTGGTGAACATTCAGCGTGCGTATCAATTGAACTCACGCGCAGTCGGCATCAGTGATCAAATGATGGGCATTGCAAATCAACTGAGAAGCAGATAAGCTAATTCAATCAACATGACGGAGGAGAGGAGCATGGAACAAGGGAAGAGCAAACGTTTCCCGCGTCAGACCGAAGAGGTTAAGTCAAAACCAAAAGAGCGGGAACGGAGCGGCAAAAATTGGCGGATTACCGTAGCCAAGATGGTGCTGGTCCCACTCCTGCTGTTTTTCTCGCTAGTCATTGGTCTGATGATCGGATACGCAGAAGGCGGGAAGCCGGTTTCTGAAGTATTTGATCTGGGAACGTACAAACATATGTGGAATTTGATGTTTGCAGATACGTAATAATCAAGCTGGACAAGCCCGAACCTATGGTTGGGGCTCCTATTTTTTCGAGGACTTGTTGTGGTGTTTGTCCACAGAGTATAATAGGTCGAGTGGTTGAAAAAGGAAGTGACGATTTGAATACGGAGGGATGTCCGTGAATCTTCCTAATTTGCTTACGATCTTTCGCATCGTGCTCATCCCTTTGTACCTGTATGTCTTTTTTTCGGAGTTTCCGTATCATGTTGAAATCGCTTTAGGCATTTTAATTTTGGCGGGAGTAACGGATATTGCAGACGGGTACATCGCGCGGAAGCATCAGCTTGAGACCACAATCGGCATGATGTTAGATCCTCTGGCAGATAAGTTAATGATGCTGGCAGTTATCGCCTCATTATTTTTAACGGATCGGATCAGCGTATGGGCCGCCCTGTTTTTCTTTGTGCGCGATCTGGCAATGATAGTAACAGGAGCTGTTTACCACTTTCGCGGGAAAAAAACCGTTCCGGCAAACGCTTACGGCAAGCTGACAACTGTTCTTCTGTATGTAGTCATTCCGCTGGTTATGTATCGCTATGAATACAGTGAAGCGATACTTTGGTCAGTAATAGCGTTCTCGTTTATTGTGAGTGCGATCTATCTGGCAAAAGCTCGATTATTGAACCGCATGTAAGGGATGAAAAAGAGCACTTCCCGCACTTGGGGAGGAAGTGCCCCTTTTATCTTAACCCCGCTTGTCCGCTGGAGCAAAGGAGCGGGAGTTATGTATATTGTTTCGTTTGTTAAAGGGTCTTCATGCATAGACAAGTCTAGTTAAGTATGGAAATGGAGCGATACATAGTGGAATTCAAAGCGCCTTTGGATATTATGCAAATTCAGGAAATCATCCCGCACCGATATCCGTTTTTGTTGGTAGACAAAATTGAAGAGCTGGAGCTAGGGAAAAAAGCAGTTGGAATTAAGAACGTAACGGTAAATGAACCGTTTTTCCAAGGTCATTTTCCTGGTTATCCAGTTATGCCTGGCGTCCTTATTGTGGAAGCTTTGGCTCAGGTTGGAGCAGTAGCGATGCTCAGCATGGAGGAACATCAAGGAAAAATCGGTTTGTTCGCAGGCATTGATGAATTCCGTTTCAAAGATCAGGTGAAGCCAGGAGATACGCTTGTGCTTGAGGTTGAGCTTACTCGAGTGCGTGGTACCGTCGGCAAAGGACATGGAAGAGCACTGGTAAATGGGAAAGTAGTAGCAGAGGGTGGATTGATGTTTGCCCTGACGGCAGGAAATAAGGCACATTCATGATCATCTTGAATGTGCCTTTCTTTTCGGGTAGAATGGCTAGTGGGCAATACGTTCATAAAGTTTTCATTTCAACATGCATATAACCACGCAACTTGAAGGTGAAGAAATGACCAAACAGGTCGCAACCATACTAGATGTGCCATTTACGACTCGCGGTTTCCGTGAGACTGTCGAACATATAACAGAACGAATACAAAGCGATCAAAAGACCCACGTCGTGACCGCCAATCCGGAAATCGTCATGGTAGCGAGAGAGAATCGCGCTTTCCGCTCTATTGTAGAACAAGCCTATGTCGTGCCAGACGGAATCGGAATTGTGTACGCTGCCAAATGGACGAATCAGCCGATTCACGAGCGCGTTACCGGTGTGGAGCTGCTTGAAGCACTCATGGAAAAAGCCAATCAGCATCAGTGGGGTGTGTATTTACTCGGTGCCAAGCCGGATGTCATTCATTTGGCAAAAGAGAAACTGAGTGCTCGTTATCCGAACGCCCGGATGGTTGGGTGTCGGGATGGCTATTTCCGCCCTGAGGAAGAAGCCCAAATTGTACAAGAAATTGCCGAAGCGAAACCGCAGCTCCTGTTCGTCGCACTGGGTGCCCCCAGACAAGATGAATGGATGGCGAAGTATCGCGATCAGTTAAATGCCTCCCTGATGATGGGGGTAGGCGGAAGTTTTGACGTCATTTCCGGGAAAGTGAAGCGCGCTCCCGAGATCTGGCAAAAATTGCATTTGGAATGGTTTTATCGACTTGCTTCCGAGCCTTCTCGCTGGAAGCGTCAACTGGCTATTCCCCGGTTTGTGTTAACCGTATTGAAAGAAAAATGGAGTAGCCGTTCCTAGATGCATCCGTAGAGAGGAGAACAGTCGATGTCTACATTAATCCTCGGATTTCTGACTTCGCTGATCATATCGTTTATTGCAACGCCGTATGTGAAAAACCTGGCTGTAAAAGTAGGAGCTGTTGATGCCCCGAACCAGCGCAAGGTACACACGCGAATCATGCCACGTATGGGTGGCTTGGCTATTTATATCGGTTATCTGGTTGCATTCTTCCTGTTTGTCCCGTATACAAGCCTATCGGAAATGTTGGGAATTTTTATCGGAGGCACGATCGTCATGATCGTCGGCATGCTCGATGACAAATACCAGCTCTCGCCGAAGTGGAAGCTGCTCGGCCAACTTGTCGCCACGGCGATAGTCGTCATTCCTTTTGGCCTGAAGATCGGCGTCGTGAATTTGCCGTACAGCGGCAGCATCGATTTCAGCAGTGGCTGGCTCTATTGGCTGGCTATTCCGATCACGATGTTTTGGATTGTCGGTGTAACCAATGCCGTGAACCTGATTGACGGTCTCGATGGCCTGTCGGCAGGTGTGTCAGCGATTGCGGCAGGAACAATGGGTGTCATGGCTTTGTTGATGGACGATTACAAGGTAGCGACCTACTGTTTCGTGCTCCTCGGAGCGATACTTGGCTTTCTCTACTTTAACTTTCACCCGGCCCGCCTGTTCATGGGCGACACCGGTTCACTATTCTTGGGCTTCAACCTGGCCGCCTTGTCGATCATGGGCTTTAAAGAGGCATTGTTCGTTTCTTTTATCATCCCGATCGTCGTGCTGGGAGTACCGCTTTGGGACACGTTCTTCGCCATTGTGCGTCGCATCGTGAATAAAAAGCCGATTTCCAGCCCGGACAAAGGACATTTGCATCACTGTTTGCTGGACATGGGACTGTCCCATCGTTCGACCGTACTCACGATTTACTCCATCAGCATTTTCTTCGGAATGATGGCCATCCTGCTGACGAAGACGACGAAGTGGACCACCATTATCGTCATGGTCGCACTGGTAATCGTCATCCATCTTGGAACGGAGATCGTCGGCCTTGTTAGCCGCCGCCACCGTCCGCTGATTAATACGTATAGACGGATGAAAATTAAGCAAGCCGAGCAACAGCGTCGGACGAATTAGAAATACGAAGAGCCCTGGCATCGTTTTGATGCTAGGGCTTTTTTTTCGCCAAAATTTAGGGGGAAACACTTAAGTACAGAAGGTAATTGTCCGATAAAGAAAAGGGAGAAGTATATGGCCCGATCGTTTCAAGAGAGGGACAAATAAGAGATTCAGAATAATATGGAGAGGTGAAAAAATGAATAAGTCCTATCAACAATTCCGTCGTTGGCTGGTGATGTGCCTGACAATGATGCTGATTGTTACAGGTGTATTGCCTGCCGTACCTGCTTTTGCGGCACTTGGTTCCAACTGGAATGCTGGGGCAGGGATCAAGACACCAACTGACTACCTTGCGACGGGTAGCGGGAATGGTTATACGTACAGCACCCCGATCAAGACTAAATCCAAATTGGTATACGGTGTGGAGCTTTTTTACAAGGATGTCTCCAAAAATGCTCAAGGCGTTGATGTAGCAATTGATGGGGTTCCGCTTGCGAATAACCAACTATTCGTAAACGATAAGATTATCCTGCCAGATTTTCAATTGAACAGCAGCGGAGCAGTGACAAGAGTTACGGTAAGACCAAAAGTAACGCTTGATCCTACGAACGATACAACAGAGATCTACTTCCAGTACACACCGACTCCTTCCATTCCGGGGGCAGGCCCGCTAAAATTCACGAATTCCGGACAAGGTGAGCATCAAAGTGATCCGAAAAAGGTAACCAGCCGAACAGTATCTGGACTGCCTTATACCTATACTGTTTCAACTGCAGTGGATAAAACACAGGCTGTCGAAGTCCAAGTAAACGGAGTGACAGTTCGCACTGTAAACGGAGCGGGGGGTATCTTGCCAGACATCGATTTATCTCCTGGTTTGAATGCAGTTCAGTTGTTTGCGCCAAATACGGGCGAGCGTGACATTATTTATTACGAGTACAACTCGATGAATAGCCCAATTTCCATTACGAACTTTTCGGGTGGAACTACACCTTATACCCCTGTCGTTTATGGAGACTCCACGATAAATCTGATTGGTACGTATGGCAGTGGTGTAACAGGAAGCAGCTTACGAATAAAGCTGATTACGAACAACGGACAAACCGTCCAAGATTTATCGAATACGGCACCATCGATTAATGGCAGTACATTTACATTTAGCAATATCAGCTTGAAGCCTGGTCTGAATCAGATCGCTTTTTATGAAAAAGTAGGAAATGTAACGAAAGAGCACTATCAGTTCTATGTTCAGTACAACAACACACCACTCGTTAGTGATTTGAAAGTGAATGATACACCACTGAACGATCCGAATGTCACTTCGAGTCCGACTTATATTACGGTTCCTTCGACCAACCGTCTGAATTTGAATATGGACGGTAAAGCACTCAATGCAGATACTGTTGAAGTGAAAAACCTGCGTACAGGTGATGTTGTTAAAACACAGGTGAATCGCACGGGTTCCTTTGGATTGAGTGTACCATCACAGCTTGGCGAAAATACCTTGGAAATCAGAGTCTTTAATCAAAATAAAGAGGTTGGGACATTTGTTCGCAAGCTGTTAGTAACCACGACATCATCCGGAAGCTCTGATCAGTTTTACAAAGTAACATTGGGTGGAGTAGTATTGCAGCCTAACCAGACATCGACGGTAACAGGTGCAACTTATTCTCCAGCAATGACTTTGAATGGTGCGGCACTATTGAAATTTGTAGATATTGCTGGTGAGCAGCAGTTCCAGGAATTCAAGGTGACGATTTCTGAAGGCAATACGAAAAAAGAATACAGGAGTGCTGACGGGGTAACCTTCACACCGATCGGCAATCCGCAAAGCGGCTTTACCGAATATGCGGTTAATCTGCCGGTATCTGCTGGAAGTTTCCAAGACGGTAAAACGTACAAAGTATCGTTGAGCTACCAGTACTTGTCAAAGGCATCAAACAATACCGTAACTTCTCCATCTGGTTTTATTGATGTTGCCAATTACGAGTACCAATTCAAGTACTTGGACAGTACAAAGCCGAATATTACACAAGTGATCAATTTGGCAAATTCACAAGTGCTGTCTCCAACGGCTGCAAATACAATTGTAACTTCACCGTTGGAGCTGAAAGTAGTAACACAAAATATCTCCAATCCAAATTCTACTGTAACAATTACTTATAACGGACAAGCGCTGGTAGCAGGGACAGACTATGTTATCCAGGCTGGGACCGATGGATTTACACTTACTTTGAGAAAGTTGCCGCAGGGTCAGGGTAAATTGGTGATTGGATACAATGGTGGAACAGCAACGACATCAGCTGCCTATACACTGGATATTCGCATTACCCCATATGCACAAATCACTTATGTAGATGCAACTGGGCAGGTTCGCAGCTTTGAAGACGGATATCAAGTGAAAAGCGAGAACGATATTCGAAATCTTGACGGGAAAGTGTACAACTATGTATTGAAGGCAGGTAATATTGAGGCAACCTTAAATGGTACAAAAATCAACATTACTGATATAGATACAAACAAGGGTACATTCCTTATCCAGAAAGACCAGCTCGCTTATAAAAAGGGTAACAACGTCCTGAAAGTTACCTTGACCGACGATCCAAAGACCGTTTTCACCTACAACGTTTCCTACAACACATCCAAGACGCCATCCGTAGAGGATGTGAAGCTCGAGATCATCTCCAATGGTAAAACAGAAGAGTTGACGAAAAAAGCTGGAGATTCCTCCTATAAGACGGGTGCCAACTTCTTGAGCAGCTTGAGCTTTACTGTAAATGATGCAACACATGTCTATATCGAGAAGAACGGTAAACGGATCAATGATTTCCGCTACAAGAGTGGAGATTGGGATCAAGATACGACGAATCAGGAATATGTAAAGACTCGATTGGAAGCAGCTTTGAATAACGATTTGGAAGACATGTTCGATGAGCAAAACATTGACTCTCAGTCTCGTTCCCGATTTGAAGGGAAGCTGAGCACGAAAAAATACGGTGATCTTGTTGAAGAAGTACAAGATGCTGTGACCGATGCTAAAGAACAGGAACAGAAACTGGCTCTCTTCCCTATGACTTTGAAAAAGGGTGGGTCAACGGTCTACACGATCGTAGCAGAAGATGACAATGGTACTGTCATTCGTTATGACATTAACATCGATCAGAAATATTCCAGCTGGGAGGTTCTTTCCCCAGTAAAAGCAAAGGAAAGCGATCCATACGTCATCGTAAATAGCAACAGTGCAGTTGTGAAAGTGTTTGCCGAAAATGCGGACAAAGTATTGTTCGGCAAAACAGAAGCAAAAGTAACCAATACAACTAACCCTGATTTCTATTATGATGACGATCAAGGGAAAACAATCCCAGAGACTTACTATGTGTTTACATCAACCGTGGCACTTAAAAAAGGTCTGAATACAATCAAATTCTCTGTTGTGGTAGGGGATAGCACCTATAAGGACGAGATCAAAATTTACAATGCGAGCTCGACTGTAAATGGTGCTGAACATCGCGATGTATTAGGAAAGAAAACCACTTTCAGTGTATTTGATAAAAAGTTTGAACTGAAGTTCCCGAAAGGTACCGTATTGCTGTCTCCAGATGACAGCCGCGCAGGTCAAGAAGTGAAGAATCCAAACGGAGATATTTTTGTCGATGTTCCTCTTTATTTCGGTATGGCTGACCGGACAACAGGACAGGTAACCATCGACGAGGATAATCTGGAAGAACGACTGGTACTGGAGTCCAACTTTAACTATGCAAGCCCTCTGTTTTATATAGATGCAGGTGATACCGAGGCACCAGGTGGACGTGATCCATACCATGAAGAAGGCGATGCGGAAGACTTCAAGAGCCGTTGGCAAGACAATCTTGTCCCAAGCCTTCGTGGTACTCTTACCATCAAGTACGATCCATCAATCGTAAACGCAGCAAATAACATCTTGACTGTTTTCTATCACAATGGTGATGAATGGAAAAACATTGGTGGAGTAGTGGACACTGGTAAGAAAAGTGTACAGGTACCGTTTAGTGGTTTTGGATATTACATGGTCATGAAGACGAGAGAATCATATGATGATGTCGTTTCCCATGATTTTGCCCGTGATGCGATTGAGACATTGTATGCAAAAGGAATCATGCCAGCATACAGCGGAAGCAGTTTTGGCGCAAATCGTGACATGACTCGCGGTGAATTTGCAACGATGCTGGTAAAAGCTTTGGCACTGCCAATTAACGCAGGTCCATATAAGGATAGCAATGAGCGTGATCCGCTAGAGCCTACCTTCACGGATGTTCGTCCTAATCGTGATACGTGGGATTATCAGTACAAGTACATCGAGACGGCTGCGCGTGCAGGAATTGTTCGCGGGAAACAGCCTGGCTACTTCCGTCCAGACGATTCACTTACCCGTGAAGAAGCAGCAGTCATGATTGCGCGTGCGCTTAATATGAAATTAGGTACGCTCGATGCATCCAAGCTGGCCTTGAACAAAATGTTTACAGATGCGAAAGATGTAAGCTACTATGCAGCTCCATCTGTGCTTGCGGTCAGCAAGGGTAAGCTGATGAATGGTGAAGTAGATGACCCATCAGTTAAAAAGCCAACCTACAGCTTCAAACCAGGTGACAACCTGACTCGCGCAGAGATGGCCGTTATTACGGTTCGTGTAATGGTCCAACTCAAAAAACTACCTAAGCAGTAACCCGAGATATTTCGCTATATATAATAGAAGAAAGCTGAAGAGGTCATCTGCCTCTTCAGCTTTTTTTGTCTCTAACCTACTCTTCCTCTACATCCCCAACCGCATCTACAGGAACCTCCACATATTCCTTTTCCCCGAGTACGATCTGAGCTTGTCCATTCGTCAAATCAACCATCTGCGCGACGAAACCATCCTGTTCACCCTCGGGAATCAGTACATGCGCGGTAACCTTGTCAGTAAAATCAGTTCCACTCACACGGTGTTCACCTAGACGCAGCTCGTTCTCTACCTTGCCCCACCACGTATAGTCGACACTGACAGAGATCGTTTGATGCAGTGTATGCACGACGATCTTCGCAGCCTTCAAGGCTGTGACAGTTCCAGCCGTATAAGCCCGAACGAGTCCACCAGCCCCGAGCTTGATTCCGCCAAAATAGCGAGTGACGACGACGACCGTATCCTTTACGCCGTTTTTCTTGATGCATTCCAGAATCGGCTTGCCTGCCGTACCACTAGGCTCTCCGTCATCACTTGAGCGTTGAATCTGATCGTTTTCGCCAATGACAAAAGCGGAGCAATTATGTGTAGCGTCCCAATGCTTCTTTTTAATCATCGCGATAAACGCAGTAGCCTCTTCTTCAGTTGTTACCCGCTGGGCATATCCGATAAAACGGGAGCGCTCGATGACGATATAGTCCTCACCGTAGCCAGCGATGGTTTTGTATTGTGTAAGCATCGTACAATCACCTCAAGAAAAGGATAGCACGCAAAAGATTTGTTGGCGAACACTGAAATGTTTTTGACACATAATCGTAGTACTCTATGTGGTGCTTGTGGAATAAAAAAGGAAAGGGAGGAGTTACCTATGATTCCCTTATGAAAATACTGGTATAGCATATTTTTGCGTGTGAGAAGTATGACTCTGTGATATAGTGATGTTGGGACAAATCACATATTTAAAGTGGTTAATAATTTTATACTCAATATAAAATAAGGAGTGGAATTCAGTGAATTTTCCATATTCGAAAAAGAAATGGATATCCATCAGTTTGGCGGCATTATTAACAACAGCAATTGGCGCAGGAACCTTGACGGCATCTGCGAATACAGGCTCCGATCAAACCAAAGCAGCTGCGACTGTACAAGCATCAAATGATAAAACAACAGCACAAACCGGTACAGAGAGCCAGTCTACTCCTGAGGCTACTACAGGAGAAGAGCTGACTTTGGAAAAAGCCATTGAACAGGCATTGAAGACAAATGCTGCGCTCAATGAAACACGTCTGGATGCAACAAATGCAGACCTTAACCAAACGCTTACTTATGTGAGTAACTCTGATATGCCAAGCAGTGCGATCGAATCGTTGGAAGCAGCACAACAAAAATATTATAACAACGCAAAAGGGCAACAAACCAAGAAGCTCAACGCACTGTACGTAAAATCGGCGGAAGCTAAAACAAAGCTTGGCGCGCAGGATGTCTATTACAAGCTAATTTTTGCTCAAGATGATCTGAACTTGAAGAAACAGAGCTTGGCGCGCTCAGAAGCACAGCTCAAGGTAGCGAAGGCTGCATTCGATGTAGGAACAAATGCTAAGACAGATGTTCTGGAAGCAGAGATGGGGGTAGCAGCTGCAAAAGCGGAATTGACAAGTGCAGAAAACAGCTTGAAAATTGCCCGTATGAATCTGAATGACTTCCTCGGAGTTGATCTGAATAAAGAATGGACGCTCAAATCGTCGAATAAGCAAACGGCTCCTATTAAAATGACACTGAAGGAAGCCGAGCAGAAGGCGCTTTCCAATCGAAACGAAATAACACAGGCAAAAGAAGAGCTCAAACTGGCTGAATTGAATGTTAAACTGATCAGTGATTTTACAGCCGCATCTACTCTCCAAGGACAAATGGCTCGTAACGGCGTGGAAAAAGCGAAGCTTGAAATCGAAAAGCAAGAGCGTGCTGTTACCAAAGGTGTTACAGAAGCCTATCTCAACCTGAATGCCGCAAGAGAAGCGATTGAGTTTTCTAAGTCGGCAAAGGATTCCGCAGCGGAGAGCTATCGACTGAAGAATTTGCGCTTTGAAAATGGCCTCGCAACTACTTTGGAGGTCATCCAATCAGAAGAAGCACTGTCTAAAAGTGAAAATCAATACCAACAAGCTGTTCTGAATTACAACCTGGCTGTTGTAGCGTTTGAAACTGCACTGGGTAACTAGCCAAAAAAACAAGATTTGTAAGCTTTTGAATCGAATTGGAAAAAGGTTCAGTCGTGACAGCCCGCCCTACGTACCCTATAATTACGATTGTGGCGGATGTCACTTCGTACATAACTGACAGGTGAATAACGAACCACGAAAAAAACTTTAATTTTTTTTCGAAGGCGCCGCAACTTTTGATTCGCTCAGGCGTTTAATAGGATGTCACACGAAAAACGGGGAATTGTGTAAAAAAGATTCACGAATTCTAGCAGTTGTGTTACACTAGTGATTGTTGCATTTTACACAATACTGAATATACTAGAGATTTTTAACACAAAAAGCGAGGCTTTCCTGCGAAAGGAGGTGACACGCGCTTGCAGGATTCGGGCTTTAAAAAGAAAGATAGATTAACAACAAATATTCCCCAAGAACAATTTGTTTATACTAGAGGAGGAGAACACAAGGTTATGAAAAAGGTCGTTAACAGTGTATTGGCTAGTGCACTCGCACTTACTGTTGCTCCAATGGCTTTCGCAGCAGAAGAAGCAGCAACTACAGCTCCTAAAATGGACGCTGATATGGAAAAAACCGTAAAACGTCTGGAAGCTCTTGGCCTGGTAGCAGGTTATGGCAACGGCGATTTCGGTGTAGAAAAAACTATCACTCGTGCAGAGTTTGCTACTCTCGTAGTTCGTTTGACTGGACGCGAGTCTGGTGCGAAACTGGCACAATTCACTAATACTTTTACAGATGTTAAATCTTCCGACTGGTTCGCTGGTTTCGTAAACATCGCTTCCGGTGAAGAGTACATCAAAGGTTACCCAGACAAATCCTTCAAACCACAAAATCAAGTTACTTATGCTGAAGCAGTAACTATGATCGTTCGTGCACTGGGTTATGAGCCATCCGTTAAAGGTGTATGGCCAAACAACATGATCTCCAAAGCTGCTGAACTGAACATTGCTAGAAACATCACTACTCCTAACAATGCAGCAACTCGTGGCGACATCTTCAAAATGATGGATAACGCTCTTCGCGTTGACCTGATGGAGCAAAAAGAGTACGGAACAGACATTCGTTATGAAACAACTAACGAAACTCTTCTGACTAAATATCTGAAAGTTACTGTACGTGACATGGAATGGGCTCAAGAAGCTGGTCGCGACAGCGATGACTTGCCATTGGTAGCAAACGTACCTGCTATCGGTTTGGGCAAAATTAAAGCTAACGAAGTAACTTTGAACGGTAAAGATGCTGGTATCGGCAACACTACTTACAAAGTAGCTGACGGTATCAACGCTAACGAATTCGATGGTCAACACGTACAAGTGTGGATCAAAGACGACCGTGAAGACGTAATCGTTTGGATGGAAGGTTCCACAGACGAAGAAGTTATCATGGACCGCGTGAGCGAATGGGAACTCAAAGGTAAAACATACAGCGATGCTAAAGATCTGAGCAGCTCCGATCTGAAAGATCTGAAACTGACTTTGGATGCTAGCGAGAAATCCTACCGTCTGAACAAAGACACTATCGTTACTTACAACTTCAAACGTTACAACGATCCAGTTGACGCTTTGAAAGAAATCATCAAAGATGGCGATGGCTTCACTTTCGGCGTAAAAGTTGTTCTGGATGACAACAACGAGATTGCTTACATGCACGTAATTGATGATCAAACGATGAACCAAACTGACGAAGGTCGCAAATATGGTTCTGAAGTGATCAGCAAAATCGATGCTGAAAAGAAAAAGATCACGAACATTGACAACGACAAGTTCAATGAGCTGGAAGACAAAGAAGAAGGTAAAGACTTCCTCGTGTTCCTCAACGGTAAACCAGCTAAATTCAGCGATCTGAAAGAAAACATGGTTTACAGCATCTACTATCCAGAAGGTGACGAGGACAAATTCTTGATCTTCGCTACTGACACTGTAGTAGAAGGTAAAGTAGACAAAGTTAATATGCGTAGCAGCAGCGACTACCGTCTGACTATTGGCGACAAAACATACCGCATTTACAAAGGTGCTACTTACTCCGATAACGGAAACAAAGACGTTGAAGATACTGATGGATCCAACTGGGATCTGATCAAAGATCTTGATGGCGAAACTGTAAAACTGTACCTGGATGCTTCTGGTCGTGTTCGTCACGTAACTACTAAGGATCCAATCGACGATCGCAAACAAAAAGCAATCGTTACTCGTGCAGCTTACCATGACTATGGTAAAGACAAATACCAATTCACTGTATTGACTCAAAGAGGCAAAAAAGTGAATGTTGAGTTGGAAGCTGAAGACATCTATGATGTAAACGGCAAAAACTTCGACAAAAACGGTAACGAGAGCGAATTGGAAGACCTGCTCCAACCTAAGAAAGACGACAGCAACGTTCTGCTGGAAGTTGAACTTGACAAAGACGGTAAAGCAGAAAAAGTTCGCATCCTGAAAACAGATCTGAAGCGTTCTTCTGGAACTGACTGGGATAAGATCGCAGACGAAGACGATGAAATGGTAGACGACTACGAAGTAAATGAAGATACTGCTATCTTCAACATGACTGGTGAGATCAAAGACCAAAACACTCGTCCTGAACTGAAAAACGCTAAAGCTGCGAAGTTCAAAGACATCGCAGACGAAGAAGATCTGACTGTTTACTACACAGTTAACGAAGATAAAGATGAAGTAGATGCAATCTTCGTAGTAGATGGTTCTGGTTTGGGTGGCGACTCCAAATACGGTATGGTTTGGGATTACGGAAGATCCGGTGGAGATGACACTATTCAAGTTCTGACTAAAGAAGGCGACAAAGTAGAACTGAAAACTTACACACTGGATAAAGATTCCGACGATCTGAAAGACGATCGTGGTATCAAACGCGGCGACTTCATCGCATTCCAACAAGATGCTAACGATGAAGTAGTTGTGGACGATGTTGTTGAAGTAGTTAACAACAATCTCCAAGACGATGATGAAAAAATGCTCGCTAAGATCGCTGACAAAGACGAGTGGAACGATGCTAGCATCGACAAAATGAAAGTTGGTCTGGTATCTGATGTAGATGGCAACACCATCACTATCAAAGATGCTGACGACAAGAAATCCCCTATCTCTGTTAAATCTTCCACTGCATTCATCGATATCTTCGATGATCTGGAAGGCGAAGATGGCGTGAACAAAGGCGATTACATCGTAGCTATCGATAGCTCCGACGTTTCCGGTAACAAATACGACTACGTATTGATCATCTCCGACGAAGATGAAGTAGATAAAGAAGGTTGGGAAGATGAAGCGGAAGCGTTCCTGAAACAACAACCTAAAGAAGACGGCGGCAACGACAAATGGGATGCTATCCCTAGCTCCGCAACAGGTAAGAAGTTCGCACTGGGTAACCTTTACCTTTACGAGGTAATTGTACCTATCAATGATGGTAAAGAATCCGAGATCGAAACTGCAGTTCTGTCCATCGGCGATGAAACTGTTGACGGTGAAGTGAAAAACGGAAAAATTACTTTCCAAACTGAAGGTAATTTCGATGTAACTTCCGCAAAAGTTACAGTTACTAACGATAAAGGCGACAAAGATACAGCAAATGTTACAATCAAAAAATAATATTGTAGCTAACTTGTAATACCTTCTAGGTGAGTCGAACAACGGAAGGAGTCTACTTCTTCCGTTGTTCCTTACATACTCACACTAAAAAATAGACTTCCTATCAAACTTACGGAGGGGTAGTACGTGAATAAAAAAGTAGCTCTTTCCTTGCTTTCTGCTACAGTTGTTGCTAGCATGGCTTCTTCCGCTTTTGCAGCACCAAAATCTGGTGTATATCTTGGCGGCGAGGTAGACAGATACTATGCATTTGAAGATCTGTTCAAATTGACTGATGCAGGTAACAAAAAATTCGAATCTGACTTGTCCAAAGTTAAGTTCGAAAACATTATCTATGTTGACCGCAGCGGTACCGGTGCGACCATGAGAGAAATCTTTGACTCACCTGATTACGATAAAGCTAAAAGAACTCTGAAAGAAACTGATTTCGAAGGCGTTTATACGCAATCGAACATTGATGGTTCTAACGGTGCAACTTACGATCCTCGTAAAGATGCAGTTCCAGGTCCTGTGGGCGATCTGAAAGTTGAAGCTGTAAATGCTATTAACGGTAAAACCATCGAAGTTAAATTTAGCAAAGCAGTTAAGAAAGATTCCGTAATTGCTTCCGATGACACTATCGTTAACGGAGTTCTTACCTTGACTGGTATTGGCACTTTCAGCTCCGTTACTGCAGATGATCTGGAAGCTTCTCTGAGTGAAGATGGAAAAACTCTTACTCTTAAAGCAAAAACAGATTTGACTGCTACTCCTCAAGTAAATCAATACTTTGACGGTCAATATGCGGTTACTCTGAAAGATGTAACTGATGCTGATGACAATAAAGTAGAAGCTTACTCCGGAGTATTGACAGTTAGTGACGCTACTCGTCCAGCTGTAGCATCCGTAAGCTATAACGACTTCCAAACAGTAAAAGTGACTTTCTCCGAGCCAGTTAAAGCTCTTGGAACTGTTCAACTCTTTGATGGTACAAATGAGTTGGCTATTTCTCCAACCTTTAATTCTGGAGATAACTTCTTCACTGTAAGCCTGAGTGCTGGAACAATCCCAAGTGCTAAAAACTTGACTTTGAAAGTATTTGGTACTGTGGATTACAAAGATAATGTTGTAACTCCAAACCCATACACTACAACTGTTAAGAAGGAAAAAGCTGATTTTGACAAACCAGTTCTTTCTAACTTGACAGTAGTGAATGACAAGACTTTTAAATTGACCTTCAACGAAAAACTGAGCGCTGCTCCAACTGTTAAAGTTGACGGAGATACAGTGGTTAGTGGAACACCTGGTACAGGGCAAGTTAAAGGTACAGTAGTAGCAGATAAGACTGGTCTGGTATACACAGTAACTATGGATACTACATTGGTTCCTTCTCCAGCTACTTCTAAACTTCACACTATCAATGTAGACTTCTCTGATTTGAGCGGTAATAACGGAGATACTTTCAACAAAGTAACTGAGTTCAAAGTTGACAATGTTGAGCCTAAAGTAACTTCTTCTGCTGTTCAAAAAATCAATGGTACTGAGTATCTTGTTCTGACCTTTGATGAGAATGTAACTCCAAAAGATGGTGTTGCATTTGGTAATGGTGGTAAGGTTGTAGTAGATAATGTTGAGACAACTTTGTCTTCTAACATTATTACAACTGATGCTGAAACTGCATCCACTCCAGCTGTGAACTTCTCTCTCCACAATGCAGTAGATGGTAAATCCAAATCTGTTAAGCTTGATCTTACAAGCGTAGCAAAAGGTGCATATACTGTAACCTTGCCTGCTGGCCTGGTTGAGGACGAATCTGGAGTTGCTAACAAAGCAGTTTCTGGTTTCCAATTTACTCGTGGTGCAGATGAGCTCGTGAACAAACCTAAACTTGTAACAACATACGGTGGCAACGGTATTCAAGCCGATACTCCAAATACTGTTACAATTAAATTTGATCAAAAACTCGATGCATCTGCTTTGAGCCTGTCCAACTTCAGCATCGAAGGTGTAGAAGTTAAGAGTGCTATCTTCACTCAAAATGATGCAACTGCGTCTGTTATTAAACTGACTCTTAAAGAAGATAGCAACACAATCAGCGGTGCTAGAACTGTAACAATCAAAGATGTTAAGAACGCATCCAACGTTAAAATGGATCCTGTAACTTTGACAGAATCCTTGGTTGAGAACGTTCGTCCAACTGCAACTGCTGCTGTAACTGATGTTGATACTATTACAGTGACTTTCAGTGAAGCATTGGATGTAGCTACATTGGTTGAGTCTTCTGCTGAGGCTGATTTCGACCTCTACATTGATGGAACTAAAGCATCTTATGCTCTGCTTGCTGAAGCTGCTGCTGCTGGCGATACAACTGATACTAAGTTCACTATCAAGCTGGACAGCGCTACTTTCTCTGCAAGTGATCTTGGTAAAACAATTGAGCTGAGACCAACTGCTGATTTTGATGTAACAGATGCCAATACAAACGCTGCAAACATCACTTCCATTACTGTTTCGAAGTAATTGAAGCTCAATAACCTTTCTTAGGTTGTTGGAAGTGGTAAAAGAGCCTACCTAAATTTAGGTAGGCTCTTTTCTATTTGGTTGATTTTTATCTGTGAGTATGTTCACATCTTTACACAGAAAAAAGAGCCCAAACGGGTTCTTATCCTCCATACTTCTGCAAAAAATCCTCCACGGCCATATTCATAACATCCTTCACTGTATAGCCAGTATTGTTCACGAAGCCAGTCAGCCTATCTGAAAGCTGCGCTTGAATCTGTACCGTTTTGGTTACATCCTGTCCTGTATAACGTTTCATATATAGCTCTTTTGGCTGATCTGTCACCATCATGAGCAGCTGATCTTTGTTTTTCAAATACTCACTGTAAAACACTTCACGTTCTCACTGCAATACACTAAAGACCAGTGCCTCTAAAATAACATCCTTTGCTACTCAACAAGAGTCTGCATTGAATCATCTGTGATACTCGCTGAAGAATATAAAGAATGCAGTTAGAACCGCAAAAATCACAGAAACCCTCCTTACTCAAAAAGGAAATTGTATTAACAGAAAATTCAAACATTTAATATATTTATAGACCATACCTGAAAGGAGGCAGAAAAACCAGCTCACGTCCACTCCTACGTTTACAAAACAAATACATAAACGTATACATCTACGTTTCGTAGGCGTAGATAAAACGAAACATCCGAGTAGGAGTGGGCAAAATGAGAGAAGACATGAGAACTGTTTTTGCAAGAGTAGCTGCGGAACATCAAGCAAAGAAGGAAGCAAGGGAAGCTGAACAGAAACAAGCTGATCAAATTGGGGCTTCTCCAGAGAAAGGAATCGTAGTACCCATCAAGTCAGGAGAGGAAAAAGTTCAAGAGAGAAAGAAACTTGCGCCGAATCTGAAACAGACCGAACAGACTTCACCGAAGAGAGTACAGCCACGTCCAAAAAACACGCTACAAGGAACCGCCGATGCTGCGAAACCGGTAGTAGCGCAGCCAAAGCCACAGCAAGAACAAACAGCAAAGCTGCCAAAAAGAAAGGCCCGTTTCGAGGAACGCTACAGGAGGGTGACTACCTACCTCGAAAACGACGTTTACGAGAAGGTACAGGAACTTCATGAAAGTGGAGAAATTGACCGGATCAATAACTTGGTCAACACAGCGGTCAAGTTGTACCTTCGGAAATACTACAGCTACGGAACCAATGAGTAGCCCAAATTCCCACAGATAACGCCTTGTACGCAACTGGAAATCAAAAAGTGATCAAGCCCACAGCCCTACGTCCCTCAGTGGATGTAGGGCATTTTTGCGTGGTTAGGAGGGAAAACGAGTGGAAATCATTTCTCAGTTTGAGCAGCACTTGTTGGAGAATGGCATTGCGCCGAAAACGATTGAGTCCTACACAGGGGATGTACGAGGATTTTACGAGTACCTGTCTGGCATGGGTGTAGAGAATCAAATAGACTTCAAACGCTTCTACGTCGTCAGCTATAAGAATCACTTGCAAGAAAATAAGTACGCCATCGCCACCATCAACAAGAAAATCAATTCCCTGCAAGCGTACAACCTGTACCTGATCGAAAAAGGAATCATGACGGAACAGGTCGTCACCCTGCAACGGGATCGGATCAAGGTGGCAGCAGGCAGCGAAGGAGAGGTAGACGTTTTCTCTGAGCAAGAAGTCAATCAGTTGCTGTTCTTTGTCCAGGACAGGAGTAAGGTAATCCTGCGGAATCATCTGATTGTCCATCTACTTCTTTACACAGGAGTCAGGGTCAGTGAGTTGTGCGGCATTCAGTTGGCAGACATCGACTTCCTCACAAACACGCTACGGGTTACAGGCAAGGGAGGAAAGTACCGAGAGATTCCGCTCCGGCCAGACCTTGCAGAATTAATTCGTGAATACGTCCGGACAGAACGGCAGGAAAACAAGCATAAAGATAGTCCCTACCTCCTCGTTAGCCAGCGTTCCCAAAAGCTTCACAAGGACGCAGTCAACACTATGCTGGAAGGACTGGAGAAGCAGTTGGGTTTCAAGATGTACCCGCACAAGTTCCGGCATACATTCTGCTCCCGACTGCTGAAAAAGGGTGTGCCACTCACAACGGTTTCAAAATTAGCAGGACACGCCCATATCCAGACCACCGCGCACTACTACATCAACACTAGCAAACAGGAAAAGGAACTGGCGGTTAACCTTCTGTAGCCTTGCCTACTGGTACTTCTCTTTCTCCCATTTAAAAACGGACTTCACTAGTTGTAGAGCCAATTCGCGATCTTGTGTGGAACGCTCCGCCAGTAAATCAAGCAGCTGCTGCAGCTCGTCCGCTTGAGGAGAAGGGTCAATGTGCCGGAATAATTCTTCTAACGTAACATCAAGACCTTTGGCGATCTTCTCCAGACTCTCAACCGTCACGTTCTTTTCCCCGCGCTCCACTTGCCCGATGTAGTTCGTATGTAAACCGGACAATTCGCCTAGCTGTTCCTGGCTCAGCCCTTTCACTTTGCGGAGGAAACGGATGCGATTGCCTAAACGCTTAATCAATTCGGTCATGAAAACCACCTCAAGACAAGCTTAAAGGAGGTGGAAAAAAGCATACACACACTATAAATAGTAATTGACACTAAAGCAACACTAATAGATAATATTTCCTATGAAAATCTAACTCATAGTGTGTTTTTCCTATTAGATAATGACGGGGGAATAGTACAATGACAGACGTTTTGTTCTACGGCATTCTCATCATCCTTGCGCTTGGCATCCTTTCCTTTCTCTTTAAAGCTTTGCTCGGATGGTTCTCTATGATCTTCGACTTCCTGTTCGGCCTAGTTCGCTTTGTCTGGTGGGTGGTGACGCTGCCATTCCGTCTGATCGGAGCCATCTTTCGCCTGTTTCGGAAAAAGCCGACTGCGTCAAGGGAACGGGATCTCACCTAGTCCAGCAACATTCTTTCGGGAAAGACGATGGTTCGGTGGAGGGAGGTGAAAGACATGGCGCTTTGTAGCGAATGCGGAGGTAAGAAGAAAGTCCTTTGCGATTGCACCGGTGGGGTTGGAAAACATGCTGCCGATGACGATTGTTACGCTTGCGGCGGTTCGGGTGTACATACCTGCCCGGCCTGCAATGGTACAGGAAAAGAATAGGTGATCTTTTGCATAGGTAAGGCATTCTGTCGCCCGTAACAGGGACGATGGGATGCCTTTTTTCATTTTGAAGCAAGTAGACAAGGAGGGCACACATGCTGACACCAGCCCAACAGTACGAGCAGCTTGTCTTGCAGGAGGATAAGATCGTGTTTGGCATCCAGACCTGCGAGCATTGCGTCACACTGCTTCTGGACAACCTCTACCAAGCAGGAGAGCCACGTAGTCAACAGACGTACAACGAAATTCTGACCATTGTCCTCGAAGTCGAACAGCGGCTTCGGCGGGAATGGATGAACATCAAAATCCAAAAGGCACTACTAGCCAATCAAATGAAGAAGAAGGAGGAAGTGTAGCATGAGAACGATCAAAACTTTGGCAGATGTACGATGCTTGCGGGAAGCACAAGCCTTTTCCCCTAGCTTTCAGGCGTACCTGGAGGAAGAGTTTGACGGACTGAAAGAGGCGTTTGACTTCGACGGTTTGGACGAAGAATTTGCGCTGGATCACTACGGCTTCATGGTCGTGCTGGAGAAAGGAGACAACTTGCGGGACATGTCCGCAGTCGGCCTAAGAAGAGAGGACGAAGGCTTGCTTGGTAGCCTGCCGGAGTTTGTCGAGAAGGTAGAACGACACGATGAGAGCTGGTACAAGGTGGTCGTGATCTACACCAATGAGTACGCAATGGCTTTCTATGTTCCGTTAGAAGTTGTTGCCAAAGATAAAGAAATCCTAAACTGGCTGGAGGAGCATGTAGAATGAAAACAGACTATACAGCAGCAAAACGGGTCAACATTGTCCGACTGAAAATGGTGCGGGAATCAAGCGTTTTGTACCCGCAACGCCGAATCAGAATGGCAAAAGATGTGGTGGGACTGTTCCTGAAGTTTCTGGATGAAACGGATCGGGAGCAGTTCTTTTTGCTTTGCCTAAATACCAAGAACGAACCGACTGCACTCCACACGGTTTCGATCGGTTCCTTGGATGCTAGCATTGTCCATCCCAGGGAAGTGTTCAAGACTGCCATTCTTTCCAATTCCGCGTCGGTAATCGTTGCACATAATCATCCATCAGGTGACCCTACTCCAAGCAGGGAAGACCTTCAGGTGACAAAGACGCTCCAGCAGGCAGGAGAGCTGTTGGGCATCACCGTTTTGGATCACATCATCGTGGGCACAGAGGGTGCCTACTATAGCTTGAAAGAAGGAGGGGACATGTGAGCACATGAGCGAACAAAAACGATTTACATCCGACAGATACGTGACAAGGGGTGTCAATGAGGTAGTTCCCGTAGAGCTACAGCTGATCTTGTGGAGCATCCTGGAGAAAAGACAAGAACGGGGCGATCAGTTGGATTTTCTGCAGGTGTTCGAGCTTTCGGCAGAGTGGGTGGACGGAGAGCCATTACAGAAGGTGACCAATCGGCAGGAACAGCCCTTCCATGAGGAAGTGTTCTATGTGGATCACACTGAGAATCTGGCCATAGGGGTCACCGTGTGGATTGTGGACTCGCGAACGTATAGTACCATGCTCCTGCCAAAAGAATACTAAGGAGGCACAAGTATGAATCCAGCGTTAATCGTGCAGGTCGTTGTTTTAATAGCGGAGGTAATCGTTCTTTTGGCAAAAGGAAAAAGAGCATAAAAAATGTAAGGTGGCGGTTCAAAATCAGCCGAAAATGAGATATTCAAAGTAAAACGGAGAAAATTGTATCAAATACTGTGAAATTTGAAGATAACCTAGCTTGTCAAAATAACAGAATAAACAGGCATCTTTTTAAGGCTCGTTATCGGGCTCGAATGACTTGCCTGAATACTCAATCTAAATTTAGGAAGGCAAATTTGACGCTTCTCGGCTTTTTCCATTGGTTTCTTCTTCCCCTATAATATGAACCATAACGTCGATGCTACTACGATTCGAAAAGCAAGCATGACCGGAGAATACAGCGATCGGCAATCCTGTCTGATACTCCTCCACCCATTGCTTGTTGTAATTGGCAGGCAATGGAGTATCTGGCAAACGCATTAAACCAAGTAAAATCATTTGGTTACTATGATTAATGCAAGCATCATCTGTCCTTCGACAACAGAAAAAAACAGTAAAGGGGAATCCAACCATGAAACAATCTACATCCTTTCTAGCCTACAATGACCGGGACATCGTGACCAAAAATGCACTCCTTGCGCTTCTTGAGCGACAGGACGAGCTGTCGCAAAAAGTTTCTCGTCATGAGCTCTTTGTCGAAGCATGCGGGAAGCTGAAAGAAGACCTGACGAAACACCAACGGAAGTATTACCAGCGGCTCTATGACATGATGATGGAAGACTTTAGCTGCCAGAATTGGAGCAACTTGCAGTTGAGTGGGAGAAACTTGACCCATGCCAATTTTTCATGTGCATGTCTGAGAAAGGTTCAGGCCGTGGGCACCAGTTTTGTGGATGCTGACTTGGTTCATGCCGACTTACGCGGAGCATCTCTACGTGGAGCCGATTTCAGCTTTGCAGAAATGGTTGGCGCTACTTTACGCGGAGCTGACCTAACCGGAGCAACTTTCCATCATACTGACTTGCGTTGGGCCGACCTGAGCGGTGCCATCTTCAGCGGTAATGATATGACCGGAGCAGATTTGGAAGATGCCATTGGGGTACCCGATTACCTCCTGCAGTCCCTGTAATCATTCGTTAGGCCTGGATCGTGGAGTCTAGCTCCCATAGATTCCACGATCACCCTAGCGGTTTCGTTCGACACCGTTTTTGCCCTTTGGCAACTACAACTGAAAGAGGAGTGAATGTAGATGCTTTTGTCACAAGCGATTCACCTGTTCGACCTGCATCTCTCAGCCATCGACCGTAGCGAACAGACCCGATCTGGCTACCAAAAAGACCTGACACAGTTCCACCGCTTCTTGGAAGATCAGTACAATTGCCCTCCCTACTTGGAGGATGTCAAGCTCTCCGACTTGGAAGCATACCTGAGTTGGCTCAAGGAAGAAAAAGAGTACGCTCCCGCCAGTCGTAGTCGAAATCTCTACACACTCCGATCCTTCTACAACTACTGCTACAAAAAGGAACTGGTTGAGCGTAACATTGCCTTTTCGCTTGAGAACATCAAGCTGCAGCAAAAAGAGCGTACCTACCTGACAGAACCGGAAGTAAACGAACTGGTACAGGCCATCGACCATGACCTTATCCGGTTGGTGGTAACTTTCCTGTACTACACCGGATTACGCATCTCGGAATGCCTGAATCTGAAGGTAGATGACGTAGACCTGAACCGTCAGATGGTTCACGTTCGCGCTGGCAAGGGTAACAAAGACCGAGTCGTTCCGTTGTCGGACAAAATTGTGCCGCTTCTACGGGAGTACAGCGAACATGTTAGGCCACAGACTTCGGATCGTTTCTTTGCCACCGACAAGACAGGGAAGCTCTCTCCAGTGTACGTCAATCGGGTGCTGGCAGAAACCACTGAGAAGTTAGGCTGGAAAAAGACCGTCACCGCTCACATTTTGCGTCATAGCTTTGCGAGTCAGTTGGTCAAAAAAGATGTGAACCTTGTTCAAATTCAAAAACTTTTAGGGCATAGCTCTCTGAAAGTTACAAGCATCTATACCCATGCCGACACGGACCAACTGAAAGATGCAGTAAGTGTGTTGTAACCACCCAAGGGAGGCAAGGAAACATGTCCAATGCCAAAGTAAGAAAAATGATGCATGATATCCAACGCCAATTTGAATTGAACCGGAAAATAGATCGCTATGAAGCACGATTTTTTTATCATCTCCCTGCGATCACAGATGAGATGACGGTAGAAGAGAAGGCGTTTGCCCGAGAATTTGCAGGGTATGAGGAAGACTTCAGTCATCAGGATTGGTCTGGGATGGAGATCAGGAATCGAACACTTCAGGCATCCCAATTTGAAGGAGCGAATCTGAGCAACCTTCGTGCCTTTGAAACGGATTTCCTGAGTGCCAATATGGAGGCTGCTACCCTTAAAAATGCTTTTCTTCACAGAGCGAAACTAGACTTTGTCTCTTTTCGGGGTGCCGACCTAACCCATGCTAATTTGTCTCATGCTAGCTTGTACATGGCAGATTTTACAGGTGCTGATTTGAGTGGTGCCAATTTCACGCATGCCGATCTTAGTGGAGCCATCCTACACAATGCTTGCTTATATGGTGCAGATTTGACGCAAGCAAATCTAACGGAGGCAGATGTGACCGATGCCAGTTTCCAGGACGCTACCATGTGCAAAACCATACGAAAAGACATGATCGGGTGGACGGAATGGCATCAAAAACAAGTCAACTGGCGATCAAGAAAGGAACTGTGAACAGAGAGATGATCTCCTTCCCCTTTGTCTCCGATGTACTCCCTTCCGTACGTGAGAGAAGGGAGTGAACGTCTGGAAGGAGCATTCCTACAACAATCGAAAAAGGAGGAACTGATCATGCCACTTGAACAAGAACTGCTAGAAGAGCCTGTCGAAACGCCCTCCCTTGATCTGTATCCATACTTCATCAAAGACAATGATTTGTATGTCATCAAAAAAAGCAAAAAGAGCGAAGAGACGGAATACCGTGTAGGACGGTTGGTTCGGATCAAGAATATGAAGCAGGATATCGAGACAAAATCCGTCTGGATGACACTTGAATACTGGTTTAATAACCAGATGAACGAGCTTGTCATTTCACGTAAGCAGCTTCAACTCAATGAATTTACCAACCTGCTCGAAAAGGGATTGGACATCTACCATCACAAAGCAGGTGAGGTTCTGAAATTTCTTTCAATCCAAGAAGAGTTTGTGCCTACCACGTACGTTCATCATCAGGCTGGATGGGCCATACATGAAGAGAAACTGATTTACAAACATCATCACATCATCGGAAATGATGATCTACCTTCTGAATATGAGGGAGTGTTTCAGTTGAAAGCAAAGGGTACGCTGGAGAATTGGTTGGCTTTGGTAAAGCAGCGTGTGGTTGGGCATACACCGTTAGAACTCGCACTCACCTACGGATTTGCTGCTGCTGTTGTTTCCTTGATCGCGAAAGATCTGGACTTGGAAGTACTTGTTTCACATGCCTACGGAGATAGCTCACAAGGGAAGACAACGGCTGCACGCGTGTTTGTATCTCCCTACGGAGCTCCAACCAGCAAAGAGGGTGGACTCATTTGTAAATGGAATGGCACACAAAACGGAATTGTCGCTCAACTAGCCAATCACCACGGATTACCCATTGCGTTAGACGAAGCCTCTATGAATCGGATGAAGGACTTCACTGAAACCATCTACTTACTGGCAGAGGGAAGCGAGAAGGCGAGAATGACCAAAGAACTGGCCCTCCGTGAGCGTAGAACATGGTCAGGGGTCATCTTTTCCACTGCGGAGCATTCCCTGCAAAAGAAAGCGAATCAAAATACGGGACTCAAGGTTCGGCTGTTTGAGTTTGGGAATATCTTTTGGACAACCTCAGCGGAACATGCAAATCAACTGAAAGTCGGACTCCTTGAAAACTACGGTCATGCAGGCCCCATCTTTTCTCAATTCCTCATCAACACCGGAAAAGAGACAGTCATGGACACATGGAGGAAATGGGCAACCATCTGTCTGGAGAACATGACGATACGAGATGCCTTTTCTCATCGGATCGCTGATAAGTTGGCACTCATTATGGCAACGGCAGAACTGGTAAACCAGACGTTTGACTTCACACTGAACCTTGACGGAATGCTGGACATGCTGGTAGGTATGGAACAACAATCCGCAGGACAGCGTGACATTGGCGAAAATGCGTACAACTACTTCAAACAGATGATCATTCAGCACCGGTCCAAGTTTGATGGTGAGAGTTTCCCAGCAAAAGCCTATGAATGCTGGGGGAAAATTACGCAAAAGGGGTCAGAAACAGAGGTAGCTATGCTTACGACACCGTTTAAGCAAATGATGGCAGACGGAGGCTTTGAAGATTCAGATGTCATTCTGCAAAGCTGGAAAGAAAAAGGCTACCTCGACCATGATGCGGATAAATTGACTCGCAAAAGAGCCATTGTGCAGGTCGTTGGGACGGAAAACGATGGGATTGTCCAAGCTGAAACCAAGGCAACATCCAAAAGGGAGCTCACCTACTGCATCCGAATCAAGGAGAACATTTTCGACATGCGAGAGGAAGGAAGCCTCCCAAATCAATTGGTAAAAGCGAGAAAGATGGCTTCCGGTCAAAATGCTTCCCCTGTTTCCCTGTACTTCAAGCCAGAAAATGAATAAACCAAGCCCCTTCTCTACAGCCTTTTGCAAAGAGAAGGGGACGATTTCTTTCAAGTAGGAGTGATGATCGTGGCATTGCCTGCAGAAAAACGACCTGTCTATGACGACCGAGTCAAAGAGATCCAACGAATGTTGACGGAGGGAAAAACAAGGGAACATGTAGCAAAGGAGCTGGGATACAGTAGTGTAAGCTCCATGCACACGGTCATGAATCGAAAGAATTTTATGTGGGATAAGCAAAAAGGGAACTACGTCCCCACCTTTACAAGAGTTGGTGAGCGAGAGAGCATTCCCGTTATGGACTCATCCAAAGCGGGTCAGGTAGTCGCCCTTTTTGCGAAAGAGGAAGCGGATGCCAAAGTGATCGCAAAGCGACTGGGTTTTGGGGATCACCGCGAGCTGGCAACGTACATGACAACCAAAGGGTATGTCTGGAATGCTGAGCAAAATAATTACATCAAAATGGTTGGAGAGATCAAGGAAGAGAGCGAATCTTTTGCTGCGGAAAAGATGAAAGACAAACTCATGTCCGAGATGCCAATTCCATCACCAACAAAAGGAAATTTGCCTGCTGAAGAAGGAATGGCTAAGTACATGCCGCTTCTAGAGATGCTGGATCGCAATAAAGACAAACTTGTTGATTTGCTGGTGCCAGGTAGCGAAACGGGCAAAATCCCTAGGTATGTGGTTCCAGGTGTAGCGAAAACGAAGACGGTACACATGATGAACATGTTAGAGCAGCTCGTGGTCGATTTCAATCGGGAAAAGAACATTAGTCAACGAGAAATTTTCGAGGTGGCTCTCATCGAATTTTTCCGCAAATATGGCTACGAACGTGAGGTAGAACAGCTACTTGGACAACGATAAAGACGGTAAAGGGAGGGCAGGCAACTGTCCTCTTTTTTGTTTTCCTAGTTCGAAAAAGCAAGAAATACACCATGCGCCCCTGTTCGCTCGGATTGCCCCTAATGAACGCCCCTGTGGGTACAGCCTAAAAGGCCATGCACAACAAGGGTTTCGCTCCTACGCCCCTGCTGCCCCTGTGAAAAGGGGGAATGTTAGAAAAGGAAAAAAGGGTGCATTCTTCTCCTTTCCGGCTCAACACAAGCAGAATAGTATGGGTATAAGGAGTTATCGGTACAATGCCTTTCAAGGGTTTTTCGTGGAAAAATGGTATAATGGTATCCAAAGGGGTGATGGTGATGTTACCTGAAAAAAATGTTCCTGATGTACGTATCCCTGACGAGTTACTTCATGTGATTCAGAAAACAGGGTATGGAAAATCGATGGATGAAAAAGTGAAATTGTCTTTATCCATCGGACTCTTTGTGGAGAAATCGGTGACGTTGGAGAGAGCGGCTGAGCTAGCTGGGATGCCTCTAGCCCAGTTTATTGAGATATTACGAGTGAAAAAAATTCCTTGGATGGAGTTTACGGAAGAACACCTCGAAGAAGATTCGTTTGCCATCCAGAAGTTCGTAGAGGAAGGTAAAGCGGATGACAAAGCTGATTAGTAATACCAGTCCTCTCATTGCTTTATCCATGATTGGTCAGCTCCATCTTCTCTGGGAGTTGTTTGATCGAGTCTTTATTCCACAGGCGGTTTTTACGGAGATTTGTTCTCCAGAGGATGAGTTTGCCTTTGGAAAAATGGAAGTCATGGAAGCGATTCGTGAGAAGAGGATTGAGTTGTACGAGGTACGAGATGAGCTGTTTGTCGAGCGGATGTATGGCAAATTACATCATGGTGAGCTTGAGACAATCGTGGGTGGCATGGAACTTCAAGTTGACTTTGTTTTGATTGATGAGAGAGCTGCCCGAAACATGGCAAAATCATTCTTCCTCATTCCAATGGGTTCCATCGGTATTTTGCGACTTGCCAAGAGAGTTGGAAAGATTGAGGCGGTCAAACCTTATCTTGATTTGTTGGTTGAAAAAGAGTACAGGATTTCCAAGCGAATGTATGACGAGGTACTAAGGCTTGAAGGAGAAAACTAGAAACATGTGACGTGAGAGAATCAGTTGATTGTACAACTTCCTTACCTTTTAGAAAAGAGGGAAGCAACAGCTACAAAAATGTACATCTATTGCTTGAGGTCATGTTTTTAGTGGTTCGCAATTTTGAGGATTTATGCTTTTCGCAATTATGCTGGGGCAACAGGGGCACCGATTGCCTTTCCTTGTGAGACATGGAATTTGACACGTACCCACTGGGGCATTTTGCTGGGGCGCTTCCTTTTTACTGGGGCTCAGATTGAGGGGACTCAGCAACCCAAGGGAGCGTCTGCAACTTGCCTACAATTTTTTTGTCTGAAGGGACATTTCCTTGCCAGACATGAGGGCAAGCCAACTTCTTTTGGACATCTATTGGAAACCTACTTATTGAACAACTGTTATCTTTTTTCTGTGGATCTGCTACTTGTTGCAACTTGTTTCTTCCATTATGTATTGATTAACAAATTGTCGAACAACACGACTCCCAAACTCCTTGAGTGGCAAGGGTTTTGGAATTGGGGATTTTTAGGGGAAACTAGGTTGGGGTTGTGCTATTACCCATTTGATAGATAATGACATCATAATCTTTTTGGCTATTCATCTCTTCAAATTTTTTGTAGTCATAGATTTTAAATTCATGACTTATCGACATTGAAGTTGGCTTATAAGAGTCTATAAATAACTCTATTTCTAATCCATACTTTTTGAGATAAGGTAGCAAGTCTTCTGAGTAGTCAGAGATACCCGATTTTATAGGTAAAATTGGTGAAAAGAAGGCTACTCGTTTTTTTTCTGAAGTAGTTTTGTGTGTAACTCTAGTTTTTGAGGACATACATTTTTCGTATGACTCGATCGTCTTTTCAGCTACTTTATCCCAGGTAAACTTTTCGCGTTGATAAAATCCTTTTTGTATTAATTTAGCTCTTAAAAATTGATCAGTTAATACTCTTTCTATATTTTGCGCTATCATTTTATTATTTTTAGGATCTACTAGAAGTGCTGCATCTCCAGCGATTTCTCTTAGACTTGAATTGTTTGATGTAATTACTGGTAATCCGCACGCCATCGCCTCAACAATAGGAAGGCCAAAACCTTCATATAAAGAAACAAAAGCAAATGCTTTAGCCAGATTATATAACCTAATTAATTCATCTTTCGTTACATAATCTGTAAGTACTAATTTATCACCGATCCCCATTTTTTCTGCTAGGTCTTTAAGTGCCTTTTTATAGTTAGCATCAATTTTACAAACAATTACAAGTTGATGCTGTACTAGCACTTCTTTGCTCATCATCGAAAAGGATTTAATAAGACCCTCAAGATTTTTTCTATAATCAGCGCCACCCGTGCACATTACAAACTCATTATTAATACCAAATTTATTTTTTAATCGATACTCTTCATCATTACTTATACTAATTTTTTTAAACGAGTTATCAATACCACCGTAAATAACATCAATTTTCTCGGGGTCTATATGAAGGTAGTTTACCAAATCCTCCTTTACACTCTCTGATATCGCCATCATTCTTGTTAGATTCTTTATAAAGTCAACTCGTTGAAAATAAGCCTTTTGAGAGTTAGGATCAGCTAAATATACCTCCTTAAAAATTAAGGGGATAAGGTCATAAATAGTGGCGACAGTTGGTATATTTGAATACCATCCTGTATCAAAAATATTCCATTGATCAAATGGGGACGTAAAATGAATCAAATCAGCTCTCTGATGGGTAATTGTCTTCTTGATTAAAGAAGCTACCAAAGAATCCCTTACATTACTATCGAGTAGAAAATTATCTATACCAAAGTTGAAATAATAATTCTCTAACGAAGCATTCTCGATAATCCCAGAGTCAATATTTTTGTCATAAAGCCACAACTTATATTGATTTTTCTTGTCTAGTACTAAGACTTGATTTAACTGACTTCTTGTATAATGACCGATCCCTCTTGTCCTTGACCCTGCTGTCTGCAAAGGTTGGGCATCTATGCAAATGTTCATTTAAGTCACCTTTCCTATCACTTTTTAACAATTACAGCATAATCATGGAAATCAAATAAATGCTGGTTCAGTTTCTCGATATTACGATTGATAGTAGACACTGTTGAATCCTCAGGGTCTCCATCAATAGTGTCTAGGCGTACGGGTAACGGAGTTAGATATTTAGTTTCAATTAACGTAAAACCTGCGCTGATTAACATGTGTTCGAGTGATTCGGGAAAGATAGGTTTAATATGTGTAAAATCTTTGAAGAAACTACTTAAAGAGTAAAAGGATTTCGGATTAACTGTTTCGAGCACAAACACTCCCTGCGGAGAAAGCTTCTTATAAGCCAATTCTATTAATGCTAAAAGTTCATCTGTATACAAATGTTCAATAACTTGTCCTATATATATTCCGTCAATCTCTCCGTCACGTAACTGATTTAAATGCGAAAGCGCGTCAATACAATATGCCTCTAGGCCTTTTTGCAAACAATCATCGATACTATCTTTCCCGAAATCAATTCCATATGCGTTTATATTGTTCTTTTTTAGGTATTCGATAAACTCACCTTCACCACATCCGATATCTAGGACTTTTTTCTTTTCGCTGAAGTGATCAATATACTGGATATATTTAGCGTGCAAGGCTTCTAGATTACCACCAAACTTTTGTCCAAAGCTGAACCAATCAAAATTACTATATATCTCGCGAGTGTTTCGTCTCCAGGCCTGACTTGCTACCTCTAGACTTTTTTCCATTTCTGATCGATATTTTTCGTTTTCAGTATCAATCTGTCGTTTAACCTGTTCTATACTTTGGTTAAATAATTGATTCTTAAACTCCGTTTGTTCTCTATAAAAATTTAACTTATCACTTAGAAGTTCCATTTTCTCCTTCAAAAATTGAACTGCTTGAATTAATGTTTCGTTTTCTGATTTTAACTGTAAGAATTCATCTCTCGTTACATACTCAGAGTTATCCTCAGTTTGAAAAATATTGTTCTTTATCGTTTCTTCCAATTTTCCTTCAATCTGATCAATCTCTTGGACTACATCGATTAGCACCCGAGTAGTGGCCGCATTATGAAGTGATACCTTACTCGTGATCTGAAGAATTAACCATCTAAGCAATTTACGAACAACTTTTTTCCCAAAAACAATACTTGGTCCTATTATTGTTCTATGTGATGTAATAGGGTCGTCGATAGTTACTGCCCAATTTCTATTAATATAGTCCAAATCACGGAAATTTCTTTGGAACAATTTTTCAGAATTTCTCTTATATGTAACATCAACCAGATTATGATCGACTACTTTTTTTGTTTTTATGTTACTTTTAATACTCTCGTATATTTGAAAAAAGTTACTCTTCCTCATTATTTGCTCCCCCAATATTTGACCATGAATGTTTAAGCTTGGCTATCCCAAGATCATTGGTAGTGGAAGAAACTCTAAATGAATATTTCTTACTATGATAGTCATAAGGTTCTCCATCTTGACTTACAGCGGCAACATCTACCAAGTAAGTCCCCGCTACAAGATCAAGTGATTGTACATCAAAAATAATAGATCCCTTATCTCCTTTTTTAAAATCTCTAATTTGATAATTATCTATATATGTATTTGTGCCATAGCAATTAACATGATCAAGAGTAAATATACCAATACCAAATACTGGTTTATCTACATCCAAGTTAGATTTATACTTTAATTCTATTCTCATTTTTTCACCAGAAATAAAACTTAATCTCTTTTTGCAGGTGTTATCAAGAATTTTAACTTCACATATTTCAATTTTCCTATTCCCCCACCGCTCAATATTGTCAGATTCTTGTACACTATCATATTTATCTTGTTCCTCATGCTGGTTCGTATTTGCTATTATGCTGTCGTCCAAAACAACTTTTTCAAATGATTCTTCTGCGAGTAAACGATTATTTTCCTCATCACCTAAAAACATTAGATATTGGTCAATAATTTTCCGAGGAGGTCCTTCTTCGATCACTTTTCCTTTATTAATCCACACCACTCTATCACATAATTTTTGCATCGCCCCTAAATCATGTGATACGAATACGATTGTTGTACCTTTTCTCTTTAATTTAAGCATTTGATCCATACATTTTTGTTGAAAAGCAGCATCACCAACTGCTAGAACCTCATCAATCAGTAGAATATCAGGCTCGACCATAATTGCAACTGAGAAAGCTAAACGCATATACATTCCTGATGAGTAATTCCGAACAGGATTTTCAATATACTCTTTCAACTCTGAGAACGCAATGATTTCATCTAGTTTTTTCGTAATCTCCCTCTTATTAAGCCCTAATATAGAGGCATTCATATAAATATTTTCTCTTCCAGTGAAATCAGGATGAAAGCCAGCTCCAAGTTCCAACAAACTTGAAACTCTTCCCTTCATTTCTATACTTCCTGAATTTGGATAAAGAATTCCAGTTAACAATTTCAATAAGGTACTTTTTCCTGACCCGTTCCTTCCAAGTAGCCCAACAGTTTCACCCTTTTTAATATCTAGTGAAACCCCATCTAAGGCATGATACAATTCAAACCTATTCTTACTCCGATAAATAATACGATCTTTTAAAGTAGAATTTCTTTCTTTGTAAATCTTAAATGATTTAGATACATTGTTAATTCGAATTACATCCATTGTAATCATCCCTTAAATTTCCTCAGCAAAATTCTTACTAAGTTTGAAGAATACATAAAATCCAATGATCATGATAAGTAAAGAGATTATCCCAACTACGGCAAGACCAAGCAAATTAGGTACTTGATTATAATAAAATATATCTTGGTAACTCTGAACGATAACTTTCATTGGATTATAACTAAACGCTGTTTTTAAATCATTTGGTATCATATCCTCGGGATAAATCACTGGCGTCATATAAAACCAAGCCATTAAAATGATCCCCATAATATGTTCTAAATCTCTAAAATACACGTTTAAACTTGAAATAAGTAGAGACAGGGCTAAAGAAAAAATAAGCGTGACCAACAAAATTACCGGGAACCACAATACGATCCAGCTTAATTGGATATTGCTAATTAATAATAATGGAACCAAAATAATAAAACTAAACAAGTAATTAATTAACCCACCAATTATAACTGATATTGGCAGAATTTCTTTAGGAAAATAAATCTTTTTAACCAGTCCAGCATTTCTAATTATTACTCCAGCGCTGGATTGAATGGATTGATTAAATAAAAACCAAGGTAATAAACCAATAAACAAAAAAGCAGTATAGTTCTCCAAATTCATCTTCATTACATATTTAAATAGTATTGAATATACAAGAAGCATTAACAGCGGATTTAAAAATGTCCAAAAAAAGCCTAATATTGACCCTTTATACCTCGTCCGTAGATCTGTTAGTACCAAACTCCTTAACATTTGTCTATAGGAGTAAATTTCTCTCAGTTTTTTCAGCATCGTTTGGACTCCCTAATTTTCGTACTTCTCTCTCCAAAAATCTAATATATCTTGTAAAGAACTATCTAAACTAATCTCTGTAGTCCAACCTGTTTGATTTCTCATTTTTTCAGCTGAACCAAAATGAAGAGGAATATCCGATTTCCTTAAATTATTGGCATCTGTTACAATTTGGATTGACTGATTAAAACTTCTTTTTATAAACCAGTATAGAATATCCATAATTGATACCGGCACGCCAGAGCATACATTATAAGCTTCTCCTGGTTTACCTCTCCTCATTAACAAGCTGTATCCTTTTACGATATCCCTAACATCAGTAAAGTCACGTTTTGCTTCTAAATTACCTACTTTTATAACTGATGATATTACCCCTTTTTCTATTTCAACTATTTGTTTGGCGAAATCTGTTGTAACAAACCCTAAATTTTGTCCAGGACCTATGTGATTAAAAGGCCTAGCATGAATAATTTGCAGACCATAGCTGTTATAATAATGTGATAGTAAAAAAGAAACTGTTGCTTTCGAAATCCCATACGGACTTATTGGTCTAAGACTAGTTAGTTCTGTTATTGGTGTCTGAGAAGAATCTATTTTTCCATACTCCTCAGAAGAACCTACAGTGAGGATCTTGACTGACTTAGCAAATTTACTTTTTCTTATAGCCTCTAATAATCTAATAGTACATTCTACATTCGCATTAAATGTTTCAATCTTATTTTCCCATGAGAAATGTACCGAACTTTGACCAGCTAAGTGAAAAATGTAGTCTGGCCTTATGTCTTCAATTAATGCAACTATTTCTGATTCATCCGTTAAATCCGTTGAAATCAATCGAACACCTTGAATATAAGGTTCGGGGGACTCACCTCTTGAAGTCCCCCAAATTTCAACATTTTCTGCTATTAGTTGTTTTGCTAAGTACTGACCAACAAATCCCCTTACACCGGTGATTAAAGCTCTCATTGTGTAACCACCTTTATCCTACTTCAAAAGTTGTTTTATCTTCGCTAGATCACTATCTACCATCATTTTTACTAACTGTTCAAAACCAACCTCAAGTTTCCAATTCAGTTTATTTTTCGCCTTCGTAGGATCACCTAATAGAAGATCCACTTCTGCTGGCCGCACAAATCGAGAATCAATGACAACGAAATCTCTCCAGTTTAGCCCAACATGTGAAAATGCGATATCTACCAACTCTTCTACAGTGTGAGTCTCACCAGTTGCCACTACAAAATCATCCGGTTGGTCTTGTTGAAGCATTAACCACATTGCCTTCACATAATCCCCTGCAAAGCCCCAATCGCGCTTGGCATCCAAGTTCCCCATGCGTAGTTCGTTCTGCATACCAAGTTTAATTCTTGCAACTGCATCTGTCACTTTTCGCGTTACAAACTCCACTCCACGACGTGGCGATTCATGATTAAACAAAATACCAGAACAAGCGAACATATCAAAGCTTTCACGGTAATTTACAGTAATCCAGTGTCCATACACCTTTGCTACTCCGTAAGGACTCCGCGGATAAAATGGAGTTGTTTCCTTTTGAGGAGTTTCCACGACTTTACCGAACATTTCACTACTTGATGCTTGATAGAATTTTGCTTCTGGTCGAATTATCCGAACCGCTTCGAGTACATTTGTTACACCAATCCCGGTTACTTGCCCTGTCAAAACTGGCTGTTCCCAAGAAGTCCCTACAAAAGACTGAGCAGCTAGATTATAGACTTCATCTGGGTTAGCTTTTTTTACAGCAGAAACCATTGATGAGAGATCCAACAAATCGCCATCAATAAATTCAATTTCATTTTTAATGTGTTCAATATTCTCGATAATAGGTACGCTAGTACGACGGCGTAGACCGTATACCTTGTATCCCTTATCTAATAGCAACTCTGCTAAGTAGGATCCATCTTGACCTGTAATTCCTGTAATTAAAGCACGTTTCGACATAATTATTCTCCATTCTCTATATTCTTCTTTGATCTTCTTATGAACTCATATATTTGTCGAAAAATCTCACCTGTATCCTTCTATTGTATACGAGAGTTCACAAGCTGTATAACATTAAATATGAATTGTTTAGTAGATAATTTGAGTTTTGTAAGTAACTACTCGCTGAGCAAAATCAGGATATTGTTGAATATATGATTTAGTTATAGCCGCGGCCTGTTCATCTTGTCCTAAAGCCTCTAATGCTACAGCCTGTAAAGCTTTCGCATCAAGTACAAAATTCGGATCAGTTACTATCTTGGTCTGTTCTATAACCTTTTGATATTCTCCAACTATCAGATATGCCTGCCCTAAAAACAAATACGTACCATTTTCCAAATCCAACGGCCGCTTATCGGGAATTTCTTTTGCCTTAAATGGTTCAATTCGCGCAATATAGTCCTCATAAAGACCAATGGCCTTCTTTGCCAACATAGCCGCCGTTTCCTTTTCCTTCAATAATGCAAACTGTGCTGCAAGCTGTGCTTCCACACGCATCGTGCTCTCAATGAGCTGTACATTGAATGGATCATGTTCCATCGCCATTTCAAAGTATTGTATACCCTTCTCCCAATCATTCAACGCTAAATACCCATTCCCTACGCTATACATCGCTTTTGAACTATTTGGCTCCAAGGCTTCTGCAGCCTGAAGTCTCTCAATTGCTTTCGTTTTCCACTCTTCTTTTCCTTCATTCTTATATTTAGCAGCATACACATTAGCCAAATTAAATTGATAATCAAGTTGATATGGGTTTAGCGAGACTGCTCTCTCTAGCATTTGCTGAGCTTCATCAATCGATATTTGTCTATCTGCCTTAGGGAGAGCATTCTCTGCTAAATAGAATCGGAAAGAATAAACACCGAAGACAAGCACAATGACAGCTACTAAAGATAAAATCACTCTGACTCCTATTGCGCCTGGGACTAGCATAACTATGTTATTGACACGCAATGCATAAGCTGGAACCCCCATTGCAAGCAACCAAAAAACAACAAACCATACAGTCCCATAAGAAAAGTCAAAATCTATAAAGCCATGCATGAATATCATTGCTAAGGCTGGTAGTACAGCTATTGTTAGTATTTGCTCTTCTTGCTCTTTTTCTTTACCTATCCGAAGAACAACTTGATAAATCAAGAATGCGAATACCAGCAAAAAGATAATTAATCCTAACCAACCGGTACTTAACAAGACTTCCAAGTAGCCGTTGTGAATCTCATTATTTAAGTACGGCAGTTCTTGATACTTTGGATAAAGAATATTCCAGCCTTCACCTCCAACTCCTAATAGAGGTGCCTCGCTACTGATCTTGAATGCATCTTGATATACATTTGTTCTTCCTAGCAAGCTAGCAGTTTCCCTATTAATATCCGATACCCGTTCCTGTAAACTACTTGGCAATTGCTGATATAATAAGCCACTACTTTTTAAATCCAATACGAATAATACTCCTACAATAATGACGAGCCCAGGCAAAAGGAACCTTGCAAACTTATTATCTCCAAAGTTAGTGAAAAACGATTTTCTGTCAAATACTGTTCTGATTAAATAAACCAACACTAGCACCACAACAGTAGAAACAAAGAAAGCAAGCATGCCCGGATTTGCTGAGCCTTGCTCCGTTTGCGAAGTAATTTGTCGAAATACAATGAAAGAAGCAGCACCTGAAAGGATGGAGTAAATTGTGTATGAAATTTGTCCCTTACCTTTCAGTAACAATAGTCCGAAAAACCATGCCAGCGGAAAAATAAGTAGAGATCCGCGTGAGTAGGAATGTAATAAGCCTACTCCATATGCCACCAAAGGTAAGCTAAACAGTATAGTAGACCAGATAGGAAGGTTTTTCTTCGTCAAAGCTACCAGTGCATAAAGCCAGAAAGCACATATAACGGTAGCAAAGGTATTGGCATATTGGAATGTGCCTGTTAAACGTTCAGCAAGCATAAGGTCTTTAAATTCAACCCATCCCCACATGCCAAAGACAGCAAAAAAGGAAACCCATATCGCCGTCAATTGAAATACAGTTGAAAAAACTTGCTCTAGCTTCTTTGATTCATCTGATTGTTTTGCCCAAATTAACATGACAAACATAGAAGTATAGGCTAGCCAACGAAAGAGATTGTCAAACGCTCCATTAGGTGTCGCTGCATTGGTCAATGATAAAAGATACATAAATGGTACTAAAAACACAACTAAATATGGCAGTATAGCCTGCTGTGGATTCTTAACGAATTGCCAAACTACATTGACAAGGAATAACACTACCAGTAATACTTCGATCAAATAAAAATCACTATCAAAAAATAAACCCCGTAGATACGGAGTGTAGATAAAAAGTAAAGAAATCACTAATACACAAACTAAACCTATTATTCGTCCCATTAGATCCTCCGGACTAAAAATAATATCATTACTTGCCTTTTTCTAATTCAGTAATAATTTGTTTTATATTCTCCTTAAACGGTACACCTTCAGGAGCTAAGTTTGTATATGTTTTTAGGTGTTCTAAGGCCTTAGCTTTATCATTTAACCCAATATAACTTAACCCAAGAAAGCGGTACGCCTCAAAATTTACTGGGTCCTTTGCAAGATCAGTCAACAAAGGGATTGCCTCGTTATATCGCTTCTGAACATATAAAATTTGGGCCTTCTTAAATTTTAAATCAACGAAATCTGGCTGTTCTTCTAAACCCTTGTTCGCAGTTTCAAGTGCTTGATCAAATTTCTGTGTGGCCATTTGAAGTGCTACAGCATTATTGTATGCTTCTATTAATTTTGGAGACTTTTTCATTGCATTTTGGTAATATACTAATGCATTTTCAAAATCATTTTTTATACGTAATATGTTCCCAATAAAAAAATCGTATTCTCCTTTTGTTGGATCTTGAGAAATGCATTCTTCAAATATTATTTTGGCTTCGTCTAGTTTCCCTTGGTTGTATAAACTAACTCCTTGTTCAAACTTTTTTGTTACCTCGCTTGCAGCGTTAGGTAATGAAGCTTGCTCTTTTTCAGTTGTTTTATCAGTATTACTACAGGCAGTAGTAGCTAGTAAAGACACGACTAAAACAATTGAATATATCGTTTTTTTGGCTATCAATTTAAAATTCCTCCACAGTTCCTTCATCCATAGGATATTTTTTCAAATATCCCCCACATTCTATCACATATAATGTCGAATTAACATATGATTACCGTATTATAATTGTTTCTTTTTTTTATAATGCAAAGTATTTTGAAACAGATTTTCTCAAGAAAAAAAGAGCCCGATCACTCGGACTCTCTTTTCAAAGCTAAAAGTAATAGTCTAATTACTTAACAACTTTTTCTGTTTTAGCCTTCAAGGTGTTTCCGTTTGTAGAAGCATCCTTAGCAGAAGTTGTATCCGCAGTCTTAACTTTCAAGGAGTGGATTACAGCTCTGTTCAAATCTACTACAGAACCCAAACCAGCATAGTTACCACCAGTTGCAAGGATAATATCTGTAGCATCTGGTGCAGTGGTAGAAGTGTTATTATCGGTCGTATCAATGTACAGTGTTTGTACATTATTTGCATCTGTGTAAACCTTTTGAGTTACAGATACTACTGATTTACCTGCATCAGCACCTGTAGAAACAGCATTTACATTATACGCAGCAGTAGAGAGGATTTGGTTGTTAACAGTGATAACCAGATCATCTGCATCTACAACATCACTTGTAGAAATTTTTTCGCTGAAACCAAGGGACAGTGTACCATCAGTATTCAGAGCAGCAGTTGATAATTCTGGTTTAACATCATCCATCAACGTTACGTTGAATGCTATTGCAGTCGCAGTATTATTAGCTGCATCCTTAATTCCAGACACGTTCAATTGGTAGTTGCTTCTATCTTTAGAGATAGTACCTGTTGGGATATGCAATGTAGCTGTGAAGGTTGGAGCCTTACCTGAAATTGTTACATAAGTACCAGCTGGCAACGGTGCACCATCTAAGCGGTAATTATTTACGTCAAGTACTGTAGCAGCGTTAAGCTCTACGTTCTCCGTAATAGTTAGTGCAATTGTATTTCCGCTAGTACCAACTGGACCAGTAGGACCATTTGCAGCTGTTACAACTGGAGCAGTCGGATCAGTAGTGCTTGAACCGCCTTCCACTGTAATAGTGTTGACACCTGCATCGCTTGCATTTGCTGCCAAAGAGAGGTCATTTACAAGAGCTCCAGGAATACGAACTGTCAGAGATGTAATTCCAGAGTTAGCTTGAATTGCTGTTGTAAGTGGAATTACATATTCTGTAGGATCCACGTTGCTAACAGCTGCTCCACTTAGGTTGGCAATCAGAGATTGTGTAGCACCTTTGTTGTCTACAAGTACAATTCCAGCTGCAGATGCAGCGCCATTCTTGGCAACAGCTTCATTAAACTTAACGACGATTGCACCATTTGTAGTAGACACGCCACCGTAGTTTGCACCAGCAGTGGTATTGGCTTTTACAAACTTCATGCTAGCAACTGCTGGATTTACTGTATCTTTAGCGATAGAAACAGATTTATTCGTTGTTGCAATCTTATTACCAGAAGCATCGGAAATGCTGTCTGTCAGTACCAATGTTCCATTGAATACATTGTTGTTAAATACAACTTTGTTATTCAGGTTAACATAGAATACTTTGTTAGAGGATTGATCTTTTGGTGTAACAGATGTAACTGCATCAATGTTTGTAGAATTGCCATCCAACAATTTAACAGTTCCAGCAGTCAAAGTGTTTGGATCCATAGCTTTGTCAAATGTGATAGTCAGTCTGTTATCACGAGAAACTGTTACATCAGTCAGAACAGGAGCAACAACATCAGCCGTCACTGTTACTGTTGAAGTAACGAGGTTAGGATTCAAGAGATTACCAGCATAGTCTTTGAAGTTAAGGATTTCAAGGTTGTATGTTTGACCAGCTGCAAGATTCGCACCAGTAGTTACTACAAGAGCATTTTTGTCACTTGCAGACACACCTACAGAAGCTACTTGACCATTTACTTTTACAATACCACTTGTTGCAACGACTGGTTCGCTAAACTTCAAAGTAATAGTGTTAGTAGACACTTTTGCAGATGCCTTCGCAGATACATATGTTGGAGCTACAGTATCTTTATTAACAAGCACTGTCTCATACTTGGCAACTTCTTTACCGTTTGTATCTTTAACTCCAGATACTTTGAAGGTAAATGCCGCACCAGTTTGTACTCCAAAGTTAGTAGCAATATCAGCTGTTGTAGAGATAACTACTGTTTTACCATCTTCTTGAACTTCAGCAACTGCAGTAGCATCTACAGAGTGTACTGTTACCGGCGCTGCGTCACCAGATCTTTGGATAAAGTAGTTTTTAGTATCAACAGCAGTATCCTTATCTACAGTGTTGTTAAATTTAACTTCGATTTGTTTCGCGTTAATAGCCGTTACCCGTACAATGTGATCAGAAGGTTAATGAAACCTACTATATTGTACGAGTTTCCATTTGATGCGTTCAGTAAAGAGAAGATCGACCTTTTTCATGGGACTAATTTTACAATTCTCCCGACTACTAAAGCGAAATCTGTAGTAACCGTTCACGATTTGGCGTACATGATTTATCCGGAAACAACCAGTGAAAAAATTTATAATCACCATATGAAATGGGTTCCTTACTCGGTCAACGAAGCGAATCGTGTTATAGCAGACTCTTCTCAAACAAAACAAGATATAATGAAATTATTGCATGTGCCTGAAGAAAAGATCGATGTCGTGTACCTTGCAGCAGATCCAATGTTTAAACCTATGTCTCCATTAGAATGCGAATATGTAAGAGAACGTTACGTATTACCAGGAAAATATGTATTATATGTGGGGACGATCGAACCAAGAAAAAACTTGATGACTTTGATTCGGGCTTTTGACAAAATGAAAAAGCGAGGCCACATCGAGGAAAAGCTGGTTATTGTTGGGGCTAAAGGTTGGAAGTTTTCCCCGATTTTTGAACTCATGAAAGAATGCCAACTCGAAAATGATGTAATTTTTCTCGGTTATGTCAACGATGAAGATCTCGTATCCATATATAATGGAGCTACGAGCTTGGTGTTGCCATCTGTGTACGAAGGGTTTGGGCTACCACTATTGGAAGCGATGCAATGTGGGATTCCGGTACTCGGTTCCAATGTATCATCCATTCCGGAAGTGATCGGTGACGCTGGAATACTGGTTGAACCGATGGATATAGACAGTTGGGTAGATTCCATAGAAAATGTAGTTTCTGATAAGCAATTACACCAAAGACTTGTGAGTAAATCTTTAGAACGTGCTGCGCAGTTTTCCTGGAATAAGGTAGCGGAACAAACAATTGAAGTGTATAACAAGACGTTAGCAGGAAGTGAATAAGTTGAAAATTGCCATTGTCCATGACTATTTGAACCAGCTTGGCGGTGCAGAACGCGTATTGGAGATCATGTGCGACATGTTTCCTGATGCACCCGTATACACGCTGCTTGCCGATCCTGACGTGATAACGGATCCGATTAGAAAGCATCGAATACATGAATCATTTATTGCACGGTTGCCTTTGGTAAAAAAACATTACAAAAAGTATTTGCTGTTATTCCCAACGGCAATTGAACAGTTTGACTTTAGTGAGTATGACGTGGTTTTATCTTCATCCAGTGCTTTTGCCAAAGGTATTATTACAAAACCGGATACCAAGCACATCTGCTACTGCTATACGCCCATGCGTTATTCATGGGATCTGTATCATCAGTATCTAGGTGAAGATGGACCGGGCGGTTTGTATTCGAAAGTGCTTCCTTTCGGCATGAATTATATCCGCATGTGGGATCAGTTAACGGCCGACAGGGTAGATGACTTTATTGCCATATCCGAATACGTGTCGAAACGCATTGAGAAATACTACCGCCGGGATTCACAGATATTATATCCTCCAGCCAATATTGAACGTTTTACAGTACTTGATCAAGCGCAAGTGGAGGATTTCTATCTTGTCGTTTCAAGATTACTACCATATAAACGTGTTGATATTGTCATTGAAGCTTGTAATGAAATGAATAAGCCTTTAGTAATTATTGGTGATGGATACGACCGTGCTCGACTAGAAAAGCTGGCAGGTCCGACGATTAAATTTATGGGGTATCAACCGGATCATGTTATTGCTGAGTATTATTCAAAATGCAATGCATTTATCTTTGCAGGTGATGAGGACTACGGTCTTACTCCGGTAGAGGCACAGGCAAGCGGTAGACCTGTTGTAGCTTTCGGAAGAGGCGGTGCATTAGAAACAGTCAAGGAAAACGTGACGGGGCTGTTTTTTAAGCAACAAACACCAGAATCGTTGATACATACTTTAGAGCAATTTAACGTGAATGATTTTGACTCTCAGATCATTCGTGCTCACAGCGAGAAGTTCGGTAAACAGCCGTTTATCGATGGATTACATAAAATTATTCAGGATGCCCTACTAAAGTAAAAGGAGATTAAATCATGAAACTAGTGCTATTGTCCGGTGGTTCTGGCAAACGCCTTTGGCCACTCTCTAATGATGCAAGATCAAAACAGTTTTTGAAACTGCTGAAAAATAAAGAAGGCAACTTGGAATCAATGGTGCAGCGTGTTTGGGGTCAATTAAGTGCGGTTGATTTAAGTGAGGCTTCGGTAATCGCTACAAGTAAATCTCAAGTAGATATGATCCAAAGCCAAATTGGTCACGACGTTCCATTAGTGATAGAACCAGTACGCCGAGATACGTTTCCAGCGATCGCTCTTGCAGCAACCTATTTACATACCGTAAAGAAAGTAAACCGCGAAGAAGCGGTTGCTATTTTGCCTGTCGACCCTTATGTAGAGGACCGATTTTTTCAAAGAGTAAAGGAACTTGAAAAAGTGCTTCTCGATTCAGGAGCAGATTTGGCATTGATGGGGGTAACACCAACCTACCCTTCTGAAAAGTATGGGTACATTATTCCGCAAGTAATTGCTACTCATCATGACTATTTAACGGTAGATTCTTTTAAGGAAAAGCCAAGCGAAGATATAGCGAAGGAACTGATTACGAAGAAGGCACTTTGGAACTGCGGTGTTTTTGCATTTAAGCTAGGTTTCATTCTTTCTTTGTTGGAAAATAGAGGGTTACCTACCGAGTATGACAAGTTGCTTTCTGTTTATCATGAACTGCCTAAAATTAGTTTTGACTATGAAGTAGTAGAGAAAGCCAATCACATCGTCGCACTTCCATATGATGGCTATTGGAAAGACCTTGGTACTTGGAATACACTTACCGAAGAAGTAGAGCAACGGCTCATTGGCAAGGGAATGGTAAGTAATGACTGTGAAAATACACATGTGATCAACGAACTGGATATCCCAGTTACTGTTCTAGGCTTGTCCAATGTTGTTGTTGCCGTTAGTCCGGATGGTATCCTGTTGAGCGATAAGGCAGCTAGTCCTAGAATTAAAGATATGGTAAAAGATTTCGATCAAAGACCGATGTTTGAGGAACGCCGCTGGGGATGGTACCGCGTCTTGGACCATACCAAAGTCGCAGATGGTACAGAAGTCTTAACGAAACGTATCGGCGTTGCCAGCGGGAAAAATTTGAGCTATCAATTGCATTATAAGAGAAGTGAAGTATGGACAATCATTAGCGGGATCGGAGAATTTGCTCTCAATGATAAGATCTTCACAGTAAAAGCAGGAGATGTATTGCAAATCCCGGTCGGTTCCAAGCATGGGATCAAAGCAATTACAGATATTGAGTTTATTGAGGTTCAAACGGGTACTGATCTAGTAGAAGAAGATATTGTTCGGATCTTTATGACTTGGGAAGAAGTAGAGGAACATTGTCAGACGGTTTCCTCCTCGCTACAAGAGATTGCGGCTACAAAGGAATAATTAGGGGAGTTTCCTGTTAGGAGTGTAAGCAATGATGGAATATCAGATCGCCTATCAACGATGGTCACAATTTAAGCAGTTGGAGCCGGAATTGAGAACTGAACTACTCTCTGTTACGGATGAAAAGGAGATTGAAGATCGTTTCTATCGTTTTCTTGAATTTGGAACTGGCGGACTGCGCGGGGTAATTGGAGCGGGAACGAATCGCATCAATCGTTATACGGTACGGCGTGCGACAGAAGGGCTTGCCAATTATTTAATTGAAAACGTAGACAATGCTAAAGAAAAAGGCGTTGTCATTGCCTACGATTCTCGACAGATGTCTCCTGAATTTGCAGAGGCAGCCGCAGGGGTATTGGCTAGGAACGGCATAAAGGTGCATCTGTTCCAGGAATTACGTCCGACACCTATGTTATCGTTTGCTGTTCGATACTTGAAAGCTGCCAGTGGGATTGTACTGACAGCAAGTCATAATCCACCAGAATATAATGGTTACAAGGTGTACGGTGAGGATGGGGGACAAATTCCTCCGATGGTAGCGGATGGGATATTAGAAGCTATTAATCGTGTGGAGAACGAATTGACGATAGAATTCGTCTCGCAAGGTGAAGGAATTGAAAAAGGACTTATTCATCTATTGGATGAGGAAATTGACGCAGCATACACTGAGAGCTTGCTTTCTCTTTCTTTACAGTCAGAGTCAGTTAAGAAAGTTGCAGATGATTTTCGAATAGTGTTTACACCTCTACATGGTACAGGTAACAAACCAGTTAGACGGGTCTTGAAAGAAATGGGTTTTAAACAAGTATATGTAGTTCCCGAACAGGAGCAGCCGGATCCATTTTTCTCAACAGTCTCGTCTCCTAATCCGGAAGAACGACAGGCATTCGATCTGGCACTGTCTTTAGCCAAGGAAGTAGATGCTGATATTGTGTTAGGAACAGATCCCGATGCAGATCGTGTCGGTATTATTACAAAAGATTTGAATGATGAATACGTAATCCTGAATGGTAATCAGACTGGAGCATTGCTATTGCATTATCTTCTTGAACAGAAGAGTAAACATGATGGAGTTCCTGCGAATGCTGTTGTACTGAAAACCATCGTAACCTCTGAAATCGGTCGTGGAATTGCTTCAGCCTACAATGTAGATACGGTTGACACCTTAACGGGGTTTAAGTTTATCGGTGAAAAAATCGAAGAGTACAATACTTCGGGAGAATATCAATTCCTGTTCGGATATGAAGAAAGTTATGGTTATTTAATTGGGGATTTTGTGCGGGACAAAGATGCTGTCCAAGCGGCGATGCTTGCGTGTGAAATGGCTGCTTATTACAAATCACTCGGTAAGACACTTTATCAGGTTTTAGAAGAAATTTATAAGCAGCATGGTTATTTTATTGAGGATCTCTCCTCTTTCACGTTAAAAGGGAAAGAGGGGCAAGAAAAAATAGCGGGCATTATGGATAAGGCGAGGAAGAATCCATTTTCCAATATTGGTTCTATTGGCGTGAGTACCCTAAAAGATTACTCCCTAGGCATTGATGGATTACCAAAGTCAAATGTCCTAAAATACTTTTTGGAAGATGGAAGCTGGGTCGCAATCAGACCATCAGGTACAGAGCCTAAGATTAAGTTTTATTTTAGTGCGGTAGATAAACAGAAAGATGCTGCCACTATCAAACTTGATATGCTAAAAAGCTTTGTAACAAGTCTTGTAGAAAATTAACAAAAATGAGGTGGTCGGATATGATTAAAAAAGCGATAATCCCGGCTGCAGGGCTAGGTACGAGATTTTTGCCGGCAACAAAGGCACAGCCTAAAGAAATGCTTCCTATTGTAGACAAGCCGACGATTCAATATATAGTAGAAGAGGCAATTGCTTCAGGTATTGAAGATATCATCATCGTAACCGGTAGAAATAAGCGGGCAATTGAGGACCATTTTGATCGCTCGATTGAATTAGAACTGAATTTGCAGGGGAAAGAAAAACATAGTTTGCTACAAATGGTTGAATCTATTTCTAATATGGCTGATATCCATTATATCCGACAAAAGGAAGCGCTCGGTCTTGGACATGCAGTTTATTGTGCCAGAAAGTTTATTGGAAACGAGCCATTTGCTGTTCTTCTTGGAGATGATATCGTTCACAGCCAAAAACCATGTTTACAACAGATGATTGAAGTATTTGAGAGAGAGCAGAAATCTGTTATCGGTGTTCAACGAATTGATTGGAAAGATACCGAGAAATATGGGATTGTAACACCTGGAGAGAACTTGGGAAGAGAAACAGAAGTTCTTGACTTGATTGAAAAACCAAAGGAAAATCCACCTTCGAATCTTGCGGTTGTGGGAAGGTATATTTTGCAGCCTCAGGTTTTTGATTATTTGGCTATTACTTCCCCAGGTGCTGGTGGTGAAATTCAACTGACCGATGCCTTAAAAGAGTTAGCGAAGGATACCGGGATGATCGCATTGGAGTTTGAAGGAAAAAGATATGATATTGGAGACAAACTTGGATTTCTTCAAGCAACAGTAGAGTTTGGGCTATTAAGCGAAGATATTAGATATGATTTTATGAATTATTTGGATCAACTCATTAATCATGAAAAAATAGTAAAATAGATAGGTGTTATGTCAGAATGAAAGACTTTTCGCTTTGTAATCCTAAAGTGGAAAGTTTTTTTGTTTGTATAGTACATTATGCTTCTGAATATCAACTTAAAACCGATATTAAAAATAGTGTATAGAGAAGATAGTAGGGGGAGATTAGAATGGGGCTATCTTTCAATTTTTCAAATGCGCTATCCTTTATCGATAAAAAAGAGGTAGACAATCTCAGCGAACTCGTAAAAGAAGCGCATGATTTCCTTCATGAAAAGATGGGACCCGGTTCTGACTACCTTGGATGGGTAGACTTGCCACTCAGCTATGATCAAGCAGAATTTGAACGAATCCAAAGGGCAGCAGAACGCATTAGAAGGGATTCCCAGGCGTTTATCGTCATTGGGATCGGGGGATCGTATCTAGGAGCTCGTGCCGCAATTGAGGCGCTAACTCATTCGTTTTACAATCAGTTGAATGGTTCGACAGAGGTATATTTTGCAGGTCACAATATGAGTACCAGATATCTCACTCATCTTCTTGAAGTATTAGAAGGAAAAGATATCTCTATTAATGTCATTTCGAAATCGGGGACCACGCTGGAAACGGCGCTAGCATTTCGTTTATTTAAGGATTACATAGAGAAGAAATACGGAAAAGAAGGCGCAAGAAAACGAATATACGTAACGACAGATAAATCCAAAGGAGCTCTTAAAAAGCTCGCAGACGAAGAAGGTTATGAAACCTTTGTGATCCCTGATGATGTGGGTGGAAGGTATTCTGTTTTGACGGCAGTAGGGCTTTTGCCAATGGCCGTTGCTGGGCTTAATATAGAACAAATGATGGAAGGTGCAAGAGCAGCCTCTCATCACTATAACAATCCAGACTTATGGAGTAACGAGAGCTACCAATATGCAGCCGTACGAAATGTATTGTATCGAAAGGGTAAGACTATTGAATTGTTGGTAAGTTATGAACCATCCCTACAATATTTATCAGAGTGGTGGAAACAACTGTTTGGCGAAAGTGAAGGGAAAGAGCATAAAGCTCTATTTCCTGCCTCCGTTCAATTTTCTACTGACTTACATTCTATAGGACAATACATACAAGATGGTAGACGGGATTTAATCGAAACCGTACTCTTTGTTAATAGTCAACAAGACCAACTATTCATTGAATCTGACCCTGCGAATATCGATGGATTAAACTACTTGGCGGGAAAAACGTTTCACGATTTGAATCAGATATCCTTCCAAGGGGTGATCCGTGCCCACGTCGATGGTGGAGTACCAAACCTCAGTATCGAACTCGATGAAATAAATGAATATACTTTCGGTGAATTAATTATCTTTTTTGAAAAGGCATGTGCTGTGAGTGGGTATTTGTTAGGGGTAAACCCATTTGATCAACCGGGTGTAGAGGAGTATAAAAAAAATATAAAAGCATTACTTGGATAATGAAATCGGTAGACAAAATCAGGGCAAAAGCCCTGATTTTCTGTTTTCTTAAGAATACGAAAAAAAGAGCCAACTGAACCAGTCAGTTGGCCAAAAGAAATTCCCCAAGTTATTTGTTTAGACTCCTATATTTTATCAATTAAAAACAAGGATGTAAACTTTATCTGATTATGGAAATCAAATACAAAACGCAATTCTTCCATTCCTTGACATCCCCTGCTTCGTACGGGTATCCTAACATAACTACTATTACGAATGGCTCTGTTCGATGGTTGCACAAACCGTTTATTTGCAGCTTGTAATGCCAAGTTTTCTATGTTGCAAAAGGATACCACTATGCTATAGTGGATGACGAATGTAAACTATATATAGATGTAGAGAAAAGTTGGGAGCGACGACATGTTATCCTTCTTGAAGAATTTAATGGGGAATAAACCAACAACGAAAGAGGTACAAGAGCAGGTTCAGGAGGAATCGATCTTGACCGCTTCTGATACCGCACAGTCACACCAAGAAGAGGACCAGGCACAGGATGCAGCTTCTGGCGTTATGACAACGCTCTCCTTGCATAAATCATGGGAAGATAAGCTTACTCCACAGGAGAAGTATTCGCTTTCCTTTATGGCGCAAGAATTAGCTCCGCTGCAGGAAGGGAATATCTCCCTGGCAGGGACAGCTCTTGTTCCACATGATGATGGGATCGAAGTGACAGCGTTCATCCGGAACAGTTCTGATGAGCCTGTACAACTTAATGAGACGACACTGGTGGTACTGTTCGGTGATCAGGAGCTTTTTACTCGCCAGACGTTTGATCTGGGCGAGATCGGGGAAATTCCACCGCGTTCCGCAAGACCGTGGTCGTTTGTATTTGCTAGAGAACACTTCTTAAAAGTAGATGTTCTGTTGGCCAATTGGAAAATTGCTTTTGAATTGGCCGAAAAGAAAATGGTTCTGCCACAGCAACTAGAGCTAGAGGAATCATGGATTAAGGCGCTGTCTGAAGAACAGAAAACTTACTTGATTCAGTTAGCCAAGAATCTTCCTGCATTAAAAGAGGGAGAGGTCAATATACAGAGTGTGCAGCTTGGACGATCCCCAGAAGGCGATCTTCATGTCATGCTTCTGATAAGAAACGGCTCTGCGCAGTCCCTTTCCTTTGAAAGATTACCGTTGGCGCTGTTTGATGCGAGTGGCGATAAAGTGGCAGAAGGTTCATTTGAACTGGGTAACCTGACGGTAAATGCAAATACGAGTAAACCATGGCTGTTTATTTTCCCACCAGAAAGCATCCAAATGGAAGATCCTGATTTGTCCCGCTGGAAAGTAAGCGTGCCACAATAGGACTGAGTTTTCGACAGGCCAATTTGCATGGGCTAGTCAAAAACGTTTATGATGATAAGAGAAGCTTCGTTCGTGTCCGGACGTGTGAGGAGGTATCATATGTTTTCTTTTATGAAGAATTTGTTAGGTAAGGATCAACAGAAGCGCTCGTTAGAGGATCTTAAAAAAGAGATTCAGGAAGAATCGACAATTGATTTAGCATCCATGACAAGCGACGAGGTCGAAATGGACAGTCAAGCAGGGCAGGAAAACCTTGCAGCGAAGGCTGAGAAAATTCGAACGGAACTATCCTTGAACCCGATTTGGGAAAGTGAGCTGGATTCGGAGAAAAAGTACACGCTTCGCTTTTTGCAGGCAGAATTGCCTGAGATGGTACCAGGCATGATTAGTGTAACTGGCTTCAGTATGATTCCACAGCCAAATGGAATGACTGTTGCTATGTTTTTCCGCAATTCCACGAATAAGCCTGTGCGTATTAAAAATGTAAGTTTAGCCATTTATCTAGATGATAAGCCGTTTGCACGTGTGAAGGTAGATTTGTCTGATATGGGTGCCATTCCTCCGCAGAGCAGCCGTCCATGGGAGATTTTGTTCCCGGAAGAAAGCTATCTGCATGACAATTTCTCATTTAGCCGCTGGAAAGTGGTTATGAAGGCTGGCAGAAACACGCATGTTTGGCCGCGTACACTGGAGCTTGATCCGGAAATGGAGAAGCGCATGACTGATCGTCAAAAGGACCGTCTAGAAGCACTGACACAGTCATTGCCTTTGATTCCTATTAATACTGTAGAAATATCGGGATTTGACATTCGGAAGACGGATGAAGGAAACTTGGTGGTAGGCATGCTTTTCCGAAATGGTCTAAGCCAAGATTACCGTCCGGAAAAACTCAAAATGACGATTTCGGATGCAGATGGAGATGTAGTTGCGACAGGCTCTCTGGATGCAAGCTCCATTCGAGTGAAGCCTGGATATAGCCGTCCGTGGCTGATTGTCTTCCCGCCTAAATTTGTGAAAAAGCCTGATGCCGACCTGAAAAGATGGACGCTTGACGTAGAGTAGCGCGAATTTTTCAGGTATGGGAAAGAGGAGGTTGTCTTATGAGTTGGTTATTGGAGAATTGGTTTGGTTCCAAGGAGAGCTTGGAGCAAGTACGCGAAGATATTCATGAGAATCTTCATAGAGAGTTTTATTTGGGTGTATCTGGACTGGATAACCCGCAGCAATCTGCGAACCGTGTGGAATCGAAGGAACTGTTTTTGGTGATGAACGGTCCGTGGGAAGCTCAATTGGATGACGCTGAGCAGGAGCTATTGCAATATGCTCACGATGAAATGCCTCCAGTTGTTCGCAACGAAGTCGGCATCATTCCGTTCTTTACGCAGGTTACGAATGAAGGGTATTTGGTTTTGACCTACATTCGTAATGCGACCGACCGCAGTGTTTTGCTGCAAAAGCTCCCGCTGTCTTTGATGACAGAGGAAGGTGTAGAAGTAGCGAGAAAAACATTTGACCTGATTGCATCGGGTCCTGTGGGAGAAATGTCCAGCCGTCCGATGGAATTTATGTTCCGTTGGGATGAGTTCGCCCATATCCCTGAAAAAGAGATCCCTCTGAAGCTGGCTTTTATCAAGCCTAAGAAGCATGAAGTAGAGGATAATCAAAATTTTAATTTGGGTCTGAGCACGGATGAGTCTGAGCAGTACTTGCAACAGGCTGCAGAGAAATCTCCAATTGTAGAGGGCGAAGTAGATTTGCAAGTTCTCGACATTAAGCCAGGAGAAGATAACGGCCTGAAAGTTGTCGTTGCTTTCCGTAACGGTTTGGAGAAACGTCTGGAATTTACCGAAGTGCCCATTATCGTTCATGATAAAGCGGGCGATACAGTAGCGCGTGTACATTTCACCCTGGAAAACATGAAGGTAGAAGCGAAGAGCCATCGTGTATGGGCGTTCAATATTCCGTTCTCCTCCTTTAAAAAAGAAGAGGTAAGTGTAGAGGAACTGACTGCCTTTATTCCAAAAGCGCAGCAAAGAAAAAAAGAAAAAGCTCAGGTAGCACCTGAAGTAGAAGACAATAAAGGTTTGTTACAGTAAGAAGAGAACCCTTTTTGCCGATGGTGAAAAGGGTTTTTCTTCTGTTAAAGTGTTCCAAATATTGGGTAATCAGGGTTGCGTGTCCCCCTTTGCATCCGCTATGCTAGGACGAGAAGACAAATACCTGAATTCCTTTTAGACTGCTACTTTTGCAGGGGAGAGAAGGAAGGACTGTTTTACATGAAAAAATCAGTGAACATGTCAGTGGCTGTTACATTAACCGTCACACTCATTATGGCAAACAACCAATCGGGCTTGGCAGCAACTCCAGCAGCCAATGACTACTATTTGACTAACCAGCTGCACTTAAGCCAAATCAAAGCAGACAAGGCATGGCCAACCGTAAATAGCAATGAGCAGATTACGATAGCTGTGTTGGATACTGGAGCGGATTATAAACACCCTGATTTAAAGGACAACCTTTTGCCAGGTGTGAATCTCGTCAATCCCGGGAGGTCAGCACAGGACGACAACGGGCATGGAACAGAAGTAGCTGGTGTTCTTGCTGCAAGCGGAAATAATAACATCGGTGTTTCTGGGGTCTTGTGGAATGCCAAGATTTTGCCGATTAAAATCTTGAACAGCAAGGCGCAATCCGATGAGGAATTGATTGCGAAAGGCATCAATGTTGCTTTGGATCGTGGGGCCAAAGTCATTGTGATGTCAATTAGCAGTATGGCATACTCCAAGTCGATGACAGCAGCTGTGCAACGAGCGGAGAGAAGCGGGGCTGTGTTGGTTGCGGCAAGTGGTAATGAAAGTAGCCGTGTGGCGTATCCAGCTGCGTACCCAACAGTCGTAGCGGTAGGGGCTGTGAGAAGCAACAACCAAGTACTGCCCCAGGCTAATACGGGGCCTGAACTGAACCTGGTAGCCCCTGGTTTTAATGTATACACTACGAAGCTTGGTGGGAAATACGGTTCTTTTAGTGGTACTTCAGCCGCAGCACCGCAAGTCGCTGGTGCAGCTGCGCTCATTCTCGCTCGTCATCCAAAGCTTAGTCCATTTGATGTAAGGCAATTGCTATATCAAACGGCGACAGATTTGGGGGAGAGAGGCTGGGATCTGAAGACAGGATACGGCTTGCTGGATGTGAATAAGGCAGTGAAAACTGCGCTTTCTTACGACTTTTTAGAGCCGAATAATTCCCCCTCTAAAGCAAAGGCATTTCCAATTGAGTCACAAATACGTGGTAATTTGGGACCAAAAGATACAGTAGATTGGCTGAGGATGGACATCCCTTACGATGGAAAGGTCAGCTTTACGGCTACAGTGACATCGGGTATTTCTTCAGCGATGGCTGCTACCTTTTACCCGGATAATCGTCCGCCGATTACACAGTACTTCGGCAACGGCGATACCGTAACCGTCCCGGTCAAGGCGGGAAGAATGGACATCCGGTTGATGCGTAACGGTGGAGTCAACAGCGCTTTTACCTACGTGTTGACGAGCAAATTTACCATCAACCCGGACAGAAACGAACCAAATGATACACAAGAGACAGCCAGACCACTCGTGGGGAACCAAATCAGCGTAACAGGTAATTTTCACGATGAGGGGGATCCGGATTGGTTTTCCTACTACGTTCGTGAATACGGGTATTTAGATATCTCTGTTAGCCCTGATAACAAGCGGGTGGATATGCTTCTGGGTCTTGGTAAACAAGAGCCTGGGAAAAAAACAGTAGTCTGGGATCCTGAATACGATAATGGAACGAAAGACAATCCGACTGAGCGTGTCCAAAAAGAAGTGTCACCGGGTAAGTATTTCATCCGTGTGAGTGAGTATTCGCGGAATGCGGTGAATGGTAATTACCAGCTGGATCTTGGGTATACGCCAGTAAGAAAAGACCTGAATGAGCCGAATGACACCTATCAGAAAGCGTCTCCGCTAAGCGGCGGGACCGTGATGACAGGGACATTCCCGACGGCAACAGATTCTGACTGGTTCCACTTTACTGTTAATAACGAATCGTATGTGACGTTTCGAGCTCCGTACATTCCTGTCGACAGTGGCTTTCGATTCGCACTCTACAGTGATCGAAACATGAACTACGCGCTTGCTTCGACAAATGAAGTAGCGGAGCTGTCCAGTAGAGGACATGACATTATCGGTTTGCGTTTGCAACCAGGAAAATATTATGTTCGACTCAATAGCGGTAGTCCGTTCAAATACGAATCGTACCGCATGACGGTAACCCAGCAGAAATTGCTAGCAGGCTATCGCGACATTTCGGACCACTGGGCGCGCTCGGAGATCGTCCGCCTCAGCTCTCGCGGTATTGTAAATGGGTTTAACGACGCGTCGTTCAAGCCCAATCAGGCAGTGACCCGCGCGGAGTTTGCGACGATGCTGCTCAAGGCCATGCGTGCTACGGGGTCTAAGGTAGCGACAACCTACACAGGCAAAACGACCTTTCGAGACATGTCAAAACGCCACTGGGCTTATAATAACCTGGGGGTAGCCTATCAATTAGGAATTTTGAAAGGGTACCCGAAAAATGAAATGAAGCCGGATCAGCAGATCTCGCGAGCAGAGATGGCTGTTATGATCGCGCGTGCACGCAATGTTTTGCTGTACAACCGCAATCATTCGAATTATCAGGATGTGCCAACGAGCCACTGGGCTTCACCAGCCATTGAAGCTTTGACATCTAGAAATTGGGTAAGCGGGTATGGCTCTAGCTTTAAACCAAATGGAAGGGCAACACGTGCTGAAGTCGTGGTCTTGCTTTCCAAAGCCTATCAATTGTAAGCAATCTTTGCCTATTGACACCATAGAAAAAAACAATTATTCTATATTCCGTAATGGATACTCTTATCCAGAGCAGGCGGAGGGACTGGCCCTATGAAGCCCGGCAACCGATCTCGAGCGGTGCTAACCAGCAGAACGGACATCTGTTCTGGCCGATAAGAGGATGAAGGAAGCAAAAAACGCTCAAACCTTTTCCTCCCAAAAGATGGAAAAGGTTTTTTATTTGCGTTTACGTAGATAAAATCCTGACTCGGCTACCACACTATTTGTATGAGGTCAAAGGAGGTATTTTCTCATGGCTTTGCAAAAAGGTCGTCGTCTGTTTACATCCGAATCTGTAACCGAAGGACATCCGGATAAAATTTGTGACCAAATTTCCGACTCCATCTTGGATGCGATCCTGTCCAAAGATCCAAACGCTCGCGTTGCTTGCGAAACTTCCGTAACTACCGGTTTGGTTCTCGTAGCAGGTGAAATCACTACAAACACATACGTAGACATCCAAAAGCTCGTTCGTGAAACCATTCGTGAAATCGGTTATGACCGTGCGAAATTCGGTTTTGACGCTGACACTTGCGGTGTTATTACTGCAATTGGCGAGCAGTCCGCTGACATTGCACTTGGTGTAGACCAAGCATTGGAAGCACGCGAAGGTAAAATGACTGACGCGCAGATCGAAGCAATTGGTGCTGGTGACCAAGGTTTGATGTTTGGTTTTGCTTGCAATGAAACACCTGAGCTGATGCCACTTCCGATCAGCATGTCTCACCAATTGGCTCGTCGTCTGACTGAAGTACGTAAAAACGGTACGCTTGCTTACCTCCGTCCTGACGGAAAAACACAAGTAACCGTTGAGTACGATGGCGACAAACCAGTTCGTATTGACACAATCGTTATTTCTACCCAACATGCTCCTGAAACGACTTTGGAGCAAATCAAGCAAGATCTGGTTGAACAAGTAATCAAACCTGTTGTTCCAGCTGAATTGTTGGATGCAGATACCAAATACTTCATTAACCCAACTGGTCGTTTCGTAATTGGCGGACCACAAGGGGATGCTGGCTTGACTGGCCGCAAAATCATCGTAGATACTTACGGCGGTTATGCTCGTCATGGCGGCGGTGCGTTCTCCGGTAAAGATCCAACAAAGGTTGACCGTTCCGGTGCTTACGCAGCTCGTTATGTAGCGAAAAACATCGTAGCTGCTGGCCTCGCAGACAAATGTGAAGTACAAGTTGCTTACGCTATTGGTGTAGCACAACCAGTTTCCATCGCAGTAGATACTTTCGGTACGGGTACGATTTCCGAAGAAGCTCTGGTAACATTGGTTCGCAAACACTTCGACCTTCGTCCTGCTGGTATCATCAAGCAGCTCGACCTGCGTCGTCCTATCTACAAGCAAACAGCGGCATATGGCCACTTCGGACGCAATGACCTGAATGTTCCTTGGGAGCAAACAGACAAAGCAGAAATCCTGAAGCAAGAGGCTGCTCAACTGTAATATTTATGAATGGCATAGAAAGAGCCTGGTATTGCTACTGGGCTCTTTTTCTTTTTTAGGAGCAAAGTCATCCAATTATTGGGCCGTTTGTTGCACAGGAATTGGTAGGACTGTGTCGAATCTCCTAGGGAGGAAGTAGAGGAGGGGTTTTTTTGCCGAACAGAAGGCTCTTCCTGATCGTATTTCTTACTTTTTTGTTGCTTGCAATGGCGATTGGATTATTAGGCGGCTCTATATTGGAAAAAAAGAATACACAAGAAGTGCAACCTTTTCCCCAAGTGGATACGTCTATAAGCATAAGTGAGACAAAAAATGCTGAGCCAAACGTCACACCAACAGAAGAAGCAACGGTTCAAACGAAAAAGTGGTATAACAATCAGGTCGTGGTTTTGACGTACCACCATGTCATGGATCAATCAAATCAGCGGTATGTCATAGCTCCTGATCAATTTGCCCGACATATGAAATTTTTACACGATAACAACCTGAATCCAATTTCGCTGGATGAATTCCTAAGATTTATGGAGACGGGTACCTTACCGACTGAGAATGCTGTTCTGATTACGTTTGACGATGGGTACGAGAGTTATTACACAAAAGCATTTCCAGTCTTACGTACATATGGCTACCCGTCAGTGAACTTCGCGATTGCGGGTCGCTTACGAGATGTAGCCGACCGAAAACGGGAGAATATGACGCCGCCACTTACGCGTCAACAGGTAAACGAAATGATTCATTCGGGACTGGTTTCGATCGGTTCCCACACGTACAGCCTGCATGAAGAGGAAGAACGAAATGAATGGGGCGAGCTGGGGCCGGAAACAGCTCCAGTCTATCTGAAGGACTTGCAGCGTTTAGAGGACGAGCAAGAGTACAGAGACCGCCTCTATGTGGATTTCAGTATATCTCGTGCCAGTTTAAGCGAATGGATGAATCAACAGGTAGAGGCCATCTCGTTGCCTTTTGGTTATACAAGTCCAATCGTACTGGAAACAGCCCGTCAAGCTGGCTACCGCTATGTATTTACATCCAACCGTGGATTCGTGAAAAAGGGAACAGATCCTTTTGCCATTCCACGTAATGACATGGGACTACGAGATGTAGATGAAACGCACCTCCAACAGTTGTTCACGAAAGCTAAAAATGAGTTTGAAGGAGAGCAATCATGAACAAAGCGATAGACATCAGCGTGCTGGACGGGGTGATCAAGCGAACAATTGAAACCGTAGAAACGAGTAAAACCCAAATATTTGATATAGCAGAAAACGCCAGACAGCATGGCAATTCGTTGAAGTTTGATTTACATGAACTTCGACAAGAAATTTCCAAAGTGATTCAAAAAGTCGATGCGCTCGAGCTCGCGTATCGCAAATCGCGGAACAAGCTTGTTCTGGTCAGCCGCAATTTTCATATGTACACGGAGGAAGACATCCGAGTTGCTTATGAAGAGGCGAGCCGTATTCAGGTAGAGCTATCGATTTACCGCGAGCGGGAAAATAATTTAAAGCGCAGAAGAAATGATCTTGAGCGTCAATTGCGTACCTTGGAGGAAACCATCGTCCGTGCGGAAAAGCTGGTTTCTCAAATGGGTGTCGTGCTGGGTTACTTAACAGGTGACTTAAGTAAGATAGGCGAAGCGCTGGAATCGGCTAAGCAGCATCAATTGATGGGCTTAAAGGTGATCCAGGCCCAGGAAGAGGAACGCAAGCGTGTCGCACGCGAGATTCACGACGGCCCAGCCCAATCGATGGCGAATGTCGTGCTGCGTTCGGAAATCGTAGAACGTATGCTGAAAAACGAGCGTATTTTGGAAGCTCAAATGGAACTTCACGAGTTGAAGGAAATGGTCCGTTTGAGCTTGGCAGATGTCAGAAGGATTATTTTTGATTTGCGCCCAATGGCTTTAGATGATTTAGGTTTAGTACCAACCCTGCAAAAATATATCCAAACGTGCGAAGAGCGTATTCAGTCTTCGATCGATCTGGTAGTATTTGGTGTGGAGCCTCCATTGCGCAGCTCGGTAAAGGCTGCAATCTTCCGGTTGGTTCAGGAATGTCTGAACAACGTGGAGAAGCATGCAGGGGCGGCTACAGTCCAGGTGAAGCTGGAATTTGTACAGGATTCGTTAAGCCTTATCGTCAAAGATGATGGGGTCGGATTCGATCTGGAAAAACGCATGGCGAATGGCAACTCTTTTGGACTCTTGGGAATGCGTGAGCGCGTACAGCTCCTGGAGGGCAGTGTCGAGCTTCAATCCGCTCCGGGAGAGGGAACCAAGGTTATATTCCAAATACCGATAAAAATGTGACATGATACGTAAATATGTACTGGGGGATGAACCATGGATAAGAGACAGCAAGAACTCCGCATCGTAATTGTGGATGACCATCAATTGTTCCGCGAAGGCGTCAAACGAATTTTGGAAATGGAAGAAGATTTCAAGGTCGTCGGGGAAGGTGCGGACGGTGGAGAAGCCACAGCATTGGCGGAAGAGCACAAGCCGGACGTCTTGTTGATGGATATTAATATGCCGCATATCAATGGCGTCTCTGCTGCAGAAAATGTCATTACCGTAAGTCCGTCTACTCGAGTGATTATGCTCTCGATTCATGATGATGAAGGCTATGTGTATCGTACACTGCGCTCCGGAGCGTCTGGCTATTTGCTGAAGGAAATGGGGACGAGTGATCTCGTTGACGCTGTCCGTGTAGTTGCAAGTGGAGGCGCATACATACATCCAAAGGTGACGGGCAAGCTGATTGAAGAATTCCGTCGTCTGAGCGAGCAGGAAGGTACGGCAGAGCGCAGCTTCTCCGTAGACGACTCGCAAACCATCGATCCAAAGGTGATCGAATCACTCACCCGTCGCGAGCGGGAAGTGCTGCAGTTGATGGCAGAAGGAAAAAGCAACCGTGCCATCGGAGAATTCTTGTTTATTAGTGAGAAAACGGTTAAAAACCACGTGAGCAGTATTTTGCAAAAGCTCAATGTTCAAGACCGGACGCAAGCTGTTGTCATCTCCATTAAAAACGGCTGGGTGAAACTGTAGGATTCACATCCTAGTTGCACTCTGTTCAAGCCGTGCGGCATACCTTGGTATAGGAGGAGGTATGACCGTGATGGAAGAGCTGATTGTATGGCTTTTGGCAGCATTTGGCTGCTCCTCTTTGTTGGTAATGATCGCGGAGCGCTGGACCAATCGGACAGATAGCGTGAGCGAGCTCCCGTATGAGCATTATCGGTTGCTGGTACACAATTCGGAACAGGTGCTGGAACGTGTAGTGAGGAGTCTGCTGTTTCGCTCGTATTGGAGTGGCAGACCTATCCGAATTACCTTGATAGATGATGGCTCTGACGATGATACGAAACAGATGGCTGCCGTCTTGACTCGTTATCCGTACGGACATTTTTTGGGAGACGCGCATGATGATAGGACGGCTGGAACCATCGTTATTGATCTGCGGGAGAAAAAAGAGGGAGCATAAAGATTTGGGAGCAAGTATATCGAGCTGTCGACAACATGTCGGCGGCTTTTTATTTTTATGTCCATCGTACGGAAAATTATTTGCCGGACCTGTCTGTCTTTTTGCACACTATGAGCAAGAGGCGGAGGGTGGGTAGCGTATGCGCGAGTACTTGCTGTATGTCAAAGCTTGCAGCGAATCGACACAACAGGTGCAGACCTATGTCACACCGAGTTTTTCTGTTGATCGTTCTTTTTGGCAGGAGAGGGAGGGCTGTGTACTTCATGTCATCGGGAAGACAGCGTCGCTTGCTTTGGCTTTTTCCTTGCGTGAGAAGATGAACGGGCATTTGATGGAACGAGTCAGCAAAGGACGGAAGCTGACAGATGGGGATATAACAGAGTTGAGATCGCTGGCAGTTAACAGTGTATGTGAAGCGAGTCGTTTATATGGGCGGGAAGCAGTGAACGTACAGGAACGTCGGGAACAGGGGTGGTTTTCTTGGGAGCCAGTCGAGGCGAGTGTGGAAGTCCCGCATCAGAGGAACGATTCTTCGAGGAAATTGCCTTTGGGTGGTCGCGAGCTTCTTCGAAGGACTTCATCTCATGAGAATTCGGAAGTGATCGCCTTGAGTGAGCTTCTGGATGGGCGTGCGCTCCTCTGGGAAGAAATCGAAACCTTGCTGAGAAAGCGAGGGGTGGAGATACGTGATGTGTCAGCTATTTTGCATTCATTCGTCCTCGCAAATAAGGCAGAGTGGCGATCTGGTATTCGTTTTCAGATTGCAAAAGGCTGGTGGCGCAATCGATTAGAGTGGGTCTGCGAGCGCTGCGGAAGCGTGGGGGAGAAGCTGGAGCTGACCTATTGTCATACATGTGAGCAAGGCTGCGCTTATTGTACAGCCTGTTTGGGGATGGGCAGGAGCAAATGCTGTACGCCCTATTTTTTAATGGCGGTGGGGGCTCGATTGATCCGTAACACAGACTCCATACAGAATGTATCGAGGGTGGAGTGGACGGGGAAGTATTCGGTAGACCAAGCACGGGCAGCTGAGCGAGCGCGCTGTTTTGTAGCCAATCCGCGGCTGGGACTGTCGGAGTTTTTGATCTGGGCAGTGTGTGGAGCTGGCAAAACTGAATTGCTCTTCCCTTCTGTTACTGAAGCGCTTGCTGCTGGTGGTCGGGTGTTGATTGCGACACCCCGGAAGGACGTTGTGCTGGAGCTAGCCCCTCGCATTCAGCGAGTGTTTTCCGGTGCCAAAGTGATTGCAGTCCACGGCTCTAGCTCGGAGAAGTGGGAAGAGAGTGACATAACGATAGCGACCACGCATCAGGTCATGCGCTATTACAGGAGGTTTTCGCTGGTGGTGCTCGACGAGGCGGATGCGTTCCCTTATCATAACGATCCGATTTTGTACCGCGCTCTGTCCAGAGCCGTGCAAAAGAATGGAAAGTTGCTTTATTTAAGCGCGACACCTCCGAGATATTTGCAAAAGCGGCTCGTTAGAAAAATACGCCCAACTGCTACTTCGTCAGCTACGATACCGCTTTTCTCTGATACGCATGTTCTTTTGCCTGGGCGCTATCATGGGGCAGCACTTCCTGTTCCCAAGATTATTACGGTACAAGGGTTACATAAGTGCGTTCAGACGAATCGAGCGGTGGTTCCATTTACTGAAGCGGTAAGTGCATCGCTGGAGGCAGAACGACAAGTTTTTGTGTTTGTCCCGCGTGTTGATGAGGTGGACAGGGTACTTGCGTATCTGCAGAAGTGGCTTCCTGTTCATGCGGGGCAGATGGCCTGTGTCCACGCGGCAGACCCAATGCGGGAGGAAAAGGTACTCGCTTTTCGTGAAAAACGTTATACAGTCATGGTGACGACAACTATATTGGAGCGGGGTGTGACCATACCGAAGAGTGACGTAGTAGTGTTAGGAGCGGAGGCACCTGTATTTGACGAGGCGTCTTTGGTGCAGATAGCGGGGCGAGTAGGCAGATCTGTCGATGATACGACGGGTAGCGTGTTATTTTTGCAGGCTGATCGCGCTACTGCTCCAAAGCAGGCGGTTAAGCAAATTACACAGATGAACCACTTGGCTCAACGTCTTGCAGAGCAAAGAGGCCCTTCATGATAGGTGGAGCGTGTGTTCGTTGTGGTGGGTGTATAATAGCGATTCAGAGAGAAGCGGTAGTACGTGAAAAGGCGCGACTGATATCCAATCAAGCCAGTTATCCGACCATCTACCGGATGGTAAAGGGAATATCATTGTGTGGGGGCTGTCTTGAGGAACTACCGTTTATTCGTGATGATATTTGCCAGCAGTGTGGACGAGATATGGAGTTTGAGATTCGTATTGGCAACGGAGGGCTATGCAGGGATTGCGTTCATGGAGAAGTTGGGCAGACTTTGCTGGTAAATCGGAGTTTGCTTCGTTACGACGATGGAGAGAAGGATCTGTTAGGTTTGTTCAAATATCGCGGTGATGAGCGGTTAGCTGCTTACTACGGAGCGCTTTTGGCGATTACGGCTCAATGCTTTTACAGATCTATTGGATTTACCTGCATCACGACGGTACCCCTGCATTCACAACGTTTGCGGGAGCGCGGCTTCAATCAGGTGGATTTGCTGGCTCGCTACTTAGGCACAGCGATAAAAACTCCGGTCAGACCGTTGCTTCGCCGAACGAAGGACACACCAAAGCTAAGCAAGCAGCGAGGGCGCGTCGCCCGTCAAGAAAGCATGCGTGAAGCTTTTGCGTGGGATGGAAAAGAGATGGACCCCCGCTCTAAAGTTTTACTCATTGACGATATTTATACGACTGGCTCTACGCTACGTTCGTGCGCGAGGACAATCAAAGCACATGTGGGGACAAGCTGTGAAATCTACTCCTTGACAATATACCGATAGCCAGTTTGGAAAAATTAAGCTATGATGTAGGCATATAACGGATGTGGAAGCTTATGAACTTTCTGAACGGAAAAGGGGTGTCCGATATGTCTATGGGCAAGTTGGCAAACTGCTCGCGGTGTGATGCTGTATTTGTACAAGCCGTCCGTGACATTTGCCCCAAATGCTATCAAGAAGTGGAAAAAGAATATGAAGCATGCGCCCGATTTTTGCGCAAGCGCGAGAATCGCGGATCGAATATTCACCAGGTGAGTGAAGCCACAGGCGTGAGTGTGAAGCAGATCACGAAGTTTATCAAGGAAGGTCGGATTTCTGTAGCCGGAAGTCCCAATCTTGGCTATCCTTGCGAGCGCTGCGGTTTCTTGATTCGATCAGGCAACATTTGCGAATCTTGTCTAAACGGATTGAAGCACGAAATCACGCAACAAAACGAGGTAGAGCAAAGGCTGGAGGAATTCCAACGCGCCCAACTGGCGCAGGCCGCATATCGAAGAAAGCAGAATAGTGACGAATAGTTTTGTGCAAAAAAACTAATCGTACTCAATGAAATTGCCGATGATACTACTAAGAGGTGTCATCGGTTTTTTGTATGGGAAACCGGTGGTATGAGAGGATGGTAATCAGATGCGGATTAATGAACCTAACCGCGTCGGGATGATTAATGCTTACAACAAGACAGGAAACAACCAGGTAGGCAAAAGCGGCAAAATCCCGATGGGCAAGGATGAAGTAAACATTTCCACAGAAGCGCTGGAAATGCATAAGCAAGTTGAAGATGTGAGCTCTCCACAGCGTCGGGAGAAAGTGGAGCAGTTGAAGAAGCAAGTGGAGGAAGGAAAATATCACGTCCCAAGTGAGCGGATCGCTGATAAGCTCCTGTCCTTTTGGAAAAAGCTTTAGTTCAGATCAAAAGAGGACTTTTTGAACAGCCTCTTTGAATAGTTTTCGATGGAAGATGAGGAGAAGCAAGGAATGGATAGACTCTACGATCTGCTCGACAACTTGATCCAGTTGCACAAGGCCTTGTACACCTTGGCCACGCACAAGAAAGAGGTGCTGGTAAAAGGAAAAGTAGATGAACTGGTAGCCATTACGCGCCAGGAGCAAAAACTGATCAAGGGCATCACGGAAGCAGAAGCAGCCCGCCAGCAAGTCGTAAAAGAACTGACAGCACAGAAGGGCTTTGCGCTGCAAGAAGGCACACTGGCTGAATTGATCAAGTTGACGACCAGTGCGGAAGAGAAGATGCGACTCACTTCCTGTCGTAATGAGCTAAGCCGGATTGTCACCGAACTGCGCGATGCCAACGACCTGAATCAGCAGTTACTGGAGCAATCCCTTTCTTTTGTAAACATGACGCTCGACCTGATCACCGATACACCCGAGGACGACTTCATCTACGGCAGACCGACCTCAGATACGTATCGTCAGGCTAATCGAACTTTTTTCAACAAAAAAGCGTAAAGAGGTGTCGAAATGCGCTCTACTTTTCATGGAATTGAAGTGAGTAAACGCGGATTGTTCGCTCAACAGTCTGCGTTGAATACGACTGGACATAATATTTCGAATGCGAATACGGAAGGGTATAGTCGCCAGCGCGTGAATATGCAGGCTACGACTGGGTTGCCTTATGTGGGGATGCATGCGAGTATTGAGCCGGGTATATTGGGGACTGGTGTGCAAGCGACTAGTATTCAACGACTGCGGGAAGAGTTTTTGGATATTCAGTATCGGAATGAGCATAAGCGTCAAGGACTCTGGGATGCGCGTCTGGAAACGTTGGAGAAGCTGGAAGGCATCATGAACGAGCCTTCTGATACAGGCTTGCAAAAGGTCATGGACCAAATGTGGCAAGCATGGCAAGACTTGGCGAAAGACCCGACTGATACATCGGCTCGTGCGGTTGTTCGGGAACGAAGCAAGGCAGTAGCAGATACATTTAATACGTTAACCAATCATATTAAAGAAGTGCAAACTGATCTGAACAACGTGGTAAATGTAAAAGCAATGGAGATCAACTCCTTGGGCCAGCAAATTGCCAATTTGAACAATCAAATTTCAAACGTTGTGCCACATGGTTATGAGCCAAACGACTTGTATGACCAACGTGACGTACTTCTGGACAAGCTCTCTAAACTGGTAGAAATCAGAGCAACACAAACAACAGCAGGCATGGTTAATGTGACGATTGAAGGACGCGACTTTGTTACAGGAATTACTTCTCAGCCTGTAGCTACTGTACAAAACCCAGCCACGGGCTTGAGTGACATGACATTAGGCGGGGCAACGTTTGTACCGACAACTGGCTACATGGCAGGAACCTTCCAATCTCGTGATCAGATCGTACCAAACATGCTAAAACGTTTGGATGTTTTGGCAGTGAATATTACGAAAGAAATCAATGACCTGCATCGGGCAGGACGAAGTTTGAATGATATTAACAATGGTACTGTACAGGATCTTCCATTCTTTGTAGATGCGAACTCACTGGCAACTAACCCAGCTTCAAAAATTTATCCAACAAGTGCATCCAGTCTAGTTGTAAATCCGGAGATTATGAAGAGCTTGGACGCAATCGCAGCAGCACAAGAAGAGGCAGGCGGCACTCCTGTAGGGAATAATAAGAGCGCTCTTGCCATTGCCTCCATTAAGTTCAAGGTTTTGGCTGCAGGTACGGGGCCGAATGACTTGGCAGAAAGCTCTACTTTGGATAACTACTATCGTTATACAATCAGCCAATTAGGTGTCGATTCCCAAGAAGCCAAGCGGAACCAGTTGAACTCCGAAATGCTTGTCGGTACTGTTGACAGTCAGCGTCAATCGGTTTCTGGTGTATCGATCGATGACGAGATGGCAGAAATGGTGAAGTATCAGCATGCGTACAGCGCATCTGCACGTGTCATGACAAGCATGGACGAAATTTTGGATAAAGTCATCAATGGCATGGGCCGGGTTGGCCTCTAATTAGGAGGGTATAGATTATGGCGGTACGTGTAACGCAGAACATGCTGAATAGTAATATGCTGCGGAATTTGCACAATTCCATGCGTAATATGGATAAACTGCAGCAACAGCTATCATCGGGGAGCAAAATTGCAAGACCATCTGATGATCCTGTAGTAGCTGCGCGGGGGATGTTTTATCGGTCCTCGTTAATGGAGAATGACCAATACAGCCGAAATGTGGATGAAGCTCAGTCTTGGATGGACATGACCGATGCTACGATGGATGAAGTAGGGAATGTGCTGAAACGAGTTAAGGAGCTTCTGGTTTATTCTGGGGATGGGGCGGTTTCACCGGATGATTTAAAAACTATGGGATCCGAAATTAAAGAATTGAAGAATCATCTCGGAACTCTGGCGAACCAACAGATTAATGGCAAGTACATTTTTGCAGGTACTGAAACGAATAAACCTCCATATGACATGACAGCAAATGGTGGTAAGGGAGATTTTGTAAGTACAAATAGTTCTCCTATTAATCTAGAGGTAAGTCAGAACGTATTTGTTACATCAAATATTAATGCTCAAAATCTATTCAACTTCCCAAATAACGGTAGTAATATGTTTAAAGTCTTGGACAGTATTATTACTGAACTCGACAATGGTAGGAGTGCCGCGCAATTTCAGAATGCAATGAGCCAGCAATTCGACAAGCTCTTGGCAGAGCGAGCTTCGTTAGGTGCAAGTGTCAATCGCGTAGAGCTTATTGCAGAGCGTTTAAAATCCCAGGAAGTAAGCATCACTGGTCTCATGTCCAAAAATGAAGATGCGAACATGGCGGAAGTAATGACAGAACTGAAGACGCAAGAAGGTGTGCATCAAGCAGCTTTAGGTTCTGGAGCACGAATTATACAGCCGACACTTCTGGATTTCCTACGTTAATGAAAAAATGAGGTGGGCGTATGCAGATTCCTCAGCTTAGAATGGAAAGCTCATTTGCTCAATTAGGGCTAAATACTATAAAGACAACTCATGAAATAAAGCAACCTCAGGCAGAAATGAATCTTCGTCAGCAACCAGCTGAGCTTATGATAGAGCAAGCTCGGACCGATTTACAGATTGATTCTAGTCAGGCTCGGGCCAATATTGGAATTATGACTTCGATGCAGTTTAGTGATAATATCGCCTCTTATGGTCGACAAAAAGCCATGCAAGCTATTGTGGAAAAGAGTCAAGAAGGCGATCGGTTGATGAGGATTCATACCAAGGAGAATGCGATTGCATCAATTGGCAGAGAACGAGGTATGCGTGCGCTGGAGAGCGGTTATACTCCACCAGCATCTTCTGGTGATGAAGGTGTTGAGATCAATATTCAGTTCAAGCCTGTAGTTATCAATGTAAAACGAAATGGGATGAGCATGGACCCAGTGATCCGACCGCCTGAATTCACGTATATAGCGGGCAAAGTAGAACCATATATGCTACAGTATAATAGCCTAAAAATAGAAGTCGTTGGTAGCCAGCTGGACCGAATGATGTAAGTGAGGGGAAAACATGAACGCAAGTCAGCAAGTGGAATTGGGCAAGCTATTTTTTGAAGACGGCATTCCTGGATTTTCTCATTTGCAGTTTTTTCAATTGATACAGGAAGAAGAAAGTCCCTTTTTTTTAATTCAGTCTACAGAAGAAAAGGATATTGGTTTTTGGGTGGTAAATCCTTTTTCTTTCTTTCCTGATTATCAATTTACTCTCCCTGAGGTATCAAAAGAGGCGCTACGTATGGAAGCGGAGTCTCCTGTCGCTGTGTTTTCTATCGTTACCATCCGTGGCAAAAATCAAGCTACTATCAATTTGAAGGCTCCTATCGTGCTCAATTTAGCCAATCGAATGGGGAAACAGGTCATTTTGCAGGAAGATTCGTATCCTATCCGCCAGCCATTGTTCTCGCAACAAGCTGCGGATACTGAATAGGTGGTGTCCAAACATGCTGGTCCTTTCTCGAAAGAAAAATGAATCCATAATGATTGGTGACACCATCGAAATCAAGATTATTTCGATTGATGGTGATCAAGTACGGATTGGGATCGAGGCACCGCGTAATTTGGATGTGTATCGGAAAGAAATCTACGATGCGATTCAAGAGGAGAACAAGCTCGCTACAATACAGGAGACAGATTGGTCAGCGCTAAAATTACTTATGCAAATGAATCAGAAACAGAGAGATGGTCAATAGCCCATCTTTTTTTGCAAAAAAATGATGAAAAAACTCAAAATATGCTAACGTTCAATGAAAAAGATACCGATAATAAAAATGTAGGGATAAGTTCGCAAGCGCGCGATTGCAACAGGTCCCAAAATTCAGCAACAGCCACAGGGACGTGGCTGTCGAACACTCAAGGAGGAATTTTACATGATTATCCAACACAATATGTCGGCAATCAACACTCACCGTCAACTCGGCGTTAACGCTGGTAACCTGGGTAAAAACGTTGAGAAACTGTCTTCTGGCTACCGCATCAACCGTGCGGCTGACGATGCTGCTGGTCTCTCCATCTCCGAGCGTATGCGTGCACAAATCCGTGGTATGGATCAAGCTTCCCGCAACTCTCAAGACGGTATCTCCCTAATTCAAACGGCTGAGGGCGCTCTGCAAACAGTTAACAATATGCTGGTTCGTGTAAAAGAGTTGGCTACGCAAGCTGCTAACGGTACTTACAGCGCTACAAACGATTTGAAACGAATCAATGAAGAGCTGACTGAACTGACTGCAGAGATTAAAAACATTCAAGACAACACTAAATTTAATGGTATCGAATTGCTCAATGGTAACGCAGGCACGATTTCTTTGCAAATTGGCCAAGAAGCTTCTCAAGTATTGGCGCTGGATGCAGGTAGCTTTGACCTGAGCAACGTATACACCACAGTTAACGGTTGGGATCTGGACACTCAATCCAAAGCTAAAGATGTATTGAGCGGGATTGATGCACAAATCAACGCAGTGAGCTCCGCACGTTCTTACTTGGGTGCGAACCAAAACCGTTTGGAAAACACGATCAATAACCTGAACATTACTTCCGAGAACCTCACAGCTGCTGAATCCCGTATCCGTGACGTTGATATGGCGAAAGAGCAAATGCAGTTCACGAAGAACAATATCCTTACTCAGGCAGCTCAAGCAATGCTTGCACAAGCAAACCAACTGCCACAAGGTGTATTGCAACTTCTCCGTTAATCATAAGTCTAGAAAAGAGAGCAAGGGCTTCCTTGCTCTCTTTTTAAAATTCATTTGTGTACAGAAAGGACTTATCGCTCCATGAAAATAGCTGCTTGTATCATTACCAAAAACGAAGAAAAAAACCTGCCAGTGTGTCTAGATAGTGTAAAATCAATTGTTTCCGAAATGATTGTAGTGGATACAGGTTCTGAGGACGGAACTGTTGAGGTAGCAAAAAAATATGGAGCGAAAGTATTTTTCTATGACTGGGTCGACGATTTTGCAGCAGCTAGAAATTTTGCGATTGAACAAACAAAAGCCGACTGGATCATTTTTTTAGATGCGGATGAGTATTTTTCTCCTGATTGTGTGAAATATGTAGTGGGTGCAATTGCGGAAGCGGAACAAAAAAAAATGGACATGATAATTTGCATGATGTCCAATATTGAAAAGCAAACAGGGAAAATAATCTCTACTAATTTACATATACGTATTTTTCGGAATCATCCTCAAATTCGCTATGTGGGTGCTATACATGAGCGAATTGTAAGATTAGACTCTCCGGCGCAAGCGTTGGATGTCCAACAGGATATAACTATTATCCACACAGGATATAGTGAGGAAAATTTACATAGCCAAGAAAAAGGGAAACGCAATTTAGAGATCTTGTTTAAAGAATTGGATAAAAGACCTGACAGTTTTGATATATTATATTATATTTCTGAGTCGTATCTGGTGGATAATAAATTTGAAGAGGCACTTGATTTTGCCTTGCGCGCTCAACAATATCAGAACTCCGACTTAAAAGGTGTATATGAGAACAACTACGTAAATATTTTTCGATGCTTCATCCATTTATCCAAGCCGAAAGTTGCGCTTTTACAAAAGATGCAGGAAGCAATTAAAGCATTTCCAAAACACCCCGATTTCTATCTTTATCTAGGGGATTTTTACAAAAAAGAAAATCGCTATTTAGATGCAATTGAAGCTTATTTAACTGGTTTGAAATTAATGGAGCAGACCACCATTGTTCAGTCAGGTGTATTTGCCACAACAGTGAAAGTATTGGATACAGTTGGACATTTGTACAGCAAACTGAAAGACTGGAATAAAGCTGTAAATTACCATGTACAGGCACTTCAGGTTGACAAATATCTTTACTCTTCATTAGTGAATCTCATGAAGATTTTAGGTAGATTTGAAAAATCAGATAGCATTATTACTTTTCTGATAAAACTTTATGATGTAAAAAACAAAAAAGATTGCTTATATATATTGAAGGCTTCTTTAGAAACAAATAATACGACCATTGCTGGTCATATTTTAACCCTATTACAAGGCGACGCCTCAGAACTTAAAGAGTTTAAAGCTCTGTATTTATTCTTAAGTGGAAACTATTCAGATTCCTTCACGATGTTCGATGAGTTGTATTACGAACATAAAAAAATAGAACATGCATATGGGGCTATATGTGCTGCATGGAGAAGAAATGATCATAATGGTCTGATTCAGCTTGGAGAGAGTTACGCGAACGAACAAGATTTAAGTGAGATTACGTTGAAAATAATTGGAGATCATTCTTCTGTACAAATAGATAAGAAAAAGATGTATTCCTTCTTGATCCACGTATGTGGAGTTCTAAAGATAACTGAATACAAAGCTCTTGGACAAATAACGAGAGACAACCAGCTTTTATTAGAAATGGGTAACTACCTTTATTACGAGGAAGAGTACTTGGAAGCTTATTACTTCTACAATGAATACCTTGAGCAAGAGGCGGCGGCTCCGGAGGAATTACTAGCAGACCTATCTTATAAAGTGGGGGACTGTTTGTTGCAATGCGGCCAAAATGAGTATGCATGGCTCTTCTTGCAAAAGGCGTTTACCATTGCACCGGAAGACTATCGAATTTACGGACCGATAATTGAGGTAGCCAAATTGATTAGTCGTCAGAAGGATGTCTATACAATGCTTGAGAAGGCAATCGAATTATATCCCGATTCAAACTTTTTAGCAGTTCAGAAGGAAGAATTAAGTTGAGTTAGGTTCTTATACAACGCAAAAGAGGGAAAAACATGTCTATGATTTCACTTGTAATGATCGTAAAAAATGAGGAGTACCATTTACGCAAATGCCTTCTCAGCGCAAAGGAATCTGTAGATGAACTCATAGTAGTGGATACTGGTTCAACAGATCAAACGAAACAAATTGCCGTAGAATGTGGAGCAAAAGTGTACGATTTTGCGTGGACAGATAGTTTTGCAGAGGCACGCAATTTCGCCCTTGAACAAGCATCGGGTGATTGGATTCTGGTATTGGATGCGGATGAATATTTGGAGCCAGGTTCTTCAGCATTAATTAAGGAGTTTGTATCAGGTCCTCCTGCTATCGGGAGGATTAATATCATTAGCAAATATTTGGACAACGGAGAGGTTCGGTATGCGAGATCTCCGATATCCAGACTGTTCCCAAAAGGAGTTACCTATAAAGGGGATATACATGAGCAAGTAGTATCTGATTTGCCGCATAGATTAACTCTCATTACTGTTAATCACGACGGGTACTATCAAACGAATAAGACAGAACGTAATATTCCTATTTTGCAGAAAGAGCTCCAAAAGGATCAAAACAATCCTTACCTGTTGATGCAGCTTGCTAGGGAATTTAAAAATAAACAGGATTATGTCGAGGCAGATCGCTATTATTCTCGTGCGTACCCTTATCTATCAAAAGAGGACGGGTATTATCCCGATTTTATTGTTGAATATATCTATAATTTAATGAAAATAGGCCTGTTGGAAACGGGTTATCAAGTCATTCAAATGGAGAAAGATAACTTGACTACGTTTCCAGATTTCCATTTTTGTTTAGGGATGTTCTATATGGATTACGTTCTTAGCAATATTGCTGCCCACATAGATAAACTGTCCCTGATTGAAGGATCCTTTCTAGCATGTCTGGAGTTAGGGGACCAAAGAGGACAAGGCGGTGTTATCGGAACAGGATCTTTTCTAGCGTCATATAATCTTGGCGTCTACTATGAAGTAGTCGGGGATACACCGAAAGCTATTCATTATTACACACTTTCAGCAGAAAAAGACTACTCAAAAGCCAAAGAACGTTTGCACGTGCTCTTAAAAGGGTAACGGATTAACAATAGGATATTTTAAAGTTTCCATAAATGAGGGCTCCCTTTTTTCCGATACTCCTAGTAAGATTACTTTTCTTAATGGGAGGTAGAATGATGGATATCGGAATAAAATCCTCAATGGGCAAATCGGCTGGCTATGCTGAAGGTGGTCAGTCCCAGATAGATGGGACAGGCAAACCAGTCCGACAGCCAGAGGGTGCAGAGGAAAAAGTTCTCACCAAAGAAGAACTGAGTAAAGAAATTGACGGCATGAACAAATGGCTTCAAGCGACAAACACTCATGTGAAGTTTACTTTGCATGAAAAATTAAATGAGTACTATGTTCAAGTTATTAACGATCAAACAATGGAAGTCATCCGCGAAATTCCTTCAAAAAAAATGATGGATATGGTTGCAAAGATTCACGAAATGGTCGGACTATTAGTGGATGAAAGAAGATAGGAGTTGAGAATATGGCAACGATCCGATTTACTGGTTTGGCATCAGGTTTAGATACTGAGAAGATGGTCAAAGAAATGATGAAAGCTCGCAAGGAGCCAATGAACCGCTTGCTTCGTGAAAAACAAACGCTGGAGTGGAAACGAGACTCTTATCGAGAAATGAATTCATTGTTATTGGAACTACGTACGTCAGTGGATTCACTTCGTTTCTCTGGAAACTTTAATAAGAAGCAAGCATCATCTGAGAACGATAATATTGCTTCAGTTAATGTTGTCGGGACCCCTAAGCTTTCATCATATGCGGTGGAGGTTAAACAACTGGCTCAAGCTGAAATGCCAGCAGCCGTTGCTCTTACAATCGATCCTAGCCTGAAAAATAATACCAAGGCTGAGATTGGCTCCGCATTTACATTAACTGTAAACGGGCAAGCAATTCAGGTTGAAGCTAAGGATAGTATTGAATCTGTAGTATCTAAGATAAATGCGAAAACTAGTGCTAGCAATGTACAAGCTACTTTGGTAGATGGACAATTGCATTTAACTTCTGCAAGTGGAAAAGTGGGAAGTTTAACAAATCAAGAATTCTCTATTACGACAACAGGGGATAGTAGCAGACTGGGCATTGCCGCAGATTCTACCGTAACGTCAACTACTGGTAGTGTCGGACAGAAATCGAAAGTTGTTATTAATGGTATTGAACATGAAGGAACGACCAACAAGATCACTTTTGATGGTGTTGAATTCACGTTAAAGCAGAAAAATGTTGGTTCTGCAATCAACGTTTCAAATAAAGTTGATGAAGACGCAGTGTTTAACACGATAAAAGATTTTGTCAACAAATACAATGACATTATTGCAAAAATAAATAAAGAAATCTCTGAACCAAGATTTAGAAGTTACAAGCCATTGCTTGATGAGGAAAAAGAAGCATTGCCTGACAAGACAGTTGATAAAATGGAAGAAATGGCGAAAAGCGGCTTGTTACTTAGAGAGTCTACTCTGAAAAGTGCTTTGGATGAGATGCGACGTGCATTTAGTACAGCAATAAGCGGTACAGGAGTAAATGCTGCATTTGATACGATGACTGAAATTGGCATTGGAGGCCCTCCCTTCGGCAAAAATGCATACCAAGAAAACGGTAAACTATACATCGATGAAAAAAAACTACGTTCAGCTATTCGTAACAATGGTGCCGAGGTTACAAAGTTATTTACAAATTTTAGCGATAGTACCAATCCAGCAACTAAGTATAAAGAAAGTGGAATTGCAGAGCGTTTGTACAGTGAATTATCAAAAGCGATTGACAAGGTAACGGGTCAGGCTGGTAGTGCCACTTCGACGGCAGCATATGATGAGAGTTACCTGGGGAAAAAGTTAAAAGAAACAAATGATGAAATTGATCGTTGGGAAGATCGACTAAAAGATATAGAAAATCGATATTATAAACAATTTGCAACCATGGAGAAGCTTATGGCAAAATCGCAGTCTCAAAGCAGTTGGTTCGCCAAAATGTCGGGTCAATAAGGAGAGTTGCAAATGTTACATAATGCTGCACAGACTTATCAAACGAATCAAGTAACTACCGCGGCTCCGTCTGAGTTAACGTTAATGTTGTACAATGGTGCTATTAAGTTCATTAAGCAAGCTAAAGTAGCGCTGGAAGAGCGGAATTTTGTGAAAGTACATGAAAACTGTTTAAAAGTTCAAAATATCCTATTTGAATTGATGTCTTCTCTTAAGAAAGATTTTCCTGTTTCTCGTGATTTCGAGAAAATGTACGAGTACATGCTCCGGAGAACAGTCGAAGCAAATATGAGAAAAAATATGGAAATTCTAGATGAGGTTGAGGATTTGTTCATCCAGTTCCGAGATACTTGGAAAGAAGCCATGATTTTGGCTCGAAGCCAGGGATGAGGGCATAATCAAAATGGAAAACAAAATGGATGAACAGCTGGAAAAATTGAGAATAGCGACGGAAGAGTTAGAGGAGGTAGTATCTATAGAGGATTCAGATGTAGGACTATGGGAGCAAGTGTTGGAACGAAGAGAACAGGTAATGCAAGATATTGAAATACTCTTGCAAGCTGGTAATGCCTTCACTCCCAATCAAAAAGAGCGTCTCTCAATGATGAATGAAATCAATTTGAGTATATTTGCGCAGATGAACCTAAGAAAAGACGATTTGAAGAAGAAAATAGAAAAGATTCAACAAAACAAAACGGTGAGACAGTTTTATAATAACGGGGGAACTACTGCTTACGGATCATTTATTGATCGAAGAAAATAGAATATAGTAATAGTTAGTTATATGGATATCTCCAGTATGACAAACTTTCGACATATCATGCGAGAGTTTAGTTTACTGGAGATATTACTTTTGTATCAGTACTCAAGCGCTTAAGTACTCAAGTACTCAAGTGTTAAATCTAGGGTGTGTAAATTAAATACGATAGAGGAGGTTTTAGTTAAAAATCAGGTATATATCATTAATACATGAAATTAGTTTTAATTATTAGCGTTTAGTGTAATGATCTGTAGCAATTTGCCGATATATCTAGTAGTTACATTTATTAAATAATAGAAGTTATATTGTTCCAGTAATGCATGGAGTCATCTAAAGTATTCAGGACGAGGAGAGGTATCTATGGAGAACGTGTATAAAAAGATGCCACCTGAAGATTTACGACAGCTACAACTCATCCAGCTTGAGATGCTGCTGGAAGTTGACCGGATCTGTAAAAAGAACAATATACGCTACTGCATTATCGCTGGCACACTCTTGGGAGCTGTACGTCATAAAGGGTATATTCCATGGGATGATGATGCGGATGTTGCTATGCTTCGCCCAGAATATGAAAGGTTTTGCAAAGCGTGCGAAAAGGATTTGGATAGAACACGATTTTATTTGCAGACTCACTCCAATACACCTGGATATCGTTGGGGTTATGGGAAAATAAGACGTGTAGGAACAGAGTTTGTACGCAAAGGGCAAGAGCACATGCCTTATCCGACAGGGATTTTTATAGATATTTTTCCGCTTGATAACGTACCGGATAACCTTCTTGCACGCAGAGTACATAATATAACATGCACGGTGATTCGAAAAATGCTCTGGTCTGCAGTAGGGGCGAAATCAGATAGTAACCCTATTATGCGCGGTGTGTATGGTTGCCTTTCACTTCTGCCGAGAGATTTCATTTTTTCCATGTACGATTGGCTAATGCGTACAAGTAATAAGAAACAAACAAAAATGCTTCGAATATTAACGTTCCCGACCCCTAATAATGGGTATTACGGTTATTACCGAAAGTGGTACGTTGAGCTAGCCGATATCGAGTTTGAGGGGTATTATTTCCCTGGGGCGAAAGATTACGATGAGTATTTGACATTTAAGTTTGGTAACTATAAAGAGTTTCCCCCAATAGAGCAACGTCAGGGACATGCTTCTACTCGATATCGACTGTTACCTTTAGATCAACGGTTGCTAAAGCTTGAAGAGAAAAATCAATTTGATGATACAAAGATGGGGGCGCAGTAAATGAAAAAGGTAATTACTTACGGTTCTTTTGATTTGTTTCACGACGGACATTATAGATTATTAAAGCGCGCGAAAGAGCTGGGGGATTATCTAATCGTTGGGGTAACTACTGAACAATATGATGAGTATAGAGGCAAGATGAATGTTATTGATTCACTCATGGATAGAATTAATAACATAAAACAAACTGGATTTGCTGACGAAATTATCATTGAAGATCGTGAAGGTCAAAAGGTTCAGGATATTCAAAAGTACGGTATTGATATATTTACGGTAGGTTCTGACTGGAAAGGGAAATTTGATTTCCTAAAGCAATATTGCGATGTGGTCTATCTAGAAAGAACTAAAGGCATTTCCAGCACGATGATGCGTCAGAAAAAATTCAACATTGTAAGACTAGGGATTATAGGGAGCGGCAGGATTGCAGTGAGATTTGCTCCAGAAGTGAAGTATGTAAGTGGGACAAATTTAGAAGGTGTTTACAATCCGCGGATTGATAGTGCAAAAAAGTTCGCACAACAATTTGAATTAAATTTTTATACAGACGATCTGGAGGATTTCTTCAGTAGAGTCGATGCGGTCTATATAGCTTCACCCCACAATACTCATTATGAGTATATACGCCAAGCACTGGAAAACGGTAAACACGTACTTTGTGAGAAACCACTCGTTCTGGAAGCTGCTCAAGCTGAAGAGGTATATAATCTAGCAAAGGAAAAAGGACTTGTTCTACTAGAAGCAATAAAGACTGCTTATGCACCTGGATTTTTGCAGTTGCTGGCGATTACACAAAGTGGAAGGATTGGAGAAATAAGAGATGTAGAAGCGAGTTTCACTAAGTTAGTTTCTGGAGATATACGAGAGTTACGTCCAGAAGAAAATGGGGGAAGCGTAACTGAATTAGCAAGCTATCCACTACTTGCAATTATAAAGTTGCTTGGTACAAATATAAAAAATTATAGATTTGAGACATTTGTAAATGATGAAGGGGTTGATCTGTATACAAAGATCTATCTCCAATATGAAAATTGTTTCTCAACTGCTAAAGTTGGGCTAGGCGTAAAGTCAGAGGGACAGTTATTGATCTCTGGCACTCAGGGTTACATATATGTAGAAGCGCCTTGGTGGAAAACACAGTATTTTGAAGTCCGTCATGAACAAACCGATCAAAATGAAAAGTTTTTTACCAAGTTTGCAGCTGAGGGTCTTCGGTATGAGTTAAGTGACTTTATTTCCATGATAAACGGTAGTAAGAAAAAAGGGTTCAAGTTGACTCCTAAAGAATCGACTGCAATTGCGGGAATTATTGAGGCGTTTGTTAAGCGGGAAAATACTATCGCGTTAAGTATAAAGCCTCAGGAAATTGTAGGTAGTGTATAGAAACCATGCCAAATGCCTAAGGGAGTGGAATTACGAATGTTTGATGATATGACGTTATTAATTACAGGTGGAACGGGATCATTTGGCAACGCAGTTTTAAAGAGATTTTTGAACTCGGGTATCAAAGAAATCCGTATTTTCTCCAGAGATGAAAAGAAACAAGACGATATGAGAAGATATTATAAAAGTGACAAGCTCAAGTTCTATATAGGAGATGTGCGTGATCTACATAGTGTTCAGGGAGCCATGATTGGAGTTGACTATGTTTTTCATGCAGCTGCTTTGAAACAGGTTCCGACTTGTGAATTTTTCCCAATGGAAGCAGTAAAAACAAATGTTATAGGTGTAGATAATGTATTAACCGAAGCTATTGCTGAAAGGGTAAAAAAGGTTATTTGTCTGTCTACAGATAAAGCAGCATACCCCATTAATGCGATGGGTATGAGCAAAGCTATGATGGAACGGGTTTTTGTTGCCAAATCACGCACTACTGACAGGACTATCATTAGTGGAACCAGGTATGGCAATGTCATGTGCTCGAGAGGTTCGGTTATACCGTTGTTTATTGAACAGATTAAGCAGGGGAAATCGATCACAATAACTGACCCTAATATGACTCGCTTTATGATGAGCTTGGAGGAGGCAGTTGAGCTAGTCCTATTCGCCTTTGAAAATGCTTTACCTGGGGATATTATGGTCCAAAAAGCCCCGGCTTGTACAATAGGCGTATTGGCTCAAGCAATAAGAGAGATTTTTAACAGTAACAATGAGATTCAATACATTGGAATTCGACATGGTGAAAAAACTTATGAAACGTTACTAACGAGAGAAGAATGTCTACATGCACAAGATTTAGGAAATTACTATCAGGTTCCAGCGGACAATCGTGATTTGAATTATGCTCAGTATTTTGAACTTGGAAAGACGGAAAAAACAGAACTGACAGAGTTTACATCCAACAATACGAGATTGCTAGATTTAGAGCAAGTTAAAGAGCTCCTGTTAGGATTGGATTACGTGCAAAGCGAGTTGATTGGATGGAAATCTTAGTTCTAGGCGCTGGAGGAATGGCTGGTCACGTTGCGACACTCTATTTCAGTGAACGGGGTCATAAGGTTACTTCATTTTCAAGAACTCCATTGCCATATTGCGAAACTATAGTTGGTGACGCGCTAAACAAGGAAATGTTAAGGGATGCTGTAAATTCCAAGCCATTTGATGCAGTAATAAATTGCATTGGTGTATTAAATAAGGATGTAGATATGCATCCTGCGGATGGAATATTTCTCAATAGCTATCTCCCACATTATATTTCAGAATGCCTAAAAGATAAGAAAACAAAGCTAATTCACCTTAGTACAGACTGCGTATTTTCAGGTAAGATAGGTGGCTACAATGAGAAGAGTTTTCCAGAAAGTGACTCCTTATATGGACGCTCAAAATTGCTTGGAGAAATCAATGATTCAAAAAATTTGACTTTCCGAACATCAATTATCGGGCCAGACCGTAATGAGTACGGGATAGGACTTTTAAATTGGTTTATGAAAGAAAATGAGAAAGTAAAAGGGTTTACCTCTGCAATATGGACGGGAGTGTCTACTGTCACATTGGCTCAGGCTATTGAGCGTGCAATAGAAGTGGATTTGTGTGGGCTTTATCACTTAGTAAATAATCAACTAATCAGCAAATATGAACTACTACAATTATTCAATAATTTAGTAAGGACAGCTCATATTGAAATCATAGCTGATGATTCTGTTTATGTAGATAAATCATTAGTGAATAACAGAAAAGATTTTGATTTTAAGGTTCCCTCGTATGAGCAAATGATAAAGGATACGTGTGACTGGATAAGGTCTCATCAAGAGTATTATCCACATTATTTTTAGAGGGGTGACCGTATTTGAAAAAATTAAAATTGATGACGATTGTAGGAACTCGTCCTGAAATTATACGTCTATCTGAGTTAATTAAAAAGGCCGATTGCTATTTTGAACATATATTGGTGCATACAGGGCAGAACTACGATTATTACTTAAACGAGATATTTTTCAAGGATCTAATGCTGCGTGCCCCAGATTATTATTTGAATGTTGTTGGAGATCATCTAGGTCAGACTATCGGAAACATTATTGAAAAGTCTTATGAATTAATGAATGAGTTGCGCCCAGATGCATTACTAATCCTTGGAGATACGAATTCAGCGTTATCAGCTATTGCTGCTAAAAGACTAAAAATCCCTATATTTCATATGGAAGCTGGAAACCGTTGTTTTGATGAAAATCTTCCAGAAGAAACAAATCGACGAATTGTTGATCATATTTCGGATGTAAACCTTCCTTATACGGAACACGCACGCCGATATTTGTTAGCAGAGGGTGTGCGAAAAGAACATGTCTACGTAACAGGATCTCCGTTAGCAGAAGTGATACATGCACATAAAGAGGCTATTACTAATAATGAAATTATTGAGAAATTAGGGATTAAAAGTGGCAAGTATATATTATTGTCCGCGCACAGAGAAGAGAATGTAGATAATGAAGATAACTTTATCAGTTTGATGAGTGCGATTAATGGGATGGCAGAAAAATATCAAATGCCAGTGATTTATTCTGTACATCCACGAAGTGCGAAACTGATTGAAAAGAGACAGTTTACTTTTCACCCTCTCGTGAAACAGCTCCCACCATTTCCATTTACTGACTACATTAGTCTTCAGCGTAACGCATTTTGTGTGGTATCTGATAGTGGGACATTGGCGGAGGAAAGTGCTATGTGTGGTTTTCCCGGTGTTTCAATAAGGACTTCTACAGAACGTCCAGAAGCTTTGGATAAAGGTTGCTTCATTATTGGGGGAATTACGGAAGAACAGTTATTACAATCAGTTGAGATTGCAGTGGGTATGAGGGAAAATGAGGAAGTTGTTCCGGTTGTGCCAGATTATTCGGAGCTCAATGTGTCTTCAACCGTAATCCGAATTATTCAGAGCTACACTCAGATTATTAATCAAAAAGTATGGGGCAAGTAATTTATTATAGATAAGTTTTACCTTGCATTAAGGTTTTTCATGATAGAGAAAACGATAATAGAAGAATAAATTAGATTACAGGATAGGTCAAAATATTATTATTATACATTTTAAAGCGTATGATGAGGCGTATATGAGGGAGGTTTTGTATGTTGAATTCATTTGAAAAAAAAAACAAGCCATTGGTATCTATTGTAGTCCCCGTATATAATTCAGAAAAATTTGTGCGTGAGTGTATCGATTCCCTTGTCCATCAATCTTTGGAAAACATTGAGATTATTGCTGTTGACGACGGTTCAACGGATAGATCACTCTCTATATTAGAGGAGTATCAAAAAAACTATCCTAATAAAGTTATAGTGAAATCAATTCCCCATGTTCATGGAGCTGGTGCACCGCGAAATGAAGCGATTAAAATCGCTCGTGGAGACTATCTTGCTTTCTGTGATTCTGATGACATCATGGATAGGCAAGCAGTGGAATTACTTTATAAAAAGGCAATTGAAAACGATCATGATATCGTTTGCGCTCCAATATGGATTTATACTGGAAACACGAAGTCATTATATGGAGTTTTAAAAGAACCTATCTCAACAGAATCATTGATACTTACTGGTCAATTATATTTACATACCAAATTAGTTCATAAAAGATTAATACAAAAAGCCGGATGGATACCAGAAGAAATAAGTATGGAAGATCTAGGGTATTCTCTTGTGCTACATTCTTATGCAACAAGGATTGGATATTTAGACTATCCTGTATACCATTATTTCAAACGATATGGTTCGGATAGCAATGCTGTTTTTGGACTTAGAAATCTAGATACAATTAAAGCAAGACAATATGCAATCGAAAATTGCAATCCACAATTTCGTCAATATGTTTTAGCCTATGTTGCTCGCCATATTCATAGTGATTTCCGCAAGAGGTGGAGTTTTACGGATTACTATATTAAACAATTAAAAGAATTATGGCCGGAACTGAAAGACAATCCAGTTTTAAATAGTGACGAATATTTATATAAAAGACTAGAAAGTTTTGTTAGTTTACCGGATAAGCCCATACCTTGTAAAGTATGGGTCGGGGGCTTTGGTGAGAAAATATCTGAAGAATTCTTACAAGATTGTCGGCTGAACGCTTTTTATGAAGGATGTAAGGTAATCGTCTTAAATGAACAAAACTGTAATATTTCAGAGAATAAACTTGTAAAGGCTGCCTATGATGCCGGTGAATATGATTTCGTAAATGGATATTTTGCATTAAAGGCTATCTGGTCAGAAGGTGGCATTTACCTTAATAAAAGAATTAAAATAGACACGCCTTTTAACTATATTCGCTATTGCAATGTGTTTTTTAGCTTAATAGACAATAATCAGTACTCTGATTGGGTATTTGGTGGTATGGCAGGGAATCCAATAATGGAAACAATTCTTGAATCTTATAAAGATTCAAGAGTAAACAAATTGGTATTTCATCCGTTGAGCTCAAGAATTAAAGATGCTTTAGATGGAGAGACGATTGATTGTTCACACGTTAATAATATTCTAAATCCAATTGTGACTGTTTTCTCGCCAGATGTTATGGTTTGTGATTTGACTGATAAGCATTCATTGCAGCCGGAACCACATATCTGTACCCATGATTTTTCTGAAAAAAGTAGCGAGATTGATTACATCACTTTAAGAAAATCAACATTGAGAGCACTCGTTCAAATACCAGGGGCTAATGATGAACTAAATGAAGTAAAAAAAGAAAACGCAATGTTGCGTAACAAGATTAGAAATCTAGAACTATCGGCAACAAAAGAATTATAAATGGGAACTTAATTTTCCGATCACTAGCCAGGATATTTTTGATACACATGTTTTTTAGTTTTGCTTGAGTGGGGAGGAGAAGCGGTTTTGAATAATCATGAGCAACCGCTAGTTTCTATTATTATTCCTATTTATAATACAGAAAAATTTCTTGTCAGAGCTATTGATAGTGTTTTATCACAATCGTATTCAAATATAGAAGTAATTCTAGTGAATGATGGATCTACTGATGATTCTGGGAGAATATGTGATAATTACGTTCAAAAATATCCTAATGTTAAAGTAATACACCAGAAAAATAATGGAGTGTCAGTTTCGAGAAACATAGGTCTGGAAAAGGCAAAGGGGAAGTATATTCAGTTTGTTGATTCAGATGATGAAATAAATAGAAATATGACTGAAACATTAGTCTTTAGGATGGAAGAACAAGGCTGTGACATTGTGATTTGCGGGTATACCAACATTGGACTAAAAACTAAAAGTTTTAGTGTTGAATCAGGTTTATTTGATGCAAACGAATTTATTATCTCTTCTTACCTTGATTCACAAAAGACACCCTTTGTTTGGAGTTCCTGTAACATGATATATAAAAATACGGTGATTAAAAAAAATAATCTTAGATTTGACACTAACTATGCGATGGGTGAGGATGGGTTATTTACACTTGAGTATCTTTTAAAAAGTGACAAAATTTATATTGTTAATGACATTTTTTATAAACACTATTTATATCAACCAGAAGAACGTATAAGTGCAATTTCGCATTTTATCCTAGATTTATATGAACTCAGAATGACATATTTTGAACTCTTGTTTACGGGATTAAGGGAAGAGTCAAAAAAGCCAGTGAAATTAATGCTTTTGCAAACATTTTATGATCAGTTAATTGCTGGATTAGTACGTCTAGGGGCTTATAGTGAATATTTTTCTAGAGAGGATATGATTAAAAGAATTTCTTCAGTTCTTAATAGTAAAATGGTCATCCAAGCAAGCAGAGTCTATAGGAAGAAAAGAAGTGGTGATAGTATCATAATCCCACTACTAATGAGATTAAAATGTACAAACCTATTGCTGCTAGCTATTAAACAAAGAGGCAAAAAGTATATTGCTAGATATGGTAAATGCACAATTGTACGATCTATTTATTCAAAGCCAGCATTGATTAAATAAATTGAGGAGACTTGATTACAATGGGAAGGCCGATGGTATCTATAGTCATACCAGTATTTAATGGGGAAAATTACTTGCAGGAAGCAATCGATAGCGCGCTTGCTCAAACGTACCCAAATATTGAGATAATTGTCGTGAATGATGGTTCAAAAGACAATGGGGCAACGGAGAGAATTGCTCTCTCCTACGGGGATAAGATACGTTATTTTTACAAAGAAAACGGTGGTGTAGCTACAGCACTGAATCTTGCAATAAAGGAAATGAAGGGAGAATATTTCTCTTGGTTGTCCCATGATGACTTATATTATCCTTACAAGATTGAGAGACAAATTCAAGCATTGTTTAAGGAAGGCGATTTGACTGCGATTGTACAAAGTGATTACGATTTGCTAGAAATCCATTCACTTAAAACATCTCATGTGATGCTTAGTAATACGTATTCAATGGATCAGTTGACAAACTCCGTTTTCCCGGTTTTGCAAGGTTTAATTCATGGGTGCACTCTCTTAATACACAAAAGCCACTTTGAGCGTGTCGGACTATTCAATGAAAATTTAATTACAACACAAGACTATGATCTGTTCTTTCGTATGTTTCGAGGACAGAAAACGATTTATATTGCTGAAGCTCTTATCTTGGGGCGACTACATAATGAGCAAGGTAGCCGTACCATCACAAGTCATCAGGCAGAACGCAACCAGTTACATATAGATTTTTTGAAAGAATTAACAGAAGAAGAGATGTGCACAATGTATGGAAGTCCTTATAATTTCTACCATAGAATGAGTTGCTTTTTTAAAGGTATTGGAATGGAGGAAACTTTCCGTTTTGCAAATCAAAAAATGCAAGAGTCTGATATTCCAGGGAATCTCTACGAACAACTTTTATTTTTGCAAAAGTATATCGCATCCTTATCTGAAGGAAAAGCTGAGCAAATTTGTATATTTGGTGCAGGTGAATACGGAAAACGACTTGTTCAGGAGTTGTACAGTAAATTGATTTTTGTCAGTTGTTTTTCGGATAATGATCCGTCCAAGTGGGAGAAGAGTTTCGCAAATGTGAAATGTATTTCTCCTGTGTTAATTGAGGAAGAAAAAGAAAGAACACTAGTCATTGTAGCAAACCGGACTCCTGAAGAGATAGTTAGTCAACTAAAATCTAGCGGTTTTTCATATATTACGACTAAGCAGGAACTTGATAAAGTTCTGCTACATGTACCCCCAGTCAAATGGATAACAGCACTAGACAATATTGATGGAGTAAATTATTCATCCGAAGGTGTTCAACTATTGTTAAATAAGTTTAATCAAACGATTTTTGATATCTGCCAACATTACGAGAAGCAGCAGCATTAAAGCTATGTATTGTCCGCTTAGTTATAATGTGAGGTCGTGTAGAAAAAAGGAATGTTATGAAAAAGAAAAATTCGGAGGTCAATTAAATGGTTTACAGCAATATGATAAAAGAAGTGTTTCCACAAGCGAAAAAGGTTTTTGATAGTTTAAATGATGAACAATCAAAAAAGATATTCGCATTACGCATGATGTTTAATCTTACGAACGACTATAATTATCTCATAGATATGACTTCACTCATACCGGGGATAGACTCAAATAAAATGCAGTCATTTAAAGACTACTACAATCAATATAAAGCGATTAGTGATCAATATCCAACTCGGAAACTAATTATTTATGGGGCAGGGGCAGTAGGGAAAGGCTTACTAGAGCTCTTTAGAGAGATCAATTGGTACAGTTTTTGTGATAAAGATCCAAAAAAGCAAGGTACATTCTATTGTGGCTTACCAGTGATTTCCCCTGAACAATTAATTCAGGATCATAAAGATGATTATATTGTAATTGCCTCAAGAGATTTCTATGAGGAGATTTATGAAGAGTTAACTTCTATGGCGATTCCAAAAAACCACATTTTAAATGGAAATATAAAATTCAGGTTAGAAGTCTTTGATGATAAACAATACTTTGAAGCTCCAATTATAGAACCGCAAGAAAATGAGGTTTTTGTCGATGCAGGATGCTTCAATTGTGATACAACACTTTTGTTTAAGTAATGGTGCAATGAGCAATATGAAAAAATCTATGCTTTTGAACCAGATCCTTCAAATCATTCGAATTGCAAGGCAGTTATAGAGGATAGGAAAATAAAAAACATTGAATTGTATAATGCAGGACTGTGGAGTAAGAACGATACATTAAAATTTACTGGGGATGAAAATAGTGCTTCAACATTGGCCGATAATGGAACAATTAACGTGAATGTTGTAAGCCTTGATGAAATATTAAATGGTCAAAGAGTTACTTTCATTAAAATGGATGTAGAAGGTGCAGAGTTGGAGGCATTAAAGGGTGCTAAAGAATCTATTCTACAATATCGACCACGTTTAGCAATTTGTATTTATCATAAACCGGAGGATATTTTAGAAATACCATTGTATTTACAAAGCTTGGTGCCTGATTACAAGTTTTACATAAGGCATTACAGTGATTATACAATTGAAACTGTCTTATATGCTATTTAGTACCAGGGGGTAATTCACCATGTTCTTAAATATGAAAAGACGAATATCAGAATTAATGGATACAATCCTCGAATACATTGAGGTATTACCTGGACTGAGTAAACCAGATACTGCAGTATTAGACTGCTTGAATGCCATTGGAGCTATTCAAAATCAACTTCAGATGGAAGAGAGAGTTCCTTTCAAGACATTAGACCAATTAGAAATTGTAAAAATATCTTTTGATGAGATTTTAAATAATCATATTTCAATAAATGAAAACACTTTTGAATTAATGCATAATAAAGTAGTATTGCTTAAAGAAATTTTCCAAGAGGAGATTAACGCGAAGCTTAATGTAGTCTTCTTTCCATATAAGGCATCAATGTGGGATAGTCTAGCTAGTATTTATGAGGCTGCATCAAAAGATGAGAATTGTGTGGCTCGCGTTGTCCCGATTCCTTATTATCAATTGACTCAAAATGAAGCAATACATACATATGAAGGGGAATTTTTCCCGGATGATATACCAATAGTACATTATAGTAATTATGTCCTAGAGGATGAGCAACCGGATATTATTTTTGTTCATAATGTGTATGATCAGTACAATACTATTACTCGTGTTTATGAGCAATATTTTACAACAAACCTTAAGCAATATACGGATATGCTTGTTTACGTTCCATACCATGTTTCTTCTTTTATCCCTCCAACTCAAGGAACAAAGAGTTTAGCTTATAATCTCCCTACTATAGAGAATATAGACAAAATTATCTTAGTAGCAGACTTTTTAAAAGATTCAGCTATTCGGGATGGAGTACCCTCTGAAAAGCTTTTGGTACTCGGTTCTCCTAAACTTGATGCGATGGTTAATGCACTTAAAGAAGACATTGCGTACCCAAGCGAATGGAAAGAAAAAATAGAAGGAAAAACAGTATATTTAATAAATACAGGTTGTCTATTTTTCGCGAGTCAACCATTCTTGAAATTAGAGAAGTTGGTAGACTTCTTTAATATAGCCAGAATTGCAGAAGATAGTGTAATTATTTGGCGTCCTCACCCGCTTACGCTAGTATCTATTATGAAATATGTACCTAGCTTTGCAGAGTACTACGTAAATTTAACCGAGAAATATATTAAAGGCGGAGATAAGTTCTACAACAAAATAATAATAGATGAAACAGCGGACTATATGCCGGCTTTAAAAGCGGCAGATGTATTGATATCGGCTGATGGTTCACTCCTACGCTCATATTTACTTACGGAGAAAAAAGTATTGTATTGGGATGATAGATTGTATTGGGATGAAAGTTTACCAACCGAGTCACTTTTACCAGAAGATGTTTTTTATTACGCTTTCAATCCCGATGAACCTTGGTTTGAGGTAGTTAAGAAATTCGCAAAAGGGTATGATCCATTGGCTGAAAACAGGAAAGGAATGGCTAGTAAAGTATATGTTAATACAGACGGCACGTCTGGAGAAAAAATTTATCATGTAATAAAGGAATGTGTGTTGAAAAGAAAATGATAAAAGCCCTCATCCCCTTATTGAACTTTTTCAGGACCGACTGATTAAAGGGAAATGGATATGACTCCCTTATTATTTGGTTAAGATAAAGAATCCTCAGTTTGGGGATGGTGCTTTTTCAGGAGTGTTAAAAGGTTTTGTTTATAGGAATTTAGAATGGAAATGAAGTAGAAACAATTTAACTATAACACTGTAATTGCAACTATCCGATACAACAAGATAATATTCGTGCAGGAAGGTGAATCACTTGTGTCCACAAAACGCCGCTCACTCGTCTTAATCGGAGCCGTCCTCCTCATCTTCATACACGCGGTTTACCTAAACGGAACCTTGTCGGATCTCCTCAATGCCACCGCAATCGAGCTAGTCGCGCTCTCCGTAGTCATGTCCTACGCAGTCAAGCGCAAGCATCTCGATCTGAAAAAAATCTGGCGCCTGCTCATCCACGGCCGGCAAAGCAACGTCGAAGAAACAATCAAACGCTTCTACTATTACGCGCTCGTCCAGAAGGAACAAGGTTATATCGCGCTCGAGAAGGAACTCCAGCAAGAACCCGACTCCTTCGTCAAGCGCGGCAGCTTGCTCGCGATCGAGGGCGTTCCGGAAGACGAACTGCGCCTGATCCTGGAGAACGAGCTCAAGGGCGAACAGTACCGCTACCAACAATCAGCTGGTTTCTTCCGCCTCATCAGTTTATTGGCTCCAGGTATGGGGCTTGTAGGTACGCTCCTCGGGATGACGGGCGTACTGAAGTCGCTCTCTGACATGGCACTGACCGGTCACAGCCTGAGCGCTGCGGTCGTAGCGACACTCTATGGCGCGCTCCTCGCGAACCTGTTCGCGCTACCATGCTACTACCGTCTAATGGACCTGTACGACCGGGAAATGTTTGAAAAGCGTCTCTTCATCGAAGGCTGTGTCGGTCTGCAACGTATGGAGACGCCACGCTTGTTGTTTGAGAAGCTGAATTCATTCTTGCCAGGTGACCAGAAGCTGGTGCTGATTAAAGAAGCAGGCAGCATGAAGGGCACGATTGAAAGGCAGGACCGCTATGCATGACGAACGGTTATATGACGAGAAGGAGCTAGAAAAAAGCTGGCTGCTCAGCTACAGTGACCTGATTACGCTGTTGTTCGTGATTGTGATTATTATTGCGGCGACGCAGACGAAGAGCATTCAGGCCCAAAAAGAAGAGGTCCAAAAGGAAAAAGCGAGCTTGGAGCAGGTGCATGAGAGCCTCGACCTGCTCAACCTGCAAAAGCTGGAGCTGCAACGCGAGGTCTACCAATTGGAGGCGCGCCAGAAGGAGCTCAAGGGCGAAAAAGAAGAAAAAGGCTCCGAAGACACCGTAAACGTACCGAAGCCGCCAATGGGCATGGCTGAGTCTGGTGAGCGCGATATGGAGACCGTGCGCAACCAGTTATCCTCTGCCTTGGCTGAGCTGAATCTGGACTACGAGGAGACCGAAGAAGGCTTGCGTATCCGATTGCCAGAAACCATCTTGTTTACGAGTGGTTCGGCAGACCTACAGGCACAAGGGAAGCAGGTCGTCGGGACGGTAGCGGGAGTTTTGAAGCGCTTTGAGCACAAGGTGCGGATCGAGGGCTATACCGATGATGTGCCGATCTCGCGAAGCGCCTACAAATCCAACTGGGAGCTATCCTCGGCGCGCGCAATTTCCGTCATGCGTGAAATGGTCGATGCTTATTCCTTACCAGCCTCTCGCTTTACCGTGGCGGGTTTGGGCGAATACAAACCACTTGTGGACAACTCCAACGCGGAGAACCGTGCGAAGAACCGCCGGGTTGAAGTCGTGATTCTTGCAGAGAAAGAGTAGTGTAAATAGGTTATTTTATACCATTTATTTCTTTAGAAGGAGATTGAAATGAAGATTAGTCGTGTGTTGGTAGAGATGATACTTAAACAATATCATTTAGGTACAAGGGAGCAGTATATTGTTATCTTTGGCGCAGGACAGAATGGTGTATTGTTAAATAAATATCTGCAGAATAACGGAGTAGCAGTAAAATATTTTTGTGATACTAATCCAGAAAAGCAGGGAATCACTATAGACGGTGTTTTATGTATTTCTTTTGAAGAGCTATGTAAATACAAAGATGAGGTTATTGTATTTGTATCACCTAATAACGCTACTGATATTTATAAAATTCTTAAAGATAATGGATTTTCTCAGGTTGTCTCATCTGATGAAATGAAATTAATACGATTCGTCCCAGATTCGGAAACTGAAAGTTATTTTCAAAAAATGCCTTATATTGGTCATTTCTACTCTTTATATCCAAAGATTGATGACATATTAAAAAATGAAGAGAGAATATTTAACTCACAAAAAGAAGTTTTAGATATTGATTTTAATGAAGGAAATCAACTAGCCTTGCTAAATAAAATGATTGAGTTATATTCATCAATACCAAAATGGACTGATATGTCTATAGAACTGGGTTCAACACCATTAAGGTATAGATACGGGAATCAGAGTTTAAGTGCAGGGGACGCGATTGGTCTACATTGTATGCTCCGTATTCTAAAGCCGAAAAGAATGATAGAAGTTGGATCCGGCTTTACATCTGCCGTAACACTGGATACTAATGAATATTACTTAGATAATCAAATTAAGTTGACCTTCATTGAGCCATATCCAAAATTATTAAAATCAATATTGAAAGAAACAGATAAGATCCATTTGATTGAGAGCGGATTACAGGAGGTACCGTTAGAAGTCTTTGATCAATTAGAGAGTGGAGATATTTTGTTTATTGATTCTACTCACGTATCTAAGATAGATTCAGATGTTAATTTTTTGTTTTTCGAGATCATGCCTAGACTCAAAGAAGGCGTTTATATTCATCTTCATGATATCTTCTATCCCTTTGAATATCCTAAGCAATGGATTCATGATGGTGTAATATGGAATGAGTTGTATTTATTACGTGCTTTTCTGCAAAATAACTCAAATTATTCTATTGTATTTTTTCAAAATATGATTGAACAAAAATATAAAAATGCTTATATGGAAAAGTGGCCATTAGATGTACCAAATCACGGGGGAAGTATTTGGTTAAAGAAAGAGCATATCAAATAAGCTACAGGTGGATCTAATGATGTTGATTAAGGCTGTGCTGAGGAAAATGCAGCTTGTGGACAACTCCAACGCGGAGAACCGTGCGAAGAACCGCCGGGTAGAGATCGTGATTTTGGGGGAAAAAGAATAATTCGTTATTTTCTGATAAAAGGCAGGATTTTTATATGCAGGATAGAACTATATCCCGTATATATGAATCCTGTTTTTTTGCTGCTATATCCACTAATACTCCCAATTCAATCCCCTTACTTTCGTACCAAAGTGGCAGAATATACAGGAAAATAGTTATACCCAGCTTGTGCACAAGGTCATGTGGATAATGTGGATAACTCTGTGGAGAACGCAAAAAATCCGTGATTTTCATGTGGACATTGCTGGGGACAAAATAGGCAGATAGAGAGACATAAGGGGGATTTCGAAATGCGTATCGGGACAAAGTGGTTCAAATCGCTGGCGTTGGTCGTTGGTGTGGGGGTACTCCTCGCAGGCTGTGGGAGCGGCCAGCAAACGTCTGGCAGTGGTTCAAGTGGCGGAGCGGGTGACAAAGTGTACGTAGTAGGAACGGATGCAGCATACCCACCATTCCAAGTACTGGAGGCAGATAGCAAAATCACTGGCCATGACATTGATGTCATGAACGCGATTGCGGAAGCAGGCGGTTTCAAGATCGAATGGAGAAATACCGGTTGGGACCCGCTGTTTGATGGGCTGGATAAAGGGACAGTCGACATTGGAATCTCTTCGATTACGATTACAGAAGACCGGAAGAAAAAGTACGACTTTTCGGACTTTTACTTCGAGGCGAATCAGCTGATTCTGGTTGCAGAAGACTCACCTGTCACCAAGCTGGCTGATCTCAAAGGAAAGAAAATTGGCGTACAGGCAGCGACTACTGGGGAAGAAGTGGTGAAAAAGGCTTTCGGCGATACGTATGAAGGACTGAAAGGGTATGATGACATGCCTTCCTCCGTCGATGATTTCTTCAACGGTCGTGTGGATGCTGTCGTGGGAGACAACGGGGTCATTGCTTACTACGCAAAGAAAAATCCAGGCAAAAAATTCAAGCTGATCCAGGACGAATCGTTCGCGAAAGAATACTACGGCGTCATGGTGAAAAAGGGAAATACCGAGATCATGACCAAAATCAACGACGGCTTGAAAAAGATCAAGGAAAATGGAAAGCTCCAAGAAATCTACAACCAATACTTCGGGAACAAGTAAGAGTTAGACCCCTGTCTGCGACACTCAGACAACATTGTGCAGAAGGAGGAAGACTTGCTTGGATTGGAGCGTAATTTACGATTATCGGGAACTTTTTTATCGCGGCGTTATTAATACGATTTTACTGACGGCAGTGGCTACGGTTTGCGGAACATTTTTGGGGTTGTTCATAAGCTTGGGCAAAATGTCCTCCAAGCGAATCTTGCGCTGGACCTGCTCGATTTACGTCGAGCTGTTTCGAGGAACACCGATGCTGGTCCAAATTTTGCTGATTCATTTTGCGGTGATTCCATCGATTTGGGGTATTCTGTATCCAGGAGCGAGCAGCCCGGAAGCGATTTATTCAGGCTTCGTCGCGCTCTCACTCAATGCTGCAGCCTATATGGCGGAAATCTTTCGGGCCGGCATCCAATCGATTGATTCGGGCCAAATGGAAGCGGCACGCTCACTTGGTATGAACAAGGGCCTTGCGATGCGACAAATTATTCTTCCCCAAGCGTTTACACGTATGCTGCCCGCTATTGGGAATGAGTTTATTGCTCTTCTAAAAGATTCATCTCTATTAGCTGTTATTGCGACACCGGAATTAAACTACGCAGCCATGAACGTGGCGAAAAGCACATTTGAGCGCTATCCTCCGTATTTGACGGAAGCAGCGATATACCTCGTGCTCACTTTATTCCTGTCCCGTGTAGTGGTTAGAGGACTAGAGAAGAAATACTCAACACGATAATGGAATGAATCTGGCAAATTGGGGAAAGCTAGACTTGATTTTATTTTCACAAAAGAAAGGGTTGTGCTGTTTCATGCAAGGCAAAGTAAAATGGTTTAACGCGGAAAAAGGCTTTGGATTTATTGAACGACAAGACGGTGATGACGTATTCGTCCACTTTTCGGCGATTCAGTCGGATGGATTTCGTTCTTTGGATGAGGGGCAAGCTGTAGAATTTGACATTGTGGAAGGGGACCGCGGTCCACAAGCGGCGAACGTCGTTAAGTTATAAAAAAACATGATCAAAAAATAGCAAATCCCCCTGCTTCCTATTAGGACAGGGGGATTCGTATGTTCAACGTGTAAGAATTAATTAGCGCAATCGCTAATTAATTCTGGAGCGCATAAAAACTTTCCGCAAAACGCGGTCGCTCCCTACGAGAAGGCATCGATTGACGTTTTTTTAACTGATCATTCTTTGGATGCGTAGAGAACGCTGCTGTCTCAGGTCTATAAAATCATTACCTCTACGAACGAGAGGGCGCATAGGCTCATCGGTATGAATCATAATGATTTCAACGTGGTCACCATTGTTTAATAATGCATGGGAACCGACGTAAAGCAAGATGATGTAATGGATAAAACGGGACACAATCATCGGATTTAATTTGCCTGAACAAGCTAATTCCCAGAGAACATTCGCGGCTTCAAAGGGAGAGGTTCCCCGGCGATACACGCGATCCGTGCAAATCGCATCAAATACGTCTGCGACACTAATGATTTGGCATTCAAAAGGGATGCCATCTTTTTTTCGCCCAAGTGGATATCCGCTTCCGTCCCAGCGTTCGTGGTGCAGAAGGGCGCATTGGGCTAGCAAATCGTCAGCATCCTTCATGGATCGCAGAAGCTCGTAGCCATAGACGGTATGCTTTTTCATAATCGTATACTCTTCATTCGTCAAACGATCTGGCTTGGACAGCAGCTCGTCTGAAATCTTCATCTTGCCGATGTCATGGAGAAGGCCGGCTAGTCCCAAAAAATGAATATCTCGCTGCGGCAATCCTATGATTTTCCCGATCAAGGCTGCAACGATTCCTACGTGAAGAGAGTGACGATACGTATAGCTTTCTGTCCCTTCATTCAAATAGACGAATCGCAGAAATCTCATATGATGAAGCACCTGATCAAGCATGGGATGGACTGCGCCGCTAAATTGATGCAGACGAGGAATATCCCCATTTGCGAATTGGTTGAATAAATTCTCGGTTTTTTGGACTGCCACCATATAGGCCTTTGCAGCCTCTGTCTCACTCCAATGGAGCAGAGGAAAAGGCATTTCGGGTGCTTCCGAGACGGGTGTAACTTGTACGGCTTCCACCTGGTGAGCCTCGAGCAGTCGTATATCACTAAGATGAAGGACTGCACCAGCGGGTAATAAAAGCAGGCCGTACTCGTTGTAGACGTCTTGCGCGAGTGCTGTTCCGATAAGTGAATGGGAAGGTTTTACCTCGACCATGAGGATTCCTCCAGTGCGTGTACGACCGCGATATAGGATTGGATGACTACCTTTCCTATTATAGCATAGGGAATCTAGTAAGTATTGGTAAAAAAATGTCGTATATTGATGATTTGTAAAAGATTTGCAAAGAATTTTTTAAGCAGAACAGAAGGATTATTTACAGTGGTGGCGAATAAGTATGTATAGACGGAAGGAGGTTGGAACCATGAAATTTAACATTCGTGGAGAAAACATTCAAGTCACCGCTGCACTTAGAGAATTTGTCGAAAAGAAAGTCGGCCGTCTGGAAAAATATTTTGAAACACCACAGCCTACAGAAGTACAAGTCACCATGCATGTACATCGCGGAGAAGGCACGATCGAGGTAACTATCCCACTTAGTGGGGTCATTATCCGAGCGGAGGAAACACACGAAGATATGTACGCTGCTATCGATCTGGTAGTAGAAAAGCTGGAACGTCAGATTCGCAAGCACAAAACGAAGCTGATGCGTAAGCTTCGAGTGGATTCGACAGGAAGAATGGCACAGCGTGAGAGTCAGCCAGTAGCAGTCATGGTCCCAGATGTTGATGAGGAAGATTTCGATATTGACATCGATATCGTGCGAACCAAACGCTTCGATTTGAAGCCAATGGACGCACAGGAAGCGGTCATGCAGATGGATATGCTGGGACACAGCTTCTTCGTTTTCCAAAACAGTGACACCAATGATGTTAGTGTGGTGTATCGCCGCAATGATGGGCGCTACGGATTGATTGAACCGAAATAACGAAACTTTACACCTTTTCATTCGTATAAGACTAGGGAGTTGCTATTGGCAACTCCCTTTACTTGTGTAGAGGATGTTCTATTTGATAAAATATCTTTTTAGAAAGTATTATTCTCGTAGAATCGGTATTCATTTCTTATTATCTGGACTCATGCCGGCTTGTGATACATTTTTGTTTGGCAGCATATGGAAGGGGTGTCCTCATGTTAGGACTCGTTAAAAAGATATTCGGCGACAGCAATGAACGTGAAGTAAAGAAAATGTTTAAGCGAGTAGAAAGTATTAACGCATTGGAACCAACGATTAAGGTGCTCTCTGATGACCAATTGCGTGAGAAGACAGCGGAGTTCAAGGCTCGCTTGGCTAACGGGGAAGATCTGGACAAAATTTTGAACGAAGCGTTTGCGGTTGTGCGCGAAGCATCCATTCGTGTACTGGGTATGCGTCACTTCGATGTTCAGATGATTGGTGGTATGGTTCTCCAGGAAGGCCGTATTTCCGAGATGAAGACTGGTGAGGGTAAAACGCTGGTTGCAACACTGGCAACTTACCTGAATGCCTTGATGGGAAAAGGCGTCCACGTCGTTACCGTGAACGAATACTTGGCTGAGCGTGACTCTACGATCATGGGACAGCTGTATAATTTCCTCGGACTGACAGTCGGTTTGAACAAAAACGGCTTGAGTCCTGAAGAAAAACGCGAAGCATACGCGTGTGATATTACGTATGGTACGAACAACGAGTTTGGCTTCGACTACCTGCGTGACAACATGGTTCTGTACAAGGAACAAATGGTGCAGCGTCCACTCTTCTTCGCTATCATTGACGAGGTAGACAGCATTTTGATTGACGAAGCGCGTACGCCGTTGATCATCTCTGGTTCTGCGAACAAATCGACAGAGCTGTACTACATTTGCTCTCATTTCGTGAAGCGCTTGGAAGCAGAAAAAGATTTCACAGTAGATGAGAAGCTGAAAATCGTAAACCTTAGCGATGAAGGTGTAAGCAAGGTCGAGCAGGCATTCAACATCGACAACCTGTACGATACGGCGCATATCACACTGAACCACCACATTACGGCGGCGCTGAAGGCACAAGTGCTGTTCAAGCGTGATGTCGATTATGTGGTGCAAGATGGCGAAGTCGTAATCGTTGACGAGTTCACCGGCCGTCTGATGGTTGGACGCCGCTACAGCGATGGCTTGCACCAAGCCATTGAAGCAAAAGAAGGTCTGCGTGTTCAAAGCGAGAGCATGACACTCGCGACAATCACGCTGCAAAACTACTTCCGTATGTACCAAAAGCTTGCCGGTATGACTGGTACAGCGAAGACGGAAGAAGAAGAGTTCAAGAAAATTTACGGTCTCGATGTTGTGGTCATTCCAACGAACAAGCCGGTACAGCGTATCGATTCACCAGACCTCGTTTTCAAAACAGAGGCAGCGAAGTACCGTGCAGTTGTAAACGACATTGTCGAGCGCCACAAAAATGGCCAACCGATTCTCGTAGGTACCATCTCCATCGAAAACTCAGAGCGCCTGTCCCAAATGCTGAAGCAAAAAGGGGTACCGCATAACGTATTGAACGCGAAGCAGCATGAACGCGAGGCGGAAATCGTTGCACGTGCAGGTCAGTACGGAGCGGTTACCATCGCGACGAACATGGCTGGTCGCGGTACAGACATCCAGCTCGGTGAAGGAGTTGCGGATCGGGGCGGTCTTCATATTATCGGTACAGAACGTCATGAGAGCCGCCGGATTGACAATCAGCTGCGTGGTCGTGCTGGTCGTCAGGGAGACCCTGGTTCTTCTCAGTTCTTCCTCTCTATGCAGGATGAGCTGATGCGTCGTTTTGGTGCGGACAATATCATGAATATGATGGATCGTCTGGGTATGGAAGAGGATATGCCAATAGAGAGCCGTTTGGTAACTCGTGCAGTAGAATCCGCTCAGAAGCGTGTAGAGGGATCGAACTTCGACGCACGTAAAGGCGTTCTCCAATACGACGACGTGATGAATCAGCAGCGTCTGGTTGTATACAAACAACGTAAAGACATCCTGGAACAAGAAAATCTCAGCGAAGTTGCTTTGAATATGATCTACGAAGTGTTGGAGCGTGCAGTGAATCTGCATTGTCCAAAAGAAGAGGTACCAGAGGATTGGGATCTGCAAGCATTGGCCGATGCTGCCAATAATGGATTCCTCCATGAAGAAACAATTACGGCAAAAATGCTGAAAGGCATGGAAGCAGAAGAGATTATCGAGCTGTTGAAAGCAGAAGTCGACAAACAGTACAAACAGCGTGAAGAAGAAATCGGCGAGGCAATTCGCGAGTTTGAAAAAGTCGTCATCCTGCGTGCTGTCGACAGCAAATGGATGGATCACATCGATGCGATGGATCAGTTGCGTCAAGGTATTCACCTGCGCGCCTACGCACAAAACGATCCGCTTCGTGAGTACCAGTTCGAAGGATATGAAATGTATCAAGGAATGCTGGCAGCTGTTCAGGAAGAGGTCTCCATGTACATCATGAAGGCCGAAGTCAGTCAAAATCTGGAGCGCCAGGATGTCATTCGCGGTCAAGGAATCGACCCGGACAACTTGCAGACCTCCGGACCATCTGATCGTCCAGATCCTGAGACCTCCGGTGATGCTGATCCGAAAAACCGTGCACAGCGTCGCGCCCAGGAGCAGGAACGCAAACGTCAAAACAAAAAACACTAAGCAATTACAGAACATTCTTCTCGTATCGGCAAATTCGGTACGAGGGGGATGTTTTTTTCTTGCCGATTCCTAATGCCTTGACAGTATTCGTCTCCATCTATTCTCCCTCGTCTGATATAAACGATCTATTTGTCTAACACTGGTAAATGTAATCGAACGATTCAAGTGGTAATTATCTGAAAAATAAATAGAATCGTAAGTACAACACTTTTACCAAATTCACGACAGACGGAGGAATGAACAAATGAGAACGTCAGGAAGCGTGATGGGCATACAAACGAAAAATATAATGGAGCGAATATCGATTACTTTAAAAGCGGTGCTAAAGACAGGAAAGGAAAATAAAAAAGTACAGCTGATTGAAAAGGAGGAGGGGGTAGAGTTACCGAGAGTAATCTCAGCACAAGACCCAGTCTTTGAGGACAAGCGATTGCTGGAGGAAATTCCGGAGCCGAATTGGACAGAAGGCATGATCGTACCGCCGAATGGATTGGTGGATCGAACGCAAGAAAGTCCGATAGCGAAAAAGCATAGGAAAACACGCGGCTGGAAGCGACAAGCCTTCATCAAGCAGGCTTACCAGCAGAAAGTACGAGAAGCGCGGGGTACACATCTATTTTTGGTTACGACACCACAGACGGAAAATAAACAACCACATGAAATCCGAGACTTGAGATCCTCGCCATCACCACCGGTGGCAACATAACAAACTGTAAAAGCGAAGTCCCTTTTCTAAACGTGACAGGCTGCCATATTTGCGCATCCGGCAAATTACGTTACAATAAAACATAGCTTACGTAAAGAGAAGGTGATTCGCAACATGGCATTAATCGATATTGCGGACATCAAACAAGAGATGTCTAGCATGGCTAAACGATTAGCGGATATTAGGGGGTCTCTTTGACCTCCCAGTAAAACAGGAAAGAATCGGTGAACTGGAAGAGCGCATGCTGGCCCCTGATTTTTGGGATGACAATGATGCAGCGCAGAAGACAATCAGTGAGCTGAATGCAATCAAAAGCCTCGTAGAGACAATGGGCAAGCTCGATTCCCAATACGAGGACCTTCAGCTCATGCTGGAGCTCGTCATTGAAGAAGGGGATGCGTCCCTTATTCAAGATCTGTATGACAGTACACAGGAGCTGAGAAAGTCATTTGAGAGCTTTGAGCTGGAGTTGCTTCTGAGCGATCAATACGACAAAAACAATGCGATTCTGGAGCTGCATCCGGGAGCGGGTGGTACGGAGTCCCAGGATTGGGCGGCTATGCTTCTGCGTATGTATACACGTTGGGGGGATGCCAAGGGCTTCAAGGTTGAGACATTGGACTATTTGCCTGGCGATGAAGCCGGTGTAAAAAGTGTTACTCTCCTCATTAAGGGTTACAATGCGTATGGCTACCTCAAATCAGAAAAAGGGGTACATCGTCTTGTGCGGATATCTCCGTTTGATGCGTCTGGACGTCGTCACACATCGTTTGTGTCTTGCAACGTCCTGCCGGAGATCGAAGACGATAATGCGGTAGACATTCGTACGGAAGACCTCAAAATCGATACGTATCGTTCCAGTGGTGCAGGTGGTCAGCATATCAACACGACTGACTCCGCTGTACGGATTACTCACTTGCCTTCTGGAATTGTAGTGACGTGTCAAACAGAGCGCTCCCAGATTAAAAACCGGGAGCGTGCGATGAAAATGCTGACGGCACGACTATTTGAGAAAAAGCGTGAAGAGCAGGAGAAAACATTGGCAGCTATTCAAGGCGAACAAAAAGACATCGCCTGGGGCAGCCAAATTCGCTCATATGTCTTCCACCCATACAGTCTGGTAAAGGATCACCGGACGAATATGGAAGTCGGAAACGTTCAAGCGGTCATGGATGGAGAAATTGATTCGTTTATTGATGCCTACTTGCGCGCGCAGATCAATCGATAGACGAAACAGAAGTCTTCAAGGCTTTTGGTAATGCAATCGAGACGGTGGTTCCTTTGCCGACATCACTCGCGATGTCAATCGAACCACCGTGATCGCGAATAATTTTTGAGCTTACCATCAGCCCGAGGCCAGTTCCTGTTTCTTTGGTACTATAAAAAAGCTCTCCTAATCGGGGAAGTAGCTCTGCAGGGATGCCTTGTCCTTGATCGCTGATTCGAATGACAACATCATGAGAGCATTCTACAACCTTGATAGTGAGATTTCCACCTAACGGCATGGCTTCCATGCCGTTTTTTATGATGTTAATGAAGACCTGCTTGATTTGATACTCCTCGCACAAAATGAGTGACGTAACTTGTGGAAAATCAGTGAGAATGGTTACATTTTTCAGAAGTGCTTGTGGCTCCAGGAGCTTAATGACAGATAAAAGCAACGGCAATAAACCGTTGGGAGCAAATCGCAACGCTTGTGGCTTAGCCAATAACAAAAGCTCACTGGTTATCGAAGTGATTCGGTCGATTTCGGATAGCATGATTTGCAAATATTGCCGATTGGCGACATTATCGCCCTCCATGAGCTGGATAAATCCTTTCAGGGCAGTGAGTGGATTTCGAATTTCATGCGCGATTCCCGCAGCAAGCTCTCCTAAAACAGACAGCTTGTCTGAATAACGGAGTAGATCCTCTGACTGCCGGCGTTCTGTAATATCGCGTGCCACAAAAACGGTACTGACGATTTGGCCGCTCGAACAGATGTCAGGTGTTCCTTTCACATCGAACAGCAGCATTCTGCCGTCTGGATGAAGGTAATGGTACTCGGCGTCGAGTGTGACTTTTTCCTTTAACATGTGGTCAAAATCGCTCTTGGCTTGTGCAATTTGATCAGGATGCATCAAGATCGAGAAATGCTGGTTGATAACCTGATCAATCGTGAGACCGCTGACCGCCTGAACAGAAGGGGAAGCGTATGTAATGATTCCATCCACATTCACAATGAAAATCAAATCCATAATATTTTCCGATATTAACCGAAAGTTCTCTTGCATTTGATGCAGAGCCTCTTCCATTTTCTTTTGTTGCGTAATGTCTTTGGCAATGGAATAACGACTGATGATCTCGCCATTGTGGAAAATGGGAAAGCTGGAAGCGACGATATCCACAATTTGTCCGTCTTTATGAAGCAACTGATAATACTTGTTTCTTCTGATTCCTGAATAGAGGATTTGTTGTTGTTTCTTTTGATCGAGAACTTCCTTCGGTCCGAGAATTTCCCAAATTTGCATGCGCAGCAATTCTTGAGAGGTGTATCCTACCAGAGCTTCACCAGCAGCGTTTACTCCTGTGAATCTGCCGTCCATGTCGAACATGAAAACAGCATCAGGATTGTTGTGGAAGAGAGAAGTATATAACTGTAACTGCGTACCCATACATATCCGCCTCTCTGTTGCTACTTGCTACAATTGAATCGTTCGCTGTAGAAAGGAAAAATCCTACCAGACAAAAGTCCGTATTCATAATTATGTTATACTTCATGAAAGAACAAGCTCATGAAAAAGGAGAGAAACCGTCATGCTGTACGCCGCATTTTTGCCAATCGTGAATCAAGAGCTGAATGCTCAAGTAAGACCCGCTCATCTTACGTATATTAATGATTTGTACAAGCAGGGAAAAGTGTTCATGGCAGGACCGTTCACCGATAAGCTTGGGGGAATGGTCATTTACAAAGCGGATTCTCTGGAAGAAGCTCGAAAATTGGCTGAGGCTGATCCAGTTGTAGTCGAAGGCGCACGGACGTTGGAGCTACGTGAATGGAGTCCGTTGGAGTTTCCTTTGTCCTAAATGGGTGTCGCAAGAATGAGAAGTGGTAGTTGGAGGCATACTTAGCGAAGAAATCCGAATAAAGGAGGGAACAGCCTTGAAACGCATTCCATTCGTTTTGACAGCGGCTGTACTCGCATTCTCGCTAAGCGCCTGTGGTGGCGGAAATCAGCAAACCCAGCCGCCTGCCAACCAACCCGCAACTGAGGCTCCGGCTACAGAAACTCCACCAGCCACGGCACCAACAGGAGACTATGATGCAGCAACTGCCGAAACCATGTACAAAAATACCTGTTCAAGCTGCCACGGACAGACGTTGGAAGGGGCAGTTGGACCGAACTTGCAGAAGATCGGCAGTCAGATGGACAAGGAGCAGATCATGGGTATTCTGGAAAAAGGAAAAGGATCCATGCCTCCAGGTCTTGTCAAAGGAAAAGATGCAGAAAATATCGCTGCATGGTTGGCGGACAAGAAGTAAACAGGAAACAGACCAGCGCTCGAGCAATCGGGCGCTTTTTCATTTGCACTGCAAAAGTTTTTCTGTTGTATTTCGTTTGAATTTTTATTATTATTCATGTATAAAAATACAGAAGTGGATAAAGGGGAGAGAGCATGGTTCGGGTCGGGATTGTTGGAGCAACGGGTTATGGTGGCGCGGAGTTGATCCGTCTTTTGGCTGGGCATCCGCATGTTGAGATTGCAAATTTATACTCAAGTTCATCGGAAGGGGAGAGCTTGGAAAAATCGTTTCCACATGCAGCTGGGCTCGGATTGCCCACATTGTCACCGATTGATGCAGACAGCATGAGTGGTGTGAACGATTTGATCTTTCTCGCTACGCCTGCGGGAGTAAGCAGCGAACTATCTCCGAAGCTGGTCGAAAAAGGTGTAAAGGTGATTGATTTATCTGGAGATTTTCGTCTGGAAAACGGATCGGTCTACAAGACGTGGTACAAACACGAGCCTGCCCCTTCCCAGTGGGTAGAAAAAGCCGTTTACGGTTTGACGGAATGGAATCAAGAGCATATGGCAGGTGCCAGTCTCGTAGCGAATCCAGGCTGCTATCCGACTGCTGCGCTTCTCGCTTTGCTTCCGCTCGTAAAGACTGGATGGGTACAGCCAAACAGCTGGATCATCGATGCCAAATCAGGTGTGTCCGGCGCTGGACGTGGAGTTTCACTTGGTGTTCATTACGGCGAAATCAATGAAAGCATTCATGCCTATAAAGTTACAAATCATCAGCATACGCCCGAGATTGAACAGGAGCTGCAAAAGCAAAGCGGAGAAGAGACACTCGTACAATTTACTCCGCATTTGGTACCGATGACCCGAGGCATTTTAGTCACGGCTTACGGGCAGTTAACTACGGATGTGACACAAGGGCAAATTCAGGAGCTATACGAAGCTGCCTATGCAGATAAACCTTTTGTACGTGTACGTCCTGCGGGCAGTCATCCACGCACGAAGGAAGTATATGGCTCCAATTACTGCGATATTGCTATCCATGTAGATCAGCGCACGAAGCGTGTCATCTTACTGTCGGTGATCGATAACATGATGAAGGGAGCAGCCGGCCAAGCGGTACAAAACATGAATGTCATGTTTGATTTGCCAGAGAAAGCAGGCTTGCCGCTCGTACCAGTATTCCCGTAGAGGAGGAGAGCAGATGCAAGGAATAGTTGTTATCAAATGTGGCGGAAGCACGATGGATCAGCTACCTGACTCCTTCTTTCAGGCGATTGCAGGACTGCAGGCGCAAGGACAAGAGATTGTCATTGTTCACGGGGGAGGACCCGCCATTAACGGTATGCTCGATCGTGTACAGATCACTCCGCAATTTGTGGATGGGCTCCGTGTCACTTGCGAGGATACGCTGGGTGTAGTGGAAATGGTCTTGTGCGGCAGCATCAATAAGGCACTGGTAAAAAGACTGACGCAGGCAGGGGCCAAGGCTTGGGGGGTAAGCGGCATTGATGGTCAGACCCTGCTAGCCACAAAAACAACAAAGCCACTCGGGTGGGTAGGAGAAATCCAAAAGGCTGATACGACCATTCCGAAAGCCATTCTTGGGCAGGGCTATGTCCCGGTGGTTGCTCCTCTTTCCGTCAGTGAAGATGGTGCAAATACGTTTAACGTCAATGCCGATGTTGCAGCAGGAGCGATCGCAGCAGCGCTTCGTGCAGAAAAGCTGATCATGGTGACAGACGTTCCAGGCATTATGCAGCCTCAGCCAGATGGAACCAAGGCAGTAGTGTCAGCCACGAGTGCACAAGAGATACAGGAAATGATTCAGGCAGAGATTATTACTGGAGGAATGATTCCGAAGGTTCAGGCAGCTCTCGATGCTCTCGGACAGGGAGTGGAACAGGTTGTGATCTGCCGGGGAACGGCTGAGGATCTGCTCGGTGTTTGTACGGGGCAGGCAGTTGGGACGACGGTTCGTATGAATGTCAATTACGCTTAGATGAGGAGGGAAATGAATATGCATACAACAACAGCTCCAGTGCATCTCATGAATAACTATGCGAGATGGCCAATCAGTTTGGTAAAAGGACAAGGGAATCAGGTGTGGGATGATCAAGGGAAGCAGTATCTCGATTTTACCTCAGGGATTGCAGTGACTTCGCTAGGACATGTCCCGCCAAAAGTAACGGCAAAGCTGCACGAACAGCTCGACACCCTGTGGCATTGCTCGAACCTTGTGCATGTTCCCCAGCAAGAGATTTTGGCGGAAAAGCTGAGCCGTTTGTCTGGACTCGATCAGGCTTTTTTCTGCAACAGTGGAGCAGAGGCGAATGAAGGCTTGATCAAGCTGGCACGCCGCTATGCACAAAAAGTAAAAGGGACAGACCGTTACGAGATCATCAGCTTCGAGCAGTCCTTTCATGGACGTACATTGGCTACCCTGACAGCAACTGGACAGGAAAAGGTAAAGGATGGATTCGCCCCATTGCCACAGGGCTTTGTCACTGTTCCATACAATGATCTGGATGCAGTCAAGTCAGCAATAACGGACAAGACATGCGCGATCATGCTGGAGCTGATCCAAGGAGAAGGCGGCGTACATCCAGCAGAAGAGGCGTGGGTGAAGGCGCTCCGTGAATTGTGCGATACGCATGGTTTGCTGCTGTTGGTAGATGAAATCCAAACAGGGATTGGTCGTACGGGTACATGGTTTGCCTTCCAGCAATACGGCGTGAAGCCAGATGCGATCTCATTGGCAAAAGGCTTGGGAAGCGGATTCCCGATCGGAGCGGTAGTTGCGACCAAGGAAGTAGCGGAGGCATTCGCTCCAGGTACGCACGGCACTACGTTTGGCGGGAATCCATTGGCAGCGACTGCTGGAATTGCGACGCTTACGACGATGGAAGAGGAGCAGATTTTGGAGCGCGTAGCCCATATTCATGAGCTAGTCATCAAAGAACTGGAGAAGCTCAAGGCTGAACATCCAGATAAAGTGGTTACGGTTCGGGGAAAAGGACTTCTTCTCGGTGTGGAGCTGACGATCCCGGCAGGTGACCCAGTAGCGTATGCACGGGAAAAAGGAGTGATCTTGCTGATGGCTGGTCCACAAGTAGTCAGACTCTTGCCTTCGTTTGTGACGACGGACGCTGAAGTAAAGCAGGCGATTGCGGTATTAAGCGAGGCGCTGTCACAAGTATAGAAGCCAAAATTGAATGAATGGTAAAAAATGCAACGAGGCAAAGCTGTCAAAAAACTCGTTGCATTTTTATAATGTCAAATGTATATTAATACAAAAGGTTGCATAAATTTTCGGTAAGAATGTTCAGGCCGGTGCCCATTGGAGAGGAGTGGCTTCATAGATGAATAGAGAGAATCAATCGCTTGGAACAGGATACCTTACGCTGGAGTGCGGCGAGGTTTTTACAGGGCAGCTGTATGGCGCCCCGATTAGCGGATTTGGAGAAGTGGTTTTTCATACAGGTATGACTGGATATCAAGAAGTGATGACAGACCCTTCATTTGCAGGACAAATCGTTACCTTCACGTATCCCTTGATCGGAAACTACGGGATCAACGAAAAGGACTATGAGGCAGCCAAGCCAGCGCTGACAGGCATGATCGTCAGTGAGCTATGCACAGAACCAAGCCATTATGAATCAAACATGACTTTGGCTGAAGCGGCAGAGTCATTCGGGTTCCCGATCCTAGCTGGTATTGATACACGAACCATTACCAAGCGCGTCCGCCAAAATGGGCCGGTATTCGGGGTTATTTCCGATCAGCCTATGCAGGTGGAGGAAGTTGTGTCTCTGCGCTACAAGCATGCCAAGAAATCATTGGTTGCCAATGTGTCCAGACAACAAGTGGAGCGGTATCCGGGAGGTGGCGAGCATGTCGTGCTGATTGATCTCGGTATGAAGCAATCGATTTTGGATGCCCTTCTCGAACAGGGCTGCCGTGTCACAGTGGTGCCATTTGACACGACTTTTGCCCAAATCAATGCTCTCGCGCCGGACGGATTGTTGTTCTCCAATGGGCCTGGAGATCCAGAGCACCTGCTTGCCTATTGCAGTGAATGGCGCAAAGCCGTGGAGCAGTACCCGACATTAGGTATCTGCCTGGGGCATCAAGTGTTGGCGTTGATGTACGGCGGCAAGACAGAAAAGCTGGCTTACGGCCATCGCGGAAGCAATCATCCGGTCAAGGATCTGATGACTGGCAAAGTATACATGACCTCACAAAATCACGGGTACGTGGTCAAGGAGGAGTCCTTGGATAAACGCCAGCTGACGGTTTCCTATCGCAATGTCAACGACGGTTCAGTCGAAGGACTGCGTCACGTCAGTCTGCCTGTTTTCAGTGTGCAGTACCATCCAGAAGCACATCCCGGCCCTAGCGATACGACCCATATTTTTCACCAATTCTTGCAGTCCATGCGCGTAGTAGGAGCGAAGAGATATGCCTAAATTGCCACACATTCATAAAGTATTGGTCATCGGTTCTGGCCCGATTGTCATCGGTCAGGCAGCAGAATTTGATTATGCAGGTGCGCAGGCTTGCCTTTCCTTAAAGGAAGCCGGTGTGCAAGTGGTGCTGGTGAATAATAATCCGGCCACGATCATGACAGACGAACAAGTAGCAGACAAAGTGTATCTGGAGCCGCTCACGGTGGAATCCGTGACAGCTATTATCGCAAAAGAGCGTCCCGATGGTCTCTTGCCTACGTTAGGCGGCCAAACGGGACTTAATCTTGCTGTTTCACTGGCAGAAGCGGGCGTGCTGGAAACGTACAGCGTGCAGCTGTTGGGTACGCCGCTTGCCGCCATTCAAAACGGGGAAGACCGTGAGCTGTTCAAGCAATTAATGCAACAAATCGGAGAGCCTGTTCCAGAGAGCGATACAGTTGAATCAGTTGAAGCTGCGATCGAGTTCGCCGGTTCGATTGGTTATCCAGTGATTGTGCGCCCGGCTTACACGCTTGGTGGAGCGGGTGGCGGAATCGCAGAGGATGAAGCTTCCCTGCGCAAGGTTGCTGCTGGCGGTATTGCTGCTAGTCCAATCGGGCAGGTGCTGATTGAGCGGAGTGTAAAAGGCTGGAAAGAGATCGAGTACGAGGTCATGCGGGACGCAAATGATACCTGCATCATCGTCTGCAATATGGAAAATCTGGACCCGGTAGGTATTCATACGGGAGACAGCATTGTTGTCGCGCCATCTCAGACGCTGACGGATCGCCAGTACCAAATGCTGCGCAGCGTATCCACGAAAGTGATTCGTTCACTTGGGGTGGTAGGTGGCTGCAATATTCAATTTGCGCTTGATCCAAACTCGGATCGCTATGTGCTGATCGAGGTAAACCCACGGGTGAGTCGCTCGAGTGCGTTGGCTTCCAAAGCAACAGGTTATCCGATTGCACGAATCGCCTCCAAGCTCGCATTGGGCTACGGGCTGGATGAAGTGACGAATCCGATCACGGGTTATACGTACGCCAGCTTTGAACCGGCGCTAGACTACATCGTTGTAAAAATTCCACGCTTCCCGTTTGACAAATTCCCACTGGCAGATCGCAGGCTGGGGACACAAATGAAAGCGACTGGCGAAGTTATGTCAATCGCGCGTAATTTGGAAGCGGGACTATTGAAGGCGGTTCGTTCCCTGGAGCAGGGCTGCACGCATTTGACTCGACCAGAGCTCGAATCCTGGACGCGTGAGGAGCTTGCACATGCCTTGCAGGAAGCGACTGATATCAGGCTGTTTGTTTTTGCCGAAGCGATTCGCAAAGGCTTTACGGAGAGTGAGCTTCACAGTCTGACTGGTGTCGATCCGTTTTTCTTGCGGAGCTTGCGTAAAATCGTGGATCTGGAAGTAGAGCTGTCTTGCCATGACAGTGAATCATTGAGCTCGGAGGTTTTGTTGGAAGCAAAGCGTCGCGGTTTTGCTGATGAAACCATCGCTTCACTGGTTGGTACAACACCAGCTCAGATCAAAGCACTTCGTGAACAATCCGGCATTACGCCAACATATAAAATCGTCGATACTTGTGCCGCAGAATTCGATGCCCAAACACCATACTACTACTCGGATTGGCAAGGAGTAGATGAGGTAGAATCACTAGCTGGCCGCAAAGTGCTGGTACTCGGCTCAGGTCCGATTCGCATTGGGCAAGGAATCGAATTCGACTATTGCTCGGTCCACGCGGCCAAATCGCTGCAGGCAAGCGGTATTGCTGCTGTTGTCGTGAACAACAACCCGGAGACGGTCAGTACGGATTATGAAACCGCCGACCATCTTTATTTTGAACCGCTTCACGTAGAAGACGTGCTGCATATCGCAGAACGCGAGCAGGTGGAGGGCGTTATGGTCCAGTTCGGGGGTCAAACAGCAATCAACTTAGCTGCCAAGCTGGAGCATGCGGGCTTGAAAGTAATGGGAACGTCACTTTCAGCTATTGAACGCGCGGAGGACCGCGAGCTGTTTTATGACATGCTGCGCAAGCTGGACATCCCGCATATCCCGGGCAAAGGGGTATCGACCTTGGAGGATGCGACCGCAATTGCAGAGGAAATCGGCTTCCCTGTCTTGATGCGTCCTTCCTACGTCATCGGCGGGCAGGGCATGGTAGTGGTCCATAACCTCGAAGAGCTGCAAGCCACCATCAACGATTGGTTGAACCATCCGGATATGAGCATGTTTTTCCCACTCCTCGTGGACAAATACGTCCCGGGCAAGGAAGCAGAAGTAGATGCGGTATGCGACGGACAATCCGTCATTATCCCGGGAATTTTTCAGCATGTGGAGAGAGCAGGCATCCACTCGGGTGACAGTGTAGCCTTGTTCCCGGCTCCTCAGCTGACAGATGACATCAAGCACAAAATCGCGAGCTATACAGAAGCAATCGCACGGGAAATGGGAGCCGTCGGGTTAATCAATATCCAGTTTGTCATAGATGGCGGTACGGTTTATGTACTGGAGGTAAATCCTCGGGCTTCGCGGACAGTGCCGATTACGAGTAAAGTGACAGGCATCCCGATGGTTCAACTGGCAGTTCGCGCACAATTGGGCGAAAAGCTGGCGGAAATGGGCTACGGTACAGGACTTTTGCCAGAAATCCCTTTTGCAGTCGTCAAGGCGCCAGTCTTCTCCACGATCAAGCTGAATGGCGTAGACCCGGTGCTTGGCCCAGAGATGAAGTCGACGGGGGAAGTTCTCGGCTTGGGGCGTACATTCGAAGAGGCGGCAGGCAAAGCGTTTGCATTCAAAGACAATTTGTACGGCGATTGGCAAAAAGGCCAGTTGGTCATGATCTCTTTGGCAGATGGAGATAAGCAAGATGAAGTAGGAGAGTCGATCGGACAACTCCAAGCAGACGGAGCCAATCTGGCGGCGACTCCGGGTACTGCCGAGTGGCTGACAGCCAAAGGGATTGACGTCAAGCATGTCGTGACAGATGAAGCAGCGTGGATTGAGCTGCTGCAAAAGGAAGAAGCGGCCTTCGCCTTAGTTACCGCGACAAAAGGCAATCGTCAGGGCCGAACAGGCTTTGCTTTGCGAAGCCGAATGGTACAGCAGGGTGTGCCGTTGTTCTCCGCGGTTGATACGTTCGAGTTATACGTGAAGTCTATTATGAAGAAAAGAGGTGGCTCGCATGCAGCCAGTGAAGATATTGGAACACTTTCAAAACTTGCCGTTACAAAAGCATAAAGGTAAAGATTTCTTGTGCGTCGATGAATTCAACGGGGAAGAATTGATGGAGCTGCTCCATCTCTCCGCTCACGTCAAGCAGCTGCAAAAGCTGGGACAGCCATTTCAGCCACTGCAGGGCAAGACGTTGGGGATGATCTTTGACAAGGCTTCAACTCGTACGCGTGTCTCCTTTGAAGTAGGGATGCATCAGTTGGGCGGTTTGGGAATGTTCATGAGCGGAAAAGAACTCCAGCTAGGACGCGGGGAGCCGATCAGCGACACAGCGAAAGTTCTCTCGCGGTACGTGGATGCCATCATGATTCGCACCTTTTCCCACTCTTATGTAGAAGAGCTTGCAGAGCACGCGTCGATCCCCATTATCAATGGCTTGACCGATCTGTACCATCCTTGCCAGGCATTGGCTGACCTCCTGACCATTTGGGAGCACAAAGGCAAGCTCAAAGGAGTCAAGCTCGCATATGTAGGGGACGGCAATAATGTGGCGAACTCACTCGTGCTGGGCGCAGCTCTGCTAGGCTTGGATGTGCGGGTAGCGACTCCAGCAGGATACGAAATGGATGCAGCGATTGTCGCAAAAGCTACAGAATACGCGAAACAAAGCGGCGGGAAAATGATGGTGACCACCGATCCGATAGCAGCTGCCATGGGGGCAGATGCCGTATACACGGACGTTTGGACTAGTATGGGTTTTGAAGCAGAAAATGAGGTGCGATTGAAAGCATTTGCCGACTATCAAGTGAACGAAAAGTTGGTAGCTGCGGCAGACCGTGACTATCTCTTCTTGCATTGCTTGCCGGCACATCGTGGTGAAGAGGTTACCACAGGAGTCATCGACGGAGCTCGCTCCGTAATTTTTGATCAGGCTGAAAATAGACTGCATGCACAAAAAGCGATATTGGCTGCATTGGTATGAACATAGTTCTAGTCAAATGGAACTAGCTGCAATTAAATCCAATAGACTATGAATCTATGATTGCCGAATTTTGTCACTTATGTGTAAAATAAAGGTAGGAAAGAAGCAAGGAAGTACGGACTGTATTTGGTCGCTTGGTCCGTATGGAGCCAGTAGCGAATCCACCCTTTTCCATAATGGAAAAGGAAAGCGGAGCAGGGGCTGTACTTGGTCGCTTGGCCTCTGCATCTAGGACAGTAGCGAAGCCAGCTTTCTCCACTATGCATGAAGGGGGGAAAAGAAAATGAAAAAATGGTTCGCGGCAATTATGATGGTGGTAGCAATCGTAGCAGCTACATCTGCAAATTTTAATATCGGATAATATTAGTAATAGGGGGAAAGCACCGCTTGGTTGAGTGGTGTTTTTCTTCAATCGTGGGGGAAAGAGACATGTTATTAGATGTTATTTGTTTATCTTTCCTCGTTGCTTTGTTGCGGGGAGGAAGAATTAAGGAATTCCCTAAATTCTATAAAGTATGGCTGCTTGGTATAAGCATAGCGCTTCAAGTATGCTCTGCGTTAATTCCTTCATGGGGTGGTGGATTTATTTCCGTCGCCTATGTGTTTATTCTAGCGTTTCTTTTAAGTAACCGAAAATTCGAAGATATGCGCATCTTCATGGTTGGTTGGTTTCTGAATGCAATTGCCATTTGGACAAATGGTGGAAAAATGCCACTCGATCTCGAGCAAGCAAAAAAACTACCATATGATTTAGAGCCTGTCATTAATGGGACGAACTTTAAACACAGTGTTTTGACGGAAAGCTCAAATCTCCCCTTTTTGACGGATGTTATTTACATGCCTTCAATTATTCCAAGAGTAATTAGTATCGGGGATATTTTTATCATGCTGGGTGCATTCTTACTTGTTCAACGTCTAATGAATAAACCAATCTCGCTACTACAACTCCGAGAAGGTAAGAGTTATGCTACTAAAAACTAACATGCGGACAATGATTAAAGGGATTATCGTTAAATATGGATATGCAGTAGCTGCTATCTTGATTATATATTCGTCTATGTCTAAGTGGGAGCCGCGTGAGAATTGGATAGTATTATTTGTTTATACTCTCTTAACTATATTTTCTACGTTTGCTCCCGTACGATTGGCGAATACCATTCTAACATTAAATAATGCAGTCATATTTTCAGGAATCCTCCTTTTTGGTGCATGGGTTGGTGTCTGGTCTGCTCTTATTGAGGCATTAATCATTGCGTTTTTGATGAAGTTCAATCCAGTAAAAACACCAGTAAAAGCAATGGCTAATCTAGGTCAATTGATGATGACTATTTGGGTTGTTGATGCTCTAAATCGATGGATCAGCAGCTTGGGCACAATTTCTCCGATGGTTTCAGACCTGTTCTTAGCGGGGGCTTATTGGTTTGCGAACTTGTTCCTTTGTGGATTAGGCATATCTTATTTTCATAAAATGGGTTGGATTCAAACAGTCAAACAGATGGCTAGGGGATTCACATCTACTTACTTACTCCTTTGTGTATTGGCAGGTGTAGGTTCCCGATTAGTTGAGTCTTATGGTGTACTTACGTTACTTCCAATGATGGTAGCCTTTATTACTATTAGTTATGTATTCCATCACTACTATGATAGTATTCAAAAACTCCAACAAAAAGTGGAAGAAGTCAAAACATTCAACCACAAGTTTTTGACTGCCATGGCAGCTTCTATTGATGCACGTGATCGTTATACGAGTGGTCATTCCCAACGAGTGGCTCACTGGGGAAGAGAAATTGCCAAGGATATTGGGTTATCTGCTACAAAAGTAGAAGAGATTTATGTTGGCGGTCTTCTGCACGACATCGGAAAAATCGGCATCGAAGACGAAATTCTCAATAAAAAAGGAAAGCTGACCCCGGAAGAGTACGACAAGATCAAGCAGCATACGGTCATTGGTTATGAAATCATTTTGCAAGCAGGGATGTTTAATGAATTGCTTCCTGCGATCCGTTCCCATCATGAGCGAATAGACGGAAGAGGATACCCGGATGGTTTAGCAGGGGATGACATTCCACTGATGGCGAGGATTTTAGCGATCTCGGACGCTTTCGATGCGATGGTGGCAGACAGGCCTTATCGAAAAGGATTGCCTGTAGAGGAAGCGCTTCAAGAAATTAAACGGGGGTCCGGTACGCAATTTGATCCGATTTTGGCAGAGCATTTTATCCGAATTGTACAGAGACTGCCGCGTGAAGAGCTGCAGAGCATTATCGGAATAGAATCCATCCCTCAAAAACAGTTACAGGAGGCAATCAGATGAGCTGCCCCTTGTAACTGTTTTTACGTTTTTTAAGACCAAATGCGGACGAGCTCCCGGGCTTCCGTGTGACAGGTGAGCTTGAATACATCTGGATTGCTTAATCTTTCCCAATCGCTAAAGCCGAAGCGGTCGTCAACTGATTTCATGAGCAACGCCAGCAGGCAGCCATGGCTCACAAGCACGATTTCTTTATGCTCAGCGGTCAAAATCTCAGTGAGTAACGAATTGGCCCGGTTCATTGCAGTGAGACTAGATTCACCCCCTTCGAACTCAAGAGACAGGTCATCAAACGTATCACGCAGTCGCTCGAACCAATCTTCGCGTGGTACCCCGCAAAGGACACGTTCGACCAAGCGCTGATCTTCCTCAATGTTGAGTCTGCGTTCCTTTGCAAGCGGTTGGATGGTGGCAATTGCCCGCTGATAAGGACTCGAGATGATTCGATCAATGGGGTATTCGTCGAAGAAAGATGCGAGCTTACGAGCTTGTCCTTCTCCCTTTTCCGTGAGCGGGGCTTCCGGTTCTTGGCCAGCAGCTTGACAATGACGCACCAAATAAATCGTTTTCATAATTTGCCTCCAGCATTTATTCTCCAAAGTAGTTCCTTCCTCTAATTCGTTCTGAATCGTGGATTCCCTTTCCTATCAATGACACAGTATTTATGCATAAACAGACAGTGGATATGCATAAAAACAAGATGCCCCATATACGGAAAAATGTATATTTTGCTTACTTCCCTGTTTTTGTCTGCGAATTCACAAAAAATATACAAGAAAAATAGTTGTATTTTTATTAATTCCTTTGTATAATTACTCGCATAAGAGAAACTTCGAAACGGGGAGAGAGAATGATGGCAAAAGATAAAATTGTGTTGGCCTATTCAGGCGGTTTAGATACATCGGTAGCAATTAAATGGCTGCAAGATACGTATAACTATGACGTGATCGCAGTTGCGCTGGATGTAGGAGAGGGAAAAGACCTCGACTTCGTACAGAAAAAAGCATTGCAGGTAGGGGCAGTGAAATCAATCGTAGTGGATGCAAAGGAAGCATTCGCTGAGGAGTTCGTATTGCCAGCGCTGAAAGCAAACGCGATGTACGAAGGCAAATATCCGTTGGTGTCCGCACTGTCGCGTTACCTGATTTCTCGCGTGTTGGTAGAAATCGCGGAAAAAGAAGGCGCAGTAGCAGTGGCACATGGTTGCACAGGAAAAGGAAACGACCAGGTACGCTTTGACGTTTCCTTCACAGCACTGAACCCGGATATCAAAATCGTGGCGCCAGTTCGTGAATGGGGCTGGACGCGTGACGAAGAGATTGAATATGCGAAAAAGAACAATATCCCGATCCCGATCGATCTGGACAATCCATACAGCATTGACCAAAACCTGTGGGGCAGAAGCTGCGAGTGCGGTGTTCTGGAAGATCCATGGGCAGCTCCTCCAGAAGGTGCATACGATCTGACGAAGTCGATCACGGATGCACCAGAAGAGGCGGAAGAAATCGAGATCACTTTCGTGCAAGGAAAGCCAACCGCCTTGAACGGAGAAGAGCTCCCACTGTCCGAGCTGATCCTGAAGCTGAACAAAATTGCCGGCAACCATGGTGTGGGCCGTATCGACCATGTCGAAAACCGTTTGGTGGGGATCAAATCTCGCGAAGTATACGAGACACCTGCTGCGACTACCCTGATTTTGGCTCACCGCGAGCTGGAATTCTTGACACAACCACGTGAAGTCGCTCAGTTCAAGCCGATTGTGGAGCAAAAATTGGCGCAAGTGATCTATGAGGGTCTCTGGTATTCGCCAATCCGCAACGCTGTTTGTGCTTTCATTGAAGAAACACAAAAGCACGTAACGGGCGTAGTACGCGTGAAGCTGCATAAAGGGCATGCCATCGTTGTAGGCCGCACCTCTGCATCGTCTCTGTACAGCCATGAGCTGGCGACTTACAATGCAGGTGACCAATTCGACCACAAAGCAGCGCTTGGCTTCATCAAGCTGTGGGGTCTGCCTACCAAGGTGTACGCGCAAGTAAACGAAGGCGTACTGCATGAGAACCAAAATACAGCGATCAAGATTTTGGACGAAAAGGATGCGATCAAGCAATGAAACTCTGGGGAGGACGCTTCACGAAGCCGACGAATCAGCTCGTAGAAGAGTATACCGCTTCTATTTCTTTCGACCAGAAAATGTGGCGACAGGACATCGTCGGAAGCCTAGCGCATGTTGCCATGTTGGGCAAGTGCGGCATCCTGCCGATGGAGGAAGTAAGACAGATTATCGCTGGTCTGAAAAAGGTAAAAGATAAGATCGAACGCGGGCAAGCGGAATTTCTCGTGGCCCACGAAGATGTTCATATGAATATTGAAAAGATGCTGATTGAAGAGATCGGTCCGGTGGGGGGCAAGCTTCACACCGGACGCAGCCGCAATGATCAGGTCGCGTTGGATATGCACCTGTATCTCAGAGAAAAGCTGATGGAGATCATCCAATTGGCGATGTATTTACAAGAGGCATTGCTGGAACAAGCGAATCAGCATCTCGATACTGTCATGCCAGGCTACACGCATTTGCAACGTGCGCAGCCCGTTTTGTTCGGGTATCACCTGATGGCGTATGTATCCATGCTGCAGCGTGATATTGAGCGGATGACCGAGACGTGGAAGCGTGTGAATGTGCTGCCGCTTGGTGCTGGTGCCCTCGCAGGTACGACATTCCCGATTGATCGCACGTTTGTAGCGGAACTGCTGCAATTTGACGGTATCTATCAAAACAGCATGGATGCGGTGAGTGACCGTGACTTCATCGTAGAATTTTTGGCAGACGCTTCGTTGGTCATGACGCATCTTTCTCGTCTGTGCGAAGAGCTCGTCATCTGGAGCAGTCAGGAATTTTCCTTCGTGGAGCTGGACGATGCGTTTTGCACAGGGTCCAGCATCATGCCGCAAAAGAAAAATCCCGATGTGGCCGAGCTGGTTCGCGGAAAAACAGGGCGTGTCTACGGTAATTTGTTCGGTTTACTGACCGTATTGAAAGGCTTGCCGTTGGCGTACAACAAGGATATGCAGGAAGATAAGGAAGGCATGTTTGATACGGTAGCTACCATTCATGGCGCACTTGCCTTGCTGACGCCGATGATCAAGACGATGCAGGTCAAAACAGAGCGCATGCGTCAGGCTGTTACCAACGATTTCTCTAATGCGACAGACTTGGCAGATTACTTGGTTCGCAAAGACATGCCATTCCGTCAGGCGCATGAAGTCGTAGGAAGAACCGTTTTGTACTGCATCGAGCAGCAAAAATATCTTCTCGATTTGACCTTGGAAGAATTCCAGAGCTTCTCAGAGGCTATTGGGGCTGATGTATATGACGCTCTAGCGGTAGAGACGGTCGTCAATGCTCGTAACGTATTGGGTGGTACAGCTCGTAATCAGGTGGAAGTCCAAATTGACTGGTACCGCAAGCAACTGGTAGAAACGCATGCATGGGTGGACAAAAACAGTCAAAAGGTCATGATTGAATCGCTGATCGATGTTGGTTCACCTGCATAAAACGATAGTGTGTGAAAAGCAAAAAACCCCAAAGCTTTGGGGTTTTTTGCGTTCTCTATCTGCCTACTATTTTCGAGTCAAAGCCAGCAGCAATGGCGTATTCAAGAGGTAACTCCATGCGGGCAGTTTTTAGTGGATCTACGACCTGACAGATGCGCAAATCTCCCGCAGCAGAGAGCAAGAAGGTGGCTTCTGCCTTATCGACGCCCAGCTCATCGTGCAGAAATTGAACCATGTTGATTACTGCTCGATCCGCAGCCTTGTCCAGCTCTTTTTCCGATGCAATCGTGATCAAGTGCTCATGATTGACCGCCATCGGTAAGGGCCACTGCTTTCCTTTGATCACATCTAGCTTGATGGTTACTTCTCCGGCGATTTCCACACCACATACAGCTACTTCCCCGTCAGCCATTGCTGCATGGAGGTCACCGAGGGCAAACAAAGCGCCGGGAACATTTACAGGTAATAGCAGTGTAGTACCTTCACGCATTTGCTTGCAGTCCATGTTGCCACCGTGATCGCCTGGCGTCCCGCATGAAATGGCTTCCTCGGCAGGAGCAGTTCCGATTACACCAATCATGGGATTGATCGGTACTTGGAGCTTGTCTGACAAAACGGCCTTCTCATCTTGTATCGGAATCATTTTAATTACATTTTCTTGCAAGTCGAAGCCCATTACACCCAGATTCAGTCCGGTAACCATTACGCCACGATCATTAATTTTAATTTTCTGAATATGAACAACCAAAATATCGCCTGGCTCGCTTCCTTCTATGTAAACGGGGCCGGAAGCAGGGTTGATCCGGTTCCAATCAAGCTCCTGAAAGGCAGTGTCGGCTGATTGGATTTGGTCCTCGAAGCAATCGCAAGTTTCAAACGTTACGACACTACCTGCGTCCACCTTCAATACAGGCTGATTCTTTGGAGACATGGAATAAATAACGTCCTGTTTTTTTACTATGTGCATGGTGGCTATCCTCCAGTCAATTTGAAATTTACATATTTTTCTTTATCATAGCATGAAATGCATGGGGGTTTAGCTGTGAATCATGGAGGAAATAATTGTACAAAGGTATAGTAAGGTCTAAAGAGAGCAGGGAGCAAACATGCAAGAGAGCTACAAGATCAGTCCACGTCAACTAATGATGCTCGTTACTCTTGTTACGATTGGGGACTCCGTTCTCGTCCTGCCTGGCATGGCGGCTGGACTTGCTAAGCAGGATGCGTGGATTTCTGTCCTGATCGGGCTCGTGGCGGGACTGCTCAATATTGTCTTACTCATAGCAGTTGGGAAGCTGTACCCGAATCAAAGCTTTTTCACTTTCGTTGATCAAACCATCGGGAGAGTACCGGGAACAATTGTTACGCTCTCGTTTATTAGCTATACACTGTTTTCAGCAGGTGCGCATGTGATGGAAATTGGCGATTTTGTCGAAACGCATCTGTTGATAACCACGCCAAGATTCGCGATACAGCTATTATTTATCATCGTGATTATGTTTGGCGTGAGATTGGGACTGCAGACAGTCGCCAAATCGGCAGAAATCTACTTTGCCTGGTTCTTTTTCTTTTTTATTTTATTAATGCTCTTTTTGCTGCCACAGGCGGAAGTATCAAGAATTCAACCTGTATTCGAAAATGGATGGAAGCCAATCTTGCAGGGTTCAGCGGCAGCCACTGCGTTTCCTTATTCAGAGCTTGTCATTTTTATGGCGGTTCTACCGTTTGTCTCCCCCATCCAAAAGCGTATGAGGTCTTTTTTGATGGGGACCTTACTGGGGGGAGTTGTGCTGTTCATCATCATGCTGATGTGCATCCTTGTGTTGGGAGCAGATCAGACTGCGCGACATTATTATCCGACTTATGTGCTAGTCAAACAGCTCAAGCTCGGTGATTTCATTCAGCGGCTAGAGGCGATTATAGCGGTTATCTGGTTTATTGCGGTTAGCGTCAAGATTACACTCTATTTCCTGTTCTTTCATTTGGGGATATGCCACGTTTTTCGCATCCAAAACTTTTCCGTGCTTATTTTGCCGTACACCATCTTGCTCATGGTGATGTCTACGATTTTTTCCCCCAATATTGTCGTCTTTGGGAACATCATTTCGAAGTACTGGCCCTTTTATGATTTTACCTACAGCTTCGGTGTACCGTTGTTGCTTCTGTGCGCATATACCATTCGCAAAAGATGGCTGGACCAAAACCGACGAGCAGAATGAACAACCGCCGCACTCCCATTTTAGGAATGCGGCGGTTGCTTGTGCTTACAAGGACATGCGAAGAATCTGCGCCACATCATCACTTGTCAACGTTTTAAATTGACCAATCGGACCAAACGGAGTGGCTTTTTCGGCCATGAGCTGCAAATGCTCGTCGGTGATTTGGTAGTCAGCCAATCGAGTAGGGGCACCGATGCGTGCAAAGAAAGCTTCTGTAGCGGCGATCCCTTCTAACGCCACCTCATCCTCTGTTTTACCGGCAGGATCTACATCCCAGACTTCTGTTGCGAAGCGGACGAAGCGAGCTACGTTTTCACGGTACACATAGCGCATCCATTTCGGGAAGATGATCGCCAGACCGCCACCGTGCGGGATGTCGTATACAGCACTGACAGCATGCTCAATCGAGTGGGTGGCCCAGTCCGTTGTCACACCAACAGGCAGGGTGCCGTTCAATGCCATCGTTCCGCAGTACAGGATGTTGGCGCGGGCATCGTAATCTTCCGGATTCGCGAGGACGCGTTCTGCATTTTCGATGACCGTCTTCATGATCGACTCGGCAAAGCGTGTTTGCAGTGGGATTTCGGTCGTATGCGTGAAATATTGCTCGAATACGTGAGACAAAATGTCGCTGATTCCGTAGATCGTTTGGTCGCGAGGCACGCTAAATGTATGCGCTGGATCCAGAATCGAAAACGCAGGAAAGGTCGTGCCAGCTCCATGCTTTTCTTGTGTTTTCCAGTTCGTAATGACACTTCCCCGATTCATTTCCGAACCTGTAGCGGCTAGCGTCAGTACGGTCCCGAGTGGAAGCGCCTCTTTCGCGATAGCTTTACGGGTATAAAAATCCCAAACATCTCCCTCATAAGGAACGCCGATCGCGACTGCTTTCGCGGCGTCGATTACACTGCCGCCACCAACAGCCAGTATCCAATTAACGCCCTCTTGGCGGCAAAGCTCAATTCCTTTTTTAACGGTGCTGAGACGTGGATTTGGCTCCACTCCAGCCAATTCGAGTACACGGCAGCCTGCAGACTGAAGCAGGGAAATCACTTTGTCATAGAGGCCGGTTCGCTTCACACTGCCTCCACCATATACCAGAAGAACAGTGGGACCTAGCTGTCTTGCTTTTTCCTCGAGCTGGGCCAATTGACCCCGTCCAAAAATCAGTTGTGTCGGGTTATGGGAAACAAAATTATCCATCTCATTACCAGCTCCTTTTAAAGGGTATAACCTCTTGTCACCCTCATTGTAGCCAACTGTTTTCCTTGATGCTAGGCGGGAATGTGCAAAGGCATTTCCTTCCCAAATCGTGACAGTTGTTAACAATCGAAGCGGTTTCGACAAGAAATGAGAGATTTAGTGGATACCATCCGTGAATCGTGATGGTATAATGGATAAGATGGGAAATCCCGCTGTTTTTCAACAAGGTATGGCAGCGGTTGCTAGTAGGTAGAGGGGTTTTGTCGATTTTTACTAAAAAAACAGGATCAAGATACATAGAGAAGGATCTGACGAAGTAGGATGTGATTGGCTTGATCGAGATGTTTGATGTGTGGAAAACATACCCGAATGGAACGAATGCTTTGAAAGGTATCAACATTCGGATTGAAAAAGGTGAATTTGTGTACGTAGTCGGCCCCAGTGGTGCAGGTAAATCTACGTTTATCAAATTGATGTATCGTGAAGAGAAGCCGTCGAAGGGACAAATCTTTTTGGGTGGCTTCAATGTAAGCAGAATCAAGGAGCGACAAATTCCGTTGGTTCGCCGCAGTATCGGCGTCGTGTTCCAGGACTTCAAGCTGTTGCCGACGCTGACTGTTTTCGAAAACGTGGCATTTGCCATGGAAGTAATCGAGAGCAATCCAAAACAAATCAAGCCGCGTGTGATGGATGTTTTGGGACTCGTGAAGCTGAAGCATAAAGCTAAAATGCTGCCAAGCGAGCTGTCTGGCGGTGAGCAGCAACGGGTTGCCTTGGCGCGGGCATTGGTGAATAGTCCGGGCATTATCATCGCGGATGAGCCTACGGGGAATTTGGACCCGGAGACCTCTTGGGAAATCATGAAGCTGTTTGAAGAAATCAATCAGCGAGGAACCACAGTCGTAATGGCTACCCACAACCGAGAGATTGTAAACACGATGAGAAAACGGGTTGTTGCGATCGAAGCTGGTCAAATTGCCCGTGATGAGCAGAGAGGGGAATACGGTTATGAAGATTAGGACGCTAGGGCGCCATGTCCGTGAAGGGGTCAAAAACCTCGGGCGGAACGGCTGGATGTCGTTCGCTTCAATTAGTGCCGTGACCATTACTCTCTTTATCTTGGGCGTTTTCCTGATCCTGGCGATGAATGTCAATTTCTTTGCGCAGTCCGTTGAAAAACAAGTGGAAATTCGCGTTTTCATGGACTTGCTGGCGACGAAAGAAAACATCACGCAGGTTGAGAAAAACATCAAGACGCTTCCTCAAGTGGAGTCCGTTACATTTATACCGAAAGACGAGGGGCTGAAGCAGTTTAAAGAGAGCCTCGGTGAAAAAGCGTACCTGTTTGAAGGCTTAGAGGAAAGCAATCCATTGCCGGATGCGTTCGTTGTGAAGACGAAGCAACCACAAGACACTGCTACTGTTGCAGCTCAGATCAAAAATTTTCAGTACGTCAAAAGTCTGACCTACGGTGAAGGTACTGTGGAAAAGCTGTTTTCCTTGACCGGAGCAATCCGGAATGTCGGTATTGCCTTTATCATTGGACTCGGTTTTACAGCCATGTTCTTGATTGCCAACACGATTAAGCTGACGATTGTGGCACGTCGCAGAGAGATTGAGATCATGAAGCTGGTTGGTGCTACGAACTGGTTTATCCGTTGGCCATTCTTTGTAGAGGGACTGTTGATGGGGATAGCAGGGGCATTGATTCCGACGATCATGCTGACAGTAGGCTATCATTACCTCCTGGATGCGATTAACTCCAGCTTTGAAGCTTCCCAATTGTTTAAACTGTTACCACTATATCCACTCGTGTATCAAGTAGCGCTGGCTTTGCTGGCGATTGGTGCATTCATCGGGATTTGGGGAAGCATGGTGTCCGTACGTCGCTTCTTGCGAGTTTAAATTTGAAGAGCGTGGGAGGAGTAACATGAGAAAGAGAATCCTGCTAGCACTCGTAATCACTGGTCTTGTGGTCAGCTCTGTGATCCCGGCGAACGTGAGCTTGGCAGCGCCTAGTAAGGCCTCTTTGGACAAGATCAATCGAGAGCTAAAAGAAATTCAAAAGAAGAAGAAAAGCCAGCAGCAGCAGCTGAAACAGACCGAGCAGCAGATCAATATCGTGCAGAAAGAGAAAAAGGGCTTGGAGACGCAGCTCATGCAAATCGATTTGCGTCGCAACGACACACAGAAAAAGCTGGACAAGCTTGAGCAGCAGATGGAAGATACCAAGGATAAAGCAGCACACGCACAGGATCAGCTGGATGAGGCAAAAGACCGCGTAGCGAAAAGGGATGCCTTGCTTAGAACGCGTGTGACGGCTATGTATGAACGCGGTAATGTCACTTATTTGGATGTACTCCTCGGCTCGTCTGACTTTGGGGACTTTTTAACACGCATGCAGGCCCTGAATCTTATTCTGGAGCAGGACACGCGTATTTTAGAGGATAACATTCGCGATAAGGAAACCATCGAGACCAAAAAGAAAGAAATTGATCACCAACTGACTGTCTATTCCGGGATGTTCGAAGAGGCAGAGAATCTCAAAGCTGAGCTGGACAAGCAGTACAAGCACAGTCAAGTAGTCAAGGCTGAATTGGATAAGAAAGAATCTGCGCTTGAAGTCGATTTGGAGCAGTATGGACAGGAGCTTATAGCTATTACCAAACAGGAAGCAGCAAAATATTCGGAACGTGTACGCGCGATGAGTGCATCCAGTACGGGCTACAAGGGCGGAAAGTTCGGTTTGCCAGTCGCGAGTGGACAATTTCGCTTCACTTCAGGCTTCGGAATGCGGAAAGACCCGTTTACAGGCCGCTCGGCTGGGCATAATGGTTTAGATATGGCAGCACGTAAAGGAACGCCTATTTTGGCTGCAGCTGACGGCGTCGTTCTCTTTGCGGGATACAACGGCGGCTACGGAAATACAGTGATGATCAAGCATAACGCGGAATATACCACTCTTTACGGTCATATTCGCGAGGGAGGTATCAAGGTTTCTGTTGGGCAATCCGTTAAAAAGGGTCAAAAGATCGCTGAGGTAGGATCGACAGGTCGCTCAACCGGAAATCACGTGCACTTTACCGTCTATAAAAACGACGTAGCAGTTAACCCAATGCCGTACTTGAAGTAGACCCTCGTGCGACCAGACAAATATTGTTAACGGAACATGCATACACTAGCAGCATATCTTTTTGCCGGTAGCACAAAGGATGGTGACGTAACAGTGAGATGGAAAGGACGTACCGTAATAGCGCTTGTACTCATCTCGATGGTAGCCAGCAGCTTTATTACGATGGCGATCATGAGGACATCTGCTAGCGCCAATACAAGTCAAGGTGGGGCTCTGACAGCATCCAGCATGTCGCTGTTTTCTGGGAACGGAGATTATCCGCAAGAGTTCCAAAAGCTGTACGAGGCGTTTTCGGCGATCAAGAAAGAATACATCCAAAATGTCACCAATGAGCAGCTAGTAGAGGGTGCAATTGGCGGTATGGTCGGGGCGCTCGAAGATCCGTACAGTGATTACATGGACCCTAGATCTGCTGAGGAATTCACTTCTACCCTGCACTCGACTTTCCAAGGGATTGGGACAGAAGTAACAATGCAAAATGGTCGGGTGACAGTTGTTTCGCCATTCAAAAACTCTCCAGCGGAGCGTGCAGGACTGCGACCGAACGACCAAATTTTGAGTGTGAACGACGAATCCCTCGAAGGATTGGACCTGCATCAGGCAGTGACCAAGATTCGAGGACCAAAAGGCACCAAGGCCGTTCTGAAGGTAGTGCGAGCGGGAGTACCGGAGCCTCTTACCATCGTTTGTGTACGCGATGATATTCCGATTGAGACTGTAGAAAGTCAAATTATCGAGAAGAACGGTGTGAAGGTAGGAGTAATCGGCATTACCCAATTCTCGACAGAAACGGCTAAGCATTTCAAAGAACAGCTGGCTGCTCTCGAGCAAAAGGGTATTGGCGGTCTGGTCATTGACGTTCGCGGCAACCCAGGCGGATATTTGTTGGCTGTAAAAGAAATCGGCGAAGTACTGGTACCGAATAAAGCCAAGATCGTACAAATTGAGTATGGAAATGGCGGTACACAAAAAGAAGTGTATCATTCGACTACGGAAGCCGCTAAGCCTTATCCAATCTCGGTACTGATCAATGGCGGTAGCGCCAGCGCTTCGGAGATTCTCGCGGGTGCTCTGCGAGATAGCGGCAACTACAAGCTGGTTGGTGAGAAGAGCTTTGGTAAAGGAACCGTTCAGAGCACGATGGAAATGAACGACAAGAGCCAATTGAAGCTGACGATTGCCAAGTGGGTTACACCGAATGGCGAATGGGTCCACCAAAAAGGCATTACGCCAGACTATGTAGTCAAGCAACCGGATTATTTCAACGCAACTCTGTTACCTGCTGATAAAGTATTGCAGCGCGATATGGCTGGCACTGACGTGAAAAACCTGCAGCTCATCCTGAAGGGCTTGAATCTGTCCCCAGGACGAGACGATGGCTACTTTGATGAAAAGACAGAGCAAGTCATCAAGCAGTTCCAATCCGCGAACAAGCTTGAGGTGACTGGTAAAGTAGACGCGAAGACACGCTCTTCGCTGGAAGAAAGTCTCCGTAAAACGATGGCGAAGCCAGAGAATGACCTGCAATTGCAAAAAGCTCTGGATGTAGTCACGGGCAAGTAATGAATAATCAAGAAAATGGAAGCAGGTAATTACCTTCTATCCGTAGAAATGATAACCACGGCAAATCACATGTCGTGGTTTTTCTTTCTTTCATTTGAGGTGAGGCAATTGGCGATACAGGCAGATATGCTTACCATTGCATACGGCTTTGCCGCATTTTTTATCAATCCGGTCTTCTATCTCTTTCTCGTGTTTATTTATTTGCATTATCGCAGACAGATGAACCTGGAAAGACAGCTTTTTGCTGCACGCATGCAGTCTCCCTTGCTCTCGACGATACGGGCTGTAGGGATGGGCTTAGTAGGTGGTCTGCTTATTTCGCTTCTTGGCGCAGGACTCGGCGTGGTCGTGCAAGCACAGGATTTGTGGATACTATGGGGATTGGCGCTAATCTTGGCGTTGATTCGTTTACGGTTTCTCTGTTTCGCATATGCTGCAGGTATTTTGGCGATATTACACGCGATTACACAGGTGTTCCCCTCGATGGCGGACGTTCCTGGCATAGGCTTCGTCTGGGAAATGATTCGTCAGGCAAAACCGTTGCCATTGCTTGCGTTAGTCGCGATCATGCATCTGATTGAAGCGATGCTCATACGTTGGAATGCTGGGCGGGATGCTTCTCCGCTGTTCGTGGAAGGGCAGCGTGGGCGGATCGTCGGTGCCTATTTGCTCCATTCCTTTTGGTTGACGCCAGTTGTGCTGTTTGTACAGATGGAGCCAGGCGCAATCACTGGTGCATTGTATCCAGGGTGGCCATTCTTTTCTCCTGAGGCTGCTTCCTTTGGATTGATGCTTCTGCCAACGGTTACCGGGTTCTCCGATATGACGCAAACGATGACGCCGTATAGAAAAGCAGCGCAGGTAGCCAAAAATTTAACGTTGTATGCGATCGGTTTGCTGGCGTTGTGTGCTCTCACGGTTTGGTCGTATCCATTGATTTTGCTGACAGCGATCTTTGCGCTATTCGGACATGAGGCGTTGTTTTTCTGGAGTCAGTATCAAGAAAGAAAGCGTTCGCCTTACTTCATTCAGTCCCCACGCGGTGTAAAAGTAATGGGTGTCATTCCGGGTACGAGAGCGGAGGAAATAGGCATTTCGCCAGGTGAGATTATCGTGAAGGTAAATGGTATTTCGGTGCGGGAAAAAGAGGATTTATATCCGGCGCTACAAGCCAATCCTGCATTTTGTAAGATGGAAGTACTCACGCGCGAAGGTGAGCTGAAATTCGTGCAGAGTGCAGTCTATGCGGGCAATCATCACCAGCTGGGAATCATTGTGGTGCCAGATGCGAATACTCGTGCATTTGTTGATTTGAAACGAGCCAGCGTAGTCGAGCTGATCAAGCAAAAGCTGGAGAAGCTGAATGTAGGTGCATAAGGATAGGTGGAGAGAAGGTATGCATGTCAAACGTGCGTGCCTTCTTTTTTTGCGGAAAAGCTTGTTTATACGGAAACTTACTGGTGGCTGTTACGTCTCAATGTGTACGAGGAAAAAAGAGGGAGTGTGTTTGGTGTCCAAAGTGGAGAGAACGGTCTCGTGGTTATTGTCGGGTGCATTAGTTGCCATCACTGTTTTTGCCGCCCCTTTATCAGGAGCAGACGCAACAACCCGTGTGACCGCAGCGCAGGCTCAAACGGTCGTGGCTGTGCCGATGCATGTGACGAAGGGTGTCCAAAAGCTGGTCAGGCTTATACCCGAGCTGTCTTCGCGCTATGTCTTGTACGGTGGTGACGTGGATGGGCCGGGAGTTAGCGGCGTGAAAGTTACGTTTGCACAGTCAGCCGCAGAGGCAGAGTCAGCAACGGATGATGTGATTTTTGACGGTCAGACAGGTGAGTTGCTCAGACTGAAACTTACCCCAAAAGCAGCAACAAAGCCTGCCTACCCGACTGAGCAGCAGGCCAAAACACGTGCGCTGGCTTTTGTAGCCGGATTGCAGGGAACGGGTGCAGGTAATGCCTATCAGGCGAGAGAGGTTTATAAAGAACAGAATTTGCTGACAGTTCGGCTGGTTCGCGTCCTGAACAATGTGGTGCTCGATGATGACTATGATTGTCTCGTCAGTTTTGATGCCTCGGGAAGAATCGTTTGGTTTTCCACGTTTGATGGCAGGTTATATGAGAAAGTAAGTCCTTCTACACTCCCATCACCACATCGAGTCATATCCGCGCGCGAGGCTGTTCGAAAGTGGCAAGAGAGCCGTCCGTTGCAGCAGGTTTACATCCTTCCTCCTTTTACTCACAAAGACCAGATACAGGCAAAGCTCGTTTATATCATAAAAGATGGCATCATTTCTCAAAAACATACAGGAAGTGCCTTGGACGCTTACAACGGAAAGCGTTTGTTAACTACCAAATCAACCGCTCAGACGATGAATGTGAGTGGAACAGGAGAGCAGTGGGTCGCGCAAACAGAACAGCAAGCACGTGACTTGTTACGTTTGTTGTTCATGATCGAAACAGACAAGATGCCACTGGCCATCTATGAGCAAAATAATGGGGAAGAGGCTACAAGCCGCTATTTTATTTGGGGAAGGTTTGATGAAGGGATTCTCGATCCTGACAAGATCTATCAAATGGGAAGATTTCCTGAAGGAAGCAGTAACGGTGAACAACATCTTCTCCTTGAAACAGAGGCACAAACTGGTGCAATGCTTCGCTTTACGGTCAAGGTGAACAATCCGCAGTGGTCTAACGTAAAAACAGATAAAAAGCGCGATAGAAGGGAAGCAGAAAGGATTTTGAAAAGACTCCTTCCTTCTGGAAGCCAGCAGCTACAAATTACGGAGGATGGAAATGCAGAAATTACGTCCATCACAGCTAACCCTCTTGTGAATGGGATTCCTGTCTATCGCACCGATCAAAGTGTGGAAGAAGGAATGTATACGATTCGGGTCAATTCTTGGACAGGAGCACTCGAGGAAGTAAGCATCAATAAGCCAGCCAGTGTCATATACCCGGCTCGCTCCAAAGGCATAAACGAACAAATGGCCATGACTCGGTTATTGCAAGCCTTTCCGCTTGAGCTGACGTACATTCATCAGCCAGATTACAAGAAAAATACGATAAATTGGAAGCTCAGCTACGATCTTTCGTTTCGCCAATCCCGTTCGCATTGTTTTTGCGGGGGAGAAACGATCGTGGATGACACGGTGCATGTTGATGCTGTAGCGGGAAAAGTAATCGTAAAAGAGTAAGAATAGATATAAGAAAAAGCCGCCTTCTCTGTTTTTAAGAGTCGTGCGGCTTTTTGGATATAGGTGTGCTGTACCGTTTTTGGTGGTAAAGCCAGAGATGACGCCATTGAGAGTCGTCATATATACTGCGTAAATGTCATTAATCTTAGGTAGAACTACGAATAAAGCACTCGTACACCAAAATTGATACACAATACAATTGATGTGTCTCTTGCAATACAGACGATTAACTTTTGTCGAACAAAATTATTTGAATAAGTCCGATGTTATAGTTAAAATATGGAAAATAAAGAGATGTTTAGGGGTGAATTTGTTTGAGTGCTATCACTGAAACGCATACAACAATAGGAGACCTCATTAAAAAGTACAGGGGCGACATATCATTATCAGAGCTGTCCAGTCTATCGGGTATTGAAAGAAGTGTTATAGGGAAAATTGAAAGTGGAGACACAAAGCGACCTGAGCTAAAAACGCTTGCAGCCATTTTTGAAGCTCTAAATGCTCCACGGGAACAAATGATTGAATATTATGTTATTGTTGAAAAGCGACTGCCTGTATTACGTGAACTGTTGATGGAAGCAATTCAATTATCGAGTTTTAAGCTCACAGAGAAAGTAACTGTCCGCTTATTAGAATCACCACAAGGAAAAAGTGAGGAACTAGTAGAGGAACTATATCAGATTGCTCTCTCTGTAGAGGATGTAGGGGTTAAACTCTTACTTTTAAACAAGCTTGTACGTTATTGCAGGATGCATGGGATACAGCCGTTTTTGGCGAAAAGTTTGTTTCAAAAATATATGATCGAGCAAGCCGATATAACACGGTTAGAAGAATCCTTTAAACTTGGAGAAGAAGTTTTGTATTACACAGACTTCTTGAGTAAAGAAGAGAGAATAGATATATATTATCTCCTGTCATTTGATGCACACGATATGAAAAAATACGAACGATGCATCGAATATGGAAAAAGAGGACATGCCGAAGATTTAACAAATAACGAGACTAAGGAGCGGATCGCTCTAGCGATATGTAATTCTTATATGCGTTTGGGTAAATTTACGGAGATGGAAGAGCATATCCAAATGTATGAGAAATTAGGCTATCATTTTATTATAGAACGTGCTAAATATCTACGTGCCGTCATTCTGTCAAAGACAGGTAACTATCATGAAGCAGTCCCCTTATTAAGGGATTGTTTGAAGGAAGCTACAAAAAACAATCGTATTCACAGAGTTAATGAGCTAATAGAGGCTTTACTCAGTATAAACGACGTGAATTCCGTCCAAGAAATTATTGACACAGAAGAAGAAAATTTCGTTTTTGATTTTAATAACGCTTACAATTTTTCCGAGCTGGGAAGGTACTATAAATATAAAGGGATTTTTTTAGTTTCACGGGGGTTATTTGACGAGGGTATGGATGCATACTTACAAAGTATGATCTACTATGGGAAAATTAATGATCGTGACTCCATACTAACATGTATTGAAGAGATAAACACACACCATTGTAATCTGGATAAAGATGCAGACTTGGGACTTCTAATGAAGCTGAGAGAAGTATATAATATGGTAAATTTAGGTAAAGGGAAGAGGAATAACATATGAGGAAAAATCTAACCATTTATTCATTTGTGTGCCTGGCAGTGGCTTGTTTTCTTTTTGTTACTAATGATGCATATGGAATAGAATTACCTAAAAACAGTCCCATCATTTTGTATTCTGACAACCCAAGAGGATAACTTCTTGTTACGGATATAGTTCAATATAATAGGTTATTTCTGCTCAAGTAGAGCGCCTGTGAAGAGGCGTTCTTTTTTGTCTGTATTTGTCGAAGTTTTCTCGCGGGGCAAATGAAATTTTTTCCAAATTATACTTGCCCACGCCTGTATAATTCAGAATGAACACGCTAGGAGGTGATACTGACAAATTACGGCTTAGAAGTACAAAATTATTTTACAACAAAGGAGGTTGATAAGGTGGGAGCTGTTATATGTGAAAAAGACGTTCCCCTATGCTACCACGCCAAAGGAACGCCTTTACTACAAGCGACAACATATATCGCTCCTGTCAATTGTAACATTCTATGTTCTGCCGAGCAAAAAAATGTGTACCAAAAAATAGAAGAATTACGGCGTGAACTGATTCAACTTGTGCAAGAGACAGGGAGCTTTACACATGATGCTGTGGTAGAAATGAGTCAGCAATTGGATGTGTATATTTACTCCATTCAATCTGGAAGACATATATAGTCGATCACTAGCTTTCATAACAGAATTTCCAGCTTATAATTAATTTATTACCAAATATTGTTAATTAATAAGACGATGCGTTATAATCACTTTGCATTGAAAATTTTGGAAAATGTACGGGAGGAGAAAAATGAATATTAAGAAACTTTCTATCACAACTGTCTTACTTAGCAGTTTAGTAGTATCTGGAGCTGGTTCTGCCTTCGCAGCATCTCAAGGTGAGATTATCAAAATAGGTAACCTTAAGGTTGTTGAACGTGTATATGAGAATCCAGTAGAGTATGATTTTACAAATGCTCTTACAAAGAGTGATTCATCTAAAATTGGTCCCTTAGGCAATGATATGACTGGAAAAGTCTATGAAATGGCTAATAAGGACCTATACAAATCAAAATCTTATGAAGCTGATATTGAAAATGATAGTAACGAAAACGATACCTTTTCAAGAAAGGTTACAAGAAAAACCTTTCTGACCGGAAAAATAGGTGCGTCAGCCGAGACGAAAGTCAACTGGAGGATAATAGAGGGGAAAGTGGGGATTAATGCAGAAGTTTCATTTGGGCGTGAAGACACAGTAGAAACAACCCACACTTGGGTCATACCAAAGCGTACTCTTACAACCGTTGAATACGGATCAAAGGCCGTAAAAACAACCGGAAGCTTAGTGGAATATTTTCAAGGCAGAGTAACAGATTCTAACTACGTTAACGTCAAATACTCGTACAAAGAATATTCTAGTAAAAAATCAAGAGATCTATGATCCGACCTCTTCATATGCTTCTCCTTCTGTTCATAGTTCTCCTTAGTGGTTGTAGCGCGGGTAGTTCATCAGAAACAGTGACAGTCCCTAAAGAGAAATCATATGTGAGCGTATACGACTATTTCGAAGAATTTACAGGGGAGAATTTGAAGACATCGGTGCTTCAAATAACAAAAAACGATAATTCAGTTGAACTCACGTTACGAATCTCAATTACGGACGATTTGAGAGAAAAAATGATGCATACCGAAAAACCCATTTACTTTACGTTTGGAGATCTGCCAGGTAACGAGACAATTAAAAATTTGCTTGCTGAGTCTCCTTCACTCGTTCAAATTGAGTTAAACAGTAAAGAGAAACTGTATACGATTGCGCAACAGCTAAAGCTAAAAGAAAATTTGACGGAAGCTGATAAACAGGCGCTACTGTCTCCCGCCAATTACCGATTTCAGGTCATAAACGAAGAAGAGCTCTCTGTAGCTAGTTTTATGGGTTTAGAATATTCGCTACTTCCTGAAGATAATCAGAAGTAGTAAACTGTTACGAGTTGTACCTCCTGTGGCAAAGGTGGCCACACCCCTCAATGGTCTCAAGTAAAAACAGATAAAAAGCGTGAAAGAATGGAAGTGGAAAGACTGCTGAAAAGACTCATTCCGTCTGGAAGCCAACAGCTGCAAGTAACGGAAAGTGGCAATGAAAAAATCACATCGATCGCAGCTAATCCGCTTGTGAACGGCATTCTGGCACCGAGTAAAGTGATGATACGTTCGGAAAAGTGATCGTAAACAAATAAAATCGGGCATAGAAAAAGCCGCCTTCTCCGATTCGGGGGAAGTGCGGCTTTTCAAATGTCATTCTAGGCTGTTGCTTCGAATCCCGTGATTTGATTGAGAGCTACTTTTTTGTCATCCTGGAGGACGAATTCAACAACTCCGTTTTTCATGCTGACAGCTTTGACTACTCCGGTTAGAGGGTTGTTGGTAGTCGAGCCGTCCGGATTTGTCTGAGACTGGTTGTATGTGATGTTGTAGCCGATCATTTGCGCGTATGCCAGGCTATTGCTCATCGTTCTGTTTTCCGGTTTCACCGTCATGCCTACGATTTCTTCGGCTTTTACGGTTGATCCATTATCCAGCTGGAACTGGGCTGTACCGTTTTTGGTGGTAAAGCCAGAGATGACGCCATTCAAGATTTCATCGACTTTGGAGACGTCGTGTGTGGTAGCTGGATTGCCGTCCCTGTCGACTTCCTTGGTTACTTTATAGGAAATCTCTCGACCGATCATTTCCAGATACTTCACGCTGTTGTCGAGCGTATTGCCAGCCAGACCTTGCGATTCCAGACCCGAGATGTCTGCCAGAGGAATCGGTGTCGATTCGCCAGCAATACGGAAGTAGATTTTGCCTTGATCCATGTAGACGGCATCAAGTGTGCCTTCTTTTTGTTCCGTCGAGGTTTCGCCCGTCAGCTCGTCTTTTGTGGTAAGGGAATACGAAGCAGTACGACCTACCAGCTTTTCATACTTCTCCAAAGTGACCATGCTGTTGTTCGATTGTTCCATCAGCGTGGTCATTTTTGTGATTTTTTCCACCATGGTCAGCATACTTGTTTGCTGGATGAACTGAGAGTTGTCCATTGGGGACATAGGGTCTTGGTGCTTTAGTTGCTCCAGCATGAGCTTCATAAAGGCGTTTTGGTCGAGCTCGGTGGAGAATTCTTTTTTGCCTTTATAGCTGAGATGAGGCTGTATAAAAGGGTTATTTTTAACGGTAGTTCCGGTATCTGACATGTCAATCCTCCCTGAAGGTGGCGAGTCTATCTGTGCATGTTTGTACTTTCTTCATCTTATATCGGAAAAATCGGCGGAAGGATGAAGACAAACATTTGTTCGAATTTTGGGCTTAAACTAGCCGGAATTGTGTTATAATGGAAGTAGAAACAGTCATGCTATGAGGAGATGAACGAGGGAATGGAGCGTTTTGAATTGGTATCGGAGTTTCAACCGTCCGGTGACCAGCCGACCGCCATTGCCGAGCTGGTGGCAGGGTTACAGGCTGGCAAGCGACACCAGACATTATTGGGCGCGACGGGAACGGGAAAGACTTATACGGCTGCTCAGGTAATTGCTCAGGTGAACAAGCCAACACTCGTGATGGCACACAACAAGACTCTGGCAGCTCAGCTATGTGCAGAGTTTAAGGAGTTCTTCCCGAACAACGCGGTGGAATACTTCGTCAGCTACTACGATTACTATCAACCAGAAGCATACATTCCCCAATCGGATACATTTATTGAAAAAGACTCGAGCATTAACGAGGAGATCGACAAGCTCCGTCACTCGGCTACCAGTGCGTTGTTTGAACGCCGAGATGTCATCATTGTTGCCTCCGTCTCCTGCATTTACGGATTGGGTTCGCCTGAGGAGTATCGGGAGTTACTCTTGTCGTTACGCGTCGGCATGGAAACAGGACGGGACGAGATTTTGCATCGCCTGGTCGACATCCAGTACACACGCAATGACATCAACTTTACACGCGGTACATTTCGGGTGCGAGGCGACGTGGTGGAGATTTTCCCTGCCTCTGAAAGTGAGCAGGCGATTCGCGTCGAGTTTTTTGGTGATGAAATTGAACGGATTACTTCCATTGATATACTGACTGGCGAGATTTTGGGACAGCGTGATCACGTTGCCATTTTCCCTAAATCTCACTACGTGACGCGCGAGGAGAAAATGAAGCTGGCTGTCCAAAGCATCGAGGCCGAGCTGGAAGAAAGACTGAAAGAATTCCGTGATGCGGGCAAGCTCTTGGAAGCACAGCGACTGGAGCAACGTACACGGTACGATATCGAGATGATGCTGGAGATGGGCTTTTGCTCTGGTATCGAAAACTACTCGCGCCATCTGACAGGACTGCCTGCCGGGCATGCTCCTTACACCTTGCTGGATTACTTCCCGGATGACTTTATCGTCATGATGGATGAGTCGCATATGACCTTGCCGCAGGTGAGAGGGATGTATAATGGTGACCGAGCCAGGAAGGATGTACTGGTCGAGCATGGATTCCGTCTTCCCTCCGCACGTGATAACCGTCCGCTGAAGTTCGAGGAGTTCGAGGCAAAGCTGAAACAAGCGATCTACATTTCAGCTACACCTGGTCCTTATGAGCTGGAGCACAGCCCGGAAATGGTGCAGCAGGTGATTCGTCCGACAGGCTTGATTGATCCAACGGTCACGGTACGTCCGATCAAGGGACAGATTGACGACTTGATTGGCGAAATTCAAGCAACGATTGCCAAAAATGAGCGTGTTCTCGTCACGACTCTGACGAAGAAAATGTCTGAGGATTTGACGGACTATCTGAAAGAAATCGGAATCAAGGTCCGTTATCTTCACTCGGATATTAAAACGATCGAGCGGATGCAGATTTTACGTTCGTTGCGCTTGGGTGAGTTTGACGTGCTGGTCGGGATCAACCTCTTGCGGGAAGGCTTGGACTTGCCGGAAGTATCACTCGTGGCTATTTTGGATGCAGACAAGGAAGGCTTCCTTCGCAATGAACGCTCGCTGATTCAGACGATTGGTAGGGCTGCGCGGAACGCAGAGGGACGCGTTATCATGTACGCAGACAAAATGACAGATTCGATGACCTCTGCCATTCGGGAGACGGAGCGTCGTCGTTCCATTCAGATGGCGTACAATGAAGAGCACGGTATTACTCCGCAAACGGTGAAAAAGTCCGTCCGCGAAGTGATCGAGGCGACCAAGGTAGCGGAGGAAAAAGCAGATTACTTGCCACATGCAGACTTCAAGAAAATGCCGAAGAAGGATCGCGTGGCTGTCATAGAACGTATGGAAGAAGAAATGAAGGAAGCGGCGCGCAACCTCATGTTCGAGCGTGCGGCCGAATTGCGTGATTTGATTCTTGAGCTGAAGGCGGAACTCTAAGGAGAGGTTTTTTTCATGCCATTAGAACATATTGTTGTAAAGGGTGCACGTGCCCACAATTTAAAAAATGTTGATGTAGTGATTCCGAGGGACAAATTCGTCGTTCTGACGGGTTTGTCTGGCTCGGGTAAGTCCTCGCTCGCTTTTGATACCATTTATGCAGAGGGACAACGCCGTTATGTGGAGTCCTTGTCTGCATACGCCCGTCAATTTCTCGGGCAGATGGACAAGCCGGACGTGGATTCGATTGAGGGACTTTCCCCTGCGATTTCGATTGACCAGAAGACGACGAGCCGCAACCCTCGCTCCACGGTAGGTACGGTTACGGAAATCTACGACTATTTGCGTCTTCTGTATGCACGTGTCGGTAGAGCGGTTTGTCCGGAGCATGGTATCGAGATTCAATCCCAGACCATTGAACAAATGGTCGATCGACTACTGGAGTATCCGGAGCGCACGAGAATGCAAATCCTCGCGCCAATGGTTCAAGGACGTAAGGGAGAGCACGTGAAGCTGCTGGAGGACATCCGCAAGCAGGGCTTTGTTCGTGTGCGGGTCAATGGTGAAATTACCGATTTGTCCGAAGACATCAAGCTGGAAAAGAACAAGAAGCATAACATTGAAGTGGTCGTTGACCGCATCGTCGTAAAGCCGGATGTGCAAGCGCGTCTGGCAGACTCGTTGGAGACAGCGCTACGTTTGGCAGATGGCAAGGTTATCGTCGATGTGATGGAGCAGGAAGAGCTGCTGTTCAGTGAAAAGCATGCTTGCCCGGTTTGTGGATTCTCTATCGGTGAGCTGGAGCCGCGTATTTTCTCCTTTAACAGTCCATTTGGTGCTTGCTCGGAGTGTGACGGATTGGGTGTCAAGCTGGAGGTAGACCCGGATATGGTCGTTCCTGACGTGACGAAGACGCTTAATGACGGGGCGATTGGCGCATGGGAGCCGAAGACCTCTACTTACTATCAACAGCTGCTGGAATCAGCTTGCCGCCACTTTAACATTAAGATGGATGTGCCTTATGAGGAACTTACGGAAGCGCACCGCCAAATCTTGATGTACGGCAGTGAAGGTGAAAAGATTCATTTCCGTTATGAGAACGAGTTCGGGCAGGTGCGCGAGGCGGTTGTACCGTTCGAGGGTGTCGTTATCAACCTGCAACGACGTCATTTGGAGACGAGCTCGGATTACATTCGCGAACAAATCGAAGGCTTCATGAGCCAAAAGCATTGTCCAGTCTGCAAAGGTCAGCGCTTGCGTCAGGAGAGCTTGGCGGTAAAGGTCGGGGAGCGCAGCATTTCCGAGCTGACGACGCTGTCGATCCTCGACGCGCATCAATTTGTAGGTGGACTGGAACTAACAGAGCGAGAAGCGAAGATTGCGAACCTAATCGTGAAGGAAATCTCTGCTCGCCTGAACTTTTTGATTGATGTCGGTCTGGATTACTTGACCTTGAGTCGTGCAGCGGGGACGCTATCCGGGGGAGAAGCGCAAAGGATTCGATTGGCTACGCAGATTGGTTCCAGCCTGATGGGCGTTCTCTACATTTTGGATGAGCCGAGTATCGGATTGCATCAGCGGGATAACGCACGTCTGATCAAGACGTTGGAGCATATGACCAAGCTGGGGAACACCTTGATCGTCGTCGAGCATGACGAGGATACGATGATGGCTTGCGATTACATTATCGATATTGGTCCGGGTGCAGGAATTCATGGCGGTCAAATCGTTGCGGCCGGAACTCCTGAGGAAGTCATGAAGGACCCCAATTCATTGACAGGTGCGTATTTGAGCGGGCGCAAATTCATCCCTGTTCCGATGGAGCGTCGTAAGCCATCGGACAAATGGATCAAGATTGAGGGCGCGAAGGAAAACAACCTGAAGAATGTGAATGCGAAAATTCCATTGGGGCTTTTTGTAGCTGTGACAGGTGTATCTGGCTCAGGAAAAAGTACGCTGATCAACGGAATTTTGCAAAAGACCCTGGCTCGTGATTTGAACAAAGCGAAGGTGAAGCCGGGCGAGCATCGTCGTATCGTGGGACTGGAGCACTTGGACAAAGTGATCGATATCGATCAATCCCCGATCGGGCGGACGCCGCGTTCTAACCCAGCGACTTATACAGGTGTCTTTGACGATATTCGCGATCTGTTTGCGTCTACCAATGAAGCCAAAGTGCGCGGTTACAAAAAAGGTCGCTTCAGCTTTAACGTCAAAGGCGGCCGTTGTGAAGCGTGCAGCGGTGATGGGATTATTAAAATCGAAATGCATTTTTTGCCGGATGTGTATGTACCTTGCGAAGTGTGCCATGGCAAACGCTACAATCGCGAGACGCTCGATGTAAAATACAAAGGCAAGAACATAGCAGATGTGCTGGAAATGACCATTGAGGATGGCGTCGAGTTTTTCCGTAACCTGCCAAAGATTGAGCGCAAGTTACAAACAATTGTAGACGTAGGGCTAGGATACGTAAAGCTGGGGCAGCCTGCTACGACGCTCTCTGGCGGGGAAGCGCAACGGGTCAAGCTCGCTTCCGAGCTGTATCGCCGCAGTACAGGACGTACGCTTTACATTCTGGATGAACCGACAACGGGTCTGCATACAGATGACATTGATCGTTTGTTGAAGGTACTGCAACGATTGGTGGAAAACGGGGAGACGGTCCTTGTCATCGAGCACAATCTCGACGTGATCAAGACGGTTGACTACATCTTGGATTTAGGACCCGAAGGCGGTACGCGTGGTGGAGAGATTATCGGAACGGGAACGCCTGAGGAAGTGGCGAAAATAGAAGGATCGTACACGGGCATATATTTGAAGCCAATTTTGGAACGAGATAAAGAACGGACGAATGCCAAGCTGGAACAATTCGTTTCGAAGTAATTGCTAGACAGCCTCCCTGCTTCAGGGGGGCGTCTTTTGCTAGGGGAGGACAAAGATGGATTATGTGAAGGAAGCTCTCGCAGCACTACCAGCTGATTTGGTGGCAGAAGCACAACAGCGATTCGATGGACAAGACCCTGCTCACGATTGGCAGCACAATTTGCGTGTGATAGCGATGTGCGAGCGAATTGGCCGTGAAGAAGGGGCCCAGATGGATGTTCTCCGTTTTGCTGCCTTGCTCCATGACATTGGGAGAGCGGAAGAACGGCAGACGGGGGAGTGTCATGCTGAAATCAGCGCGAGACAGGCAGCCGAGTGGCTACATGCACGCGGGAAGAGTGACGATTTCATTTCTCGGGTACAGTCCGCGATCCTCGCTCATCGTTTTCGCAAAGAACGTCCTCCCCACACCTTGGAAGACAAAATCTTGTTCGACGCCGACAAGCTGGACTCCATCGGGGCTATTGGAGTCGCGCGTGCTTTTGCTTATACTGGAGTTATTGGGCAACCAATCCAATCGGACGACCCGAATCAGCATACGCCGTATAAGGAATACACGTGGAAGCTGCAACGAATCAAAGATAAGCTTTTTACCAAAACTGCGCAAACGATTGCCGACGAGAGACATCAATTCATGACGCAGTTTTTTGAACAATGGGAGTGGGAAGTGAAGGGGATTCGTTAATTGCTGGTTGAGACTGTAAAGGGGGAGAAGCCATGGCACGTTGGATCATCAAAATGCTTTTGCATGGGGCTGCCCTGCTATTGATCAGCAGTTGGTTCCATTCCATCTATATCGCGAATTTTGTGGTAGCAATGTGGGCTACATTGATTTTGGGGTTGGTCAACACCGTTATTCGGCCAATTCTGTTGTTCTTTACATTCCCTTTGCAAGTATTGACGATTGGCTTGTTCTGGTTTGTCATAAATGCCGTGACGTTTGCCTTGACTGCGTACTTTATTGATGGGTTTGAAGTAGGGCCATGGCCGGACAACATTGGGACAGTCATCGTGGCGGCAGCACTGATGAGTATTTTTGGCTACCTCATTGAAGTCGTGGTTGGCATGAAAAAAGAAAAGAGGTAGCGACCACCTGCGAAAGGCCCCCGAACTCTCTAAGATGAGTTACGGGGGCTTACTTTAATAAGGTTGTCGTATGCACGGAGGTTTGGATACAATAGAGTCACAACCATCGGGACGGAAAATCCCATGTGAGGGGGAAGCTTCATGCGTAAGACGAATGTGAGCCATCTAGTGGACCATTTCAATATGACGATCTTGAGCGGGGAAGAGGGCTTGGGACGTGAAATTACCGTAACAGATTTGAGTCGTCCCGGCCTGCAGTTAGCCGGTTACTATTCGTATTATGCGGAAGAGCGGATTCAATTGTTCGGCTTGACGGAAATCAACTTTTTTCAGACGTTGACCCGAGAGGAACGGCTGGAACGGATGAATTTTCTCATGCAAGGGCAGGTCCCTTGCTTCTGTGTGACTCGCAATCAGATGGTACCTGAAGAGATGATCGACGTTTCTAACCGCTTCGGTGTACCTGTCCTTCAGTCTCCACTGGCAACGACAACGTTAGTCGGGAAAGTAACCAACTTCCTGGAGAATCGTTTGGCTCCAACGACGACCATCCATGGGGTACTCACAGATATATACGGCGTCGGTGTCTTGATTATGGGATCGAGCGGTATCGGGAAGAGTGAAGCTGCACTCGAGCTCGTAAAGCGTGGACATCGATTGGTAGCAGACGACGCAGTCGAAATTCGCCAGACCCAGGGTGGGCAACTAAGCGGTAGCGCTCCTGAGTTGATTCAGCATCTCTTGGAAATCCGTGGTGTGGGGATTATCAACATTATGACGATGTTCGGTGCAGGTGCTGTGCGTAACGTGAAAAACATCGAGATGGTTGTGCAGCTAGAGCTGTGGGAGCCGCACAAAATGTACGAGCGGTTGGGTCTGGATGAGGAAACCTTGAAGATCATGGACACCGAAATCCCGATCATTACCGTACCTGTTCGACCAGGACGAAATTTGGCTGTCATCATTGAGGTAGCGGCGATGAACTTCCGTCTGAAACGGATGGGTTACAACGCAGCGATGCACTTCACACGCAAACAGTCGAATGCCATTTTAGAAGATGCCGATTCTGACTTGTAGGAGAAAGAGACGCATATGAGAAAGACAACCCGTTATCCCGTAAATGGGGTAAACCCGCTTTGGCACATGTATCAAACGGTAAACTTCTTTAAGGTCGTGAAAAATTTTATGGTCATCCAACTTTCCCGGTATACGCCAATTGTCTCGTGGAAGAACTGGATGTACCGCACGTTTTTGCGCATGGAAGTAGGGCAGCATAGTGCGGTTGCGCTGATGGTCATGGTGGATATTATGTTTCCCGAGAAGATCAAGATCGGACGTAATTGCGTGATCGGCTACAATACGACTATACTGGCGCATGAATATTTGATCGATGAATACCGCTTGGGAGAAGTGATTATTGAGGATGCTGTCCTGGTTGGGGCCAACTCTACGATTTTGCCTGGAGTAACGATTGGAAAAGGGGCAATTGTCGCAGCGGGAACGGTTGTTCATAAAGATGTTCCGCCTGGCGCCTTTGTAGGGGGGAACCCCATGCAGCTCATTCGAATGAAAGATTCAGAGGAAGGGACGTAGCGCCTCTTCCATATGTGATGGACCGTCGGGTGTTTACTCTGGCGGTTTTTTTGTTGTTGAATTTTCCGACTATTCTCATCTTGGTTGACCTCCGTTGTTGGTCATGGTAATCTTCTTCATAATACTTTAGTTTGTTACCATATTAGCAGAGTAAAGCGAAACGTAATGGAGGGAACAACGATGGCAAAGCCGTTGGGATTTGAGAAGCCGCTCGGGATGCGGGACATACTGCCGGAATCACTGGCGAAACAACGGCATTTGGAGCGGGAGCTGCGGCAATGTATTGAGAGATGGGGCTATGACGAAATATCCACACCTTCTCTGGAATACTTCGACACGGTAGGAGCAGCAAGTGCGACACTGACAGACCGGATGTTTCGTCTTCTGGATAAACAAGGGCACACCGTAGTCCTTCGACCGGACATGACAACGCCGATCGCACGCGTTGTTTCCTCTCTTTATAAAGATGTTCCACTGCCGATACGGCTGTATTACCAGGCGAATGTGTTTCGTGCACAGGAAAAAGAAGCGGGGCGGAATGCAGAGTTTTCACAAACGGGGATCGAGCTGATCGGAGATGCGTCTGTTGATGCTGATGCAGAGGCAATTGCGCTTGCTGTGTTTTGCCTACGGGCGGCGGGTGTTGAGACGTTTCGCATTGCCATCGGGCATGTTGATTTCGTAGACGGTCTTTTGGAGGAAGAGATTGAGGAAGAGTATGCTCGCAATCAATTCCGCCAGTTTTTGTACGAGCGGGACTTCGTAGGCTTCCGGCAACTACTTGCAACGGTAGACATCTCTACAGAATCAAAAGACCGATTGGAATCCTTGCTACGCCTTCAAGGAGGAAAAGGGAAGATCGAGGTAGCCCGTGCACTGGCGGGCAACGGAAAAGCTAGGCGGGCAGTCGAGACAATTGCTTCCTTGTGGGAGTCGTTAGAAGCCTACGGGGTGACGGAAGATTTGTTGATCGATTTCAATCTGATCATCAATTTGAACTACTACACAGGTGTCGTTTTCGAAGGATACGCCGCAGACTTGGGCTCCCCGCTCTTGGGCGGAGGACGCTACGATCAACTGTTGTCCCAGTTTGGGCGTGCTGCATCCGCTACGGGCTTTGCGATCAAGATGGATCGTCTGCTACAGGTCACTCCTTTCGTTAAAAGGCAAGCACCAGCGCGCGTATTGCTCGTTTACACCGAGGATTGCCGCAGCGCCGCGTTGGCAGAGGCCAGGTTATTGCGTGAGGGCGGGCTGGTGGTGGTGACACGTCTCGTGACTATGATCGATAAGAGACAGGTTGAACAAGAAGTGGGATATACCAAGGTCATTTGCATGACAAAACAGGAGGAGTAGGAGATGGCACTCACCAAAAACGACCAAAAGCTGACGATTGCCATGCCAAAAGGGCGGATTTTTGAAGAGGCCGTCCACTTCCTTCAGCAGGCGGGCTTGCAAGTCACAGCAGAGCTGCAAGATTCTCGCAAACTGATCATCCCTGTAGAAAATACCCAGCTAGAATTCATTATGGCGAAGCCTACTGATGTTCCTACTTATGTAGAGTATGGGGTGGCCGATGTTGGTGTGGTCGGCAAGGATGTTTTATTGGAGGAAGAACGAGATGTTTACGAGCTGCTTGATTTGCATATTGGCTATTGCCGCATGATGGTAGCGGGTCTACCAGATTGGAAGCCGACCGAAGCGCTACGTGTTGCGACGAAATATCCGAAGATTGCGTCACGTTATTTCCGTGAGCAGGGTCAGCAGGTTGAAGTTATCAAGCTGAATGGCTCAGTGGAGCTCGCCCCGATGATTGGACTAGCTGACCGGATTGTAGATATTGTTTCGACGGGCAGGACCTTGCGGGAAAACGGACTGGTCGAGCTGGAGCATATTTGCGAAATTACGACGAGGCTGATTGCGAATCGAGCCAGCTATCGGATGAAAAGTGAAGCGGTGGACGATATCGCCGGAAAATTTTTAGAGGTCGTTCCTCGCGGGAACTAGAAAAAAAAGGGGAGACAGCTATGCGAATCATGTCAGCCAGCCAATATGACGGGAAGCGATCTGTAGACGCGGGAACCAGAGAGCAGCAAGAAGCGGTAAAGGCCATCCTTACATTGGTTCGTCAGCAAGGGGACGAAGCGCTGCGCTATTACACGGAACGGTTTGATCGTGTTCTTCTGCAAAACTTCCGCGTGAGCGAAGCCGAATTTGCTGAAGCAAGTGAGCTCGTTTCTCCACAAGTAAAGGCAGCATTGGGGGAAGCAGCCGAAAATATTCGATCGTTTCACGAACGTCAGGTGCGTCAGTCCTGGTTTTCCACCAAAGAGAGTGGAACCCTGCTCGGTCAGTTGATACGTCCGTTGCAGCGCGTTGGATTATATGTGCCAGGCGGAACGGCAGCCTATCCTTCCAGCGTATTGATGAATGCTATCCCTGCCAAAATTGCAGGTGTTCCAGAAGTCGTCATTACGACACCGCCAGGAGCGGATGGGAAAATCAACCCGGCGATACTCGTTGCGGCCCAGATTGCAGGGGTAACGGAGATATACAAGGTAGGCGGTGCGCAGGCGGTCGCGGCACTGACCTACGGAACAGAGCAAATCAAGGCAGTCGATAAAATCGTTGGCCCCGGCAATATTTTCGTGGCGCTGGCGAAGCGAGAAGTATTCGGATTGGTCAGCATCGATATGGTGGCAGGGCCTAGTGAAATTGCTGTGATTGCAGATGAAACAGCCAATCCGCGTTACATTGCAGCAGATCTTCTGTCTCAGGCGGAGCACGATCCGATGTCCGCCGCGATTTTGGTCACGACATCGCAAGTGTTGGCGGAGCAGGTCTCACAGGAAGTCGAGCGACAGTTAGCAGATCTTCCACGCAAATCCATTGCAGAAGCGGCGATACGTGACTACGGCGTCATTTTACTCGTCGACGATTTGGATGAAGGGTTTGCTGCCATTAACCGTATCGCTCCCGAGCATCTGGAGATCATGATTGCGGAGCCGTTTGAACAGCTCGGAAAAGTGGAGAATGCAGGTGCTATCTTCCTCGGCCCATACAGCTCAGAGCCGGTCGGCGATTATTTTGCCGGGACCAATCATGTGATTCCTACGAATGGAACGGCGCGTTTTTCCTCGCCATTATCCGTGGATGATTTTATCAAGAAGTCGAGCGTCGTTTCCTACAGCAAACGAGATTTACGAGAAAATGGACATAAAATCGTGGCACTGGCTGAGCAGGAAGGGCTGACTGGACACGGACGAGCGATCCTTGCACGATTGCGAGATTTTGAGAGCGAAGAGCAGGAGGGTGAAAAGAGATGAGTGAAGGGAAACAACGTGTAGCACAGATCGAACGCAATACGAATGAGACGCAGATCGCGCTTTCCTTTGGTGTCGATGGTGCAGGAGAGAGCAAACAGAATTCGGGTGTTCCTTTTTTGGATCACATGCTAGACCTGTTTACCCGACACGGACATTTTGACCTGACTGTCAAGGCAAAGGGAGATATCGAGATCGACTACCATCACACAGTGGAGGATATCGGGATTTGTCTCGGGCATGCTCTGCGAGAAGCACTGGGAGACAAGAAGGGCATCAAGCGATATGGAAATGCATTTGTCCCGATGGATGACGCGCTCGCTCAAGTCGTCATTGATATTAGCAACCGTCCTCACTTGGAGTATCGCGCTACTTATCCTACCAATATGGTTGGGCAGTTCCCGACTGAGCTGGTGCATGAATTTTTGTGGAAGCTCGCATTGGAGGCGCGGATCAATCTGCATGTGATCTTGCACTACGGTCACAATACGCACCACATGATCGAGGCGATTTTCAAAGCGCTGGGCCGTGCATTGGACGAAGCGACGACGATCGATCCACGTGTAAAAGGGGTTCCGTCGACAAAAGGGGTTTTGTAGCATGATCGGCATCATTGATTACGGCATGGGGAATTTGTACAGCTTGAGCAAGGCATTGGAGAGACTGGGTTATTCTTACGAGTTCGTCTCGGGTGCAGAGCGCCTGCAAGATTACAGCGGGTTGATTTTGCCGGGAGTCGGGGCGTTCGGGGATGCTATTCACAACATACGCGAGCTCGGATTGGAGCAAGCAATCGAAGGCTACGTAGCTTCAGGTCGTCCGATCCTGGGCATTTGCCTCGGGATGCAGCTCTTGTTTGAGAAAAGTACGGAGCATGGCGAGCATACCGGGTTGGGACTACTCGGTGGTGAGGCGGTTCGTTTTCATGGAGATTTCAAGGTACCGCACATGGGCTGGAATCAATTGCAAATCAAGCAAAACCACCCATTGCTAGACGGCGTACAGGCTGGCGATTACGTATATTTCGTCCATTCGTATCACGTCCTGTGCCAGTCAGATGTTTTGCTAGCGACGAGCGATTATTACCAGGAGGTCACAGCTATTGTAGGGCGCGACAACGTATACGGCATGCAGTTTCACCCGGAAAAGAGCGGAGAGACCGGAATGGAGCTGCTGCGCAACTTTGCCGTTCAATGCGAGGGGGTTTTGACATGAGCTTTATCGTTTATCCGGCGATCGATATTCGCGGGGGCAAATGTGTTCGGCTTTTCCAAGGAGATTACGGGCAGGAGACGGTGTACGCCGATTCGCCGCTCGCGATGGCAAAACGCTGGGTAGAGCAGGGGGCATCCTGGGTACATCTCGTAGATCTGGACGGGGCAAAGGAAGGGAAGCCCGCGAACGCAGCGCTGATCAAAGAGATAGCGCGTTCGATCCCTGTTCCGGTGCAGGTGGGAGGCGGTATTCGAACAGAAGTACAGATCGCTGATTACCTGGAAGCGGGAGTCGCGCGCGTAATCGTAGGGACGGCTGCTATCGAAGACGAGCCTTTTACGCAGCGAATTCTCCAAAACTATGGGGACAAAATCGCGATCGGTCTGGATTGCCGAAATGGACTGGTGGCCACAAGAGGCTGGCTGACCACGACGGATGTGCAAGCGACTGAGCTGGCCAAAAGGCTGGTTGCGTATGGGGCGGAGACGTTTATTTACACTGATATCGCCCGCGATGGCACGATGACGGGGCCCAATGTAGAAGAAATTGCAGCGTTGGCGGTTGCTACAGGCAAATCGGTCATTGCCTCAGGCGGCGTCAGCCAATTGGACGATTTGTTGACGCTGGCTGCCCATGCTTCAGACGGAGTCTCTGGCGCTATTGTCGGTAAAGCACTCTACACGGATGCTTTTACTTTGGAAGAAGCGCTCCGGCGGATGGAGGTGCGTGAATCGCATGCTGGCTAAAAGAATTATCCCGTGCCTGGATGTAAAAGACGGACGAGTGGTAAAAGGTGTGCAGTTCGTCGGGTTGCGCGATGCAGGAGACCCGGTTGAGCTGGCCAAAAAGTATAGCGAAGAGAGAGCAGACGAGCTGATTTTTCTCGACATTTCTGCGTCCCACGAAGGGCGCAAGACGATGGTGGATGTCATTGAGAAAACGGCCGCGAACATTACGATTCCTTTCACGGTTGGCGGTGGCATTAACAGCGTCGACGATATGAAAACGATATTGCGTGCGGGTGCAGACAAAATCTCGTTAAATACAGCAGCTGTTTTGCGTCCCGATTTGATACGCGAGGGAGCGACGGTCTTTGGCTCACAATGTATTGTCGTGGCGATAGACGCAAGAAGTGTTGGAGAGGATCGCTGGGAAGTGTATACCCACGGCGGACGGAATGCAACGGGGAGAGACGTCATCCGTTGGGCGCAGGAGGCAGAAGCGCTCGGAGCGGGAGAAATCCTTTTGACCAGCATGGACGACGATGGGGAAAAGAAAGGCTTTGGACTCGAATTGACCAAGCGAGTATCAGAAGCGGTAGGGATTCCGGTCATTGCTTCTGGTGGAGCGGGCTCAAAGGAACACTTTTACGATGTGCTGACGCAAGGAAAGGCAGATGCTGCGCTGGCCGCCTCCATTTTTCACTATGACGAGACGTCGATTCATTCAGTCAAAGAGTATTTGCAAACCAAAGGAGTTGTCGTGCGGCCATGACAGGAGCAGAAGAGCTTGCGGTGGAAAAATTGCGTTTTGACGAGAATGGCTTACTCCCTGTCATCGTGCAGGATGCCGGAAGCAAGACAGTCTTGACGCTTGCCTATATGAATGAAGAATCGCTACAGAAATCATTGGCGACAAAAGAAACATGGTTTTGGAGCCGTTCCAGACAAGAGTTGTGGCACAAGGGTGAGACGTCTGGCAATACACAGCGGATCGTCTCTATGCGGTATGATTGTGACGGGGATGCGCTCGTTGTGTTGGTCGAGCCGAATGGACCTGCTTGTCATACAGGAGCTTACAGCTGTTTCTCGACGGATGTTCTCCCACATACAGTTGGGCCGGTACAAACGGAGCGGGCAGACCGCTTTGCGATTTTGAGTGAGCTGGAGGAACTGATTGCTGCGCGGGAGGCAGAGCGCCCGGAAGGCTCCTACACCACCTATTTGTTTGAAAAAGGCGTAGACAAAATCCTGAAAAAGGTCGGGGAAGAAGCTGCCGAGGTCATTATTGCAGCGAAAAATCGTAGTCGTGAGGAGCTGCAGTATGAGGCTTCGGATCTGATTTTTCACTTGATGGTTCTATTGCGGGAGCAAAAGCTGCCGCTGGATGAAGTGCTGACGGAGCTACAAAGGCGCCGATAACAGCAAACAGCAATAACCACCTCTGTTTCCAGAGTGTGGTTTTTTTGCTAGAATAAACGATATCTTACATCGAAAGGTGTGGTGACCATGAACAAATTCAACTTCACTTCAAACCAAGCAAACTTATCGATCAAACACCATTCGAAGGGTAGGATCCGAAATGATCAAAGGGAACTTAGTAGAATTACGACCAGTTATTGCTGAAGATATGGAGAGGCTGTTCCATTGGCGCAACGATCAGGAAGCGGCTAAATGGGCAGCGGGCTCAAGCTTGGCGACATATAGCTATGTATCACTCGACTCGCTCAAAGCGATGTATGAGGAAAACGTTCGCGCCGCAAGACCAGCTGATAAATTAAACGGATTTGTATTCTCTGTCTATACCTTGGATGGAGAGCACATCGGCAATTGCGATTACCGAGATGTGAATCTGGTTACGCGAACAGCGACGATTGGCATTGCGATCATGGCGAAAGAGTATTGGAGCAAAGGCTACGGAACTGATACGTTGCGACTCCTGCTCGATTTTCTCTTTTCTAAGCTGAACTTGAATCGAGTGCAGCTGGATACGTGGAGCGGAAATACTCGTGCGATTCGCGCTTATGAAAAATCGGGCTTTGTTATAGAAGGACGACTGCGCCAAAATGAATATGTAGATGGGCAGTATTACGACACCGTCATGATGGGGCTGCTGCGCGAAGAGTTTTACCAGCAGACAAAGGAATAGGTCCCCTGTTTTTGGTTTAGCTAATGCACATGTATAGAGGGGGAATGTGTTTGCGTTATAGAAGAGGGCATTGGTTGATCCTTCTGTTTTTCTTGATCGGTTTGTTTCCCGAGATAGCCAAAGCGGAGGAGAAAATCGTACGCGTTGCCTTTGACAAATCTCTCCCCCCTTTTTCTTCGATGGAGCCAGATGGCGAATTTATAGGTTTTACGATTGACTTAATCAGGGAGATCGCAAGCCAAAATGATTGGAAGCTAGAGTACGTGCCATTGGAATGGGAAGAGGCAGTTGCTGCATTGCACGCGGGTAAAGTGGACGTCCTTTTGGGAATGAAGTACACCAATCGATACGATCAAGTCTTTGATTTTAGTGAATCGTTTTTTACGATGTCTGAGGTGCTGCTCGTCCCGCGTGATGACCAAGAGATCTACACCTTGAACCAGCTATCGGAAAAAGTAGTCGCTGTACAGCGAGCCCATACGAGTATAGATTTGCTCGAAAGTGTCAGAAGAGTGAAAATGATCGTTTCATTCAGTCAAAAGGAAGCGTTGGCGAATCTGACTCGCGGGCGGGCAGATGCGTTCCTCGGAAACCGCTGGACGGCTGAGCATATTTTGCGCAAAGAAAATCGTTGGGAAGACTATTCGATGCGCTCTGGACTCATTAATCCGACTGATTACGCATTCGCGGTGAGAGAAGGACATTCGGAGCTGCTGGACAAGCTCAATGAAGGGCTGAATCAGCTCTATCGCGACGGAAGCTATACGCGTTTGTATAGTCACTATTTTGAACCGTATTCTCCTCATGTAACGGACTGGTGGCGTAAGCTGGTCATCGGCTTGCTGCTTGTTTTGGCAGTTGGGATCGTGTCTTTACTGACCTTCATTTTATGGAATAAAAGGCTGAAGGCGGAGGTTAAAAGACGGACGGCTGAATTGGCGGATGTGATGGTATTTCAACGGAAGGTGCTGGATCATACGGATAGTGCGATTCTTTCACTCGACACCCAAGGGTACATCACGTTGGTAAATCAGGTAGCGATAGGGATGCTGCCAAAACAAGGAGAGATTTTGGGGCGCCATGTCCTCGACGTCCTTCCTCAGCTGCCGTGGGAAGCCTGTTGTTTGGATCGCAGCCGGCATTATGAAGGAGAAATCCATGACGAGCAGTCCTCTGTTTTTCATTATTATGTGGCTCCCTTTCTCAATGCCGTGTCGGAGCATGTGGGGTGGATTGTCACCGTCCAGGATCGAACGGAACAAAAAAGAATGCAGTCACGTCTGATCTCTCAAGAGAAAATGCGGGCATTGGGGCAATTAGTGGCGGGAATCGCACATGAACTACGTAATCCGTTGACGGCTGTGAAAACATTCGTTGAGCTATTACCGAAAAAGGTGGACGACCCGCGTTTTCGCCAGGAATTGCTTCGTTTTGTACCCGAGGAATTGGAGCGAATGAATCGGATCGTCGAGGAGCTGCTTGATTATTCCCGTTCCAAGCCACTCCATATTCAGAGCACGAGTGTGGCAGACCTGGTTCATTCGGTCATCGGACTGTTTGCCAGACGATTTGAGAGTGAGCAAGTCAATATTGTGGTCGATATCTCGGATCAACTGGAAATACAGGTAGATCGGGGCAGAATCAAGCAGGTGCTGATCAACCTGGTGCTAAATGCGCTGGAGGCGATGACAGCGAGCACTGGGAAGCAGCTGCGGATAAAGGCTGGTAACAAAAGAGACGGTGTATGGGTCGCGATATCAGACACGGGTGAAGGTATGCAAAAGGAACAGCAATCGCGACTGTTCGAACCGTTTTATACCACCAAGTCTCAAGGGATTGGTCTGGGCTTGTACGTAAGCCAGAAGATTATGCGTGAACACAGCGGACGGCTGGAGGTAAGCAGTGTTACGCAAGTAGGTACGACGTTTACACTGCGTTTTGGACAGGAGGCTCGCGATGCAGAAGCTGTTAATTGTCGATGATGAACCTTCTATTTGCGTTTCGTTGTCGTTTGCGTTAGAGGATGACTACCACATATGGACGGCGCACGATGCTGACGCTGCTCTGGCGATCGTTCACACCGAAGAAATAGATTGTGTGCTTCTCGACCAGAGCTTAGGTGCTACCAGCGGTTTGGCGTTGCTCCCTCAAGTAAAGGCGCTACGCCCGGAGATCACCGTGATTATGATGACGGCCTATGGTACGATCGAGTCCTCGGTAGAAGCGATCAAGGCAGGTGCCTATCATTATTTAACCAAGCCCCTGCATCTGGAAGAGGTCAAGCACTTGCTGGACAAGGCAATGGAGCATCAGCATTTGCATCGCCAGGTCCAAGCATTGCGTGAGCAAATTCACCAAAAGCAATCCTACGCAGGAATCCTTGGCAAAAGCCCAGTGATGGAAAAGCTGTTTCACTTGATCGAAAAGGTAAAAGATATTTCCTCCAGCATATTAATTACGGGGGAGAGCGGGACGGGAAAGGAACTGGTCGCTCGGGCGATTCATCACGAGGGGAATCGCAGGCACGCTCCTTTTTCTGTCATCAATTGTGCGGCGATTCCGGAGGCATTGCTGGAAAGCGAGCTGTTTGGCTATGAAAAAGGGACGTTTACCGGAGCGTATCAAAGCAAAAAGGGATTGTTCGAACGCTCTCACGGTGGCACGGTGTTCCTCGATGAAATAGGAGAGATGCCACTTTCTCTGCAAGCAAAGCTGCTGCGTGTCATTCAGGAAAAGCGCGTTACTCCATTGGGTGGATACGACGCCAAGGAAGTCGATATTCGGATTATTGCTGCGACGAATCGGCAGCTGGAAGCAGAAGTGGCATGCGGAGCGTTTCGAGAGGATTTGTTTTATCGGCTCAATGTGATTCCGATTCGTACACCACCTCTGCGCGAAAGAATCGACGATATTCCGCTGTTGCTTGAACATTTTCTCCAGCGTACAGCTGCGGAAATGGGAAAAGGGCCGAAGTCATTAGCACCGGAAGCGAGAAAATGGCTGTACGGTTACACGTTTCCCGGCAATGTACGAGAATTGGCGAATATCGTGGAATATGCGGTGGCACTTTCCCATGGGGACGTGTTGACGCTGGAGGATTTTCCTCCCGCACTATTTGCGCGACAAGGCAATGGGCGGCCATTTCAGACGAGTAAAAACGAGCTGACGATACCCGAAGGCAGTACGCTAGAAGAGGCGGAGCGGCGAGTGATTCTGCACACACTGGAAAAAAACAGCGGTCATCGGAAAAAGACAGCCGATCAATTGGAAATCAGTGAGCGAGGCTTACGGCAAAAGCTGAAACAATATATGGAGAGACAATAGTGTGATGATCCGGCAAAAAATTCCGCATCGACGGGACTTTTTTGCCGGATTTTTATTAAAATCCCCATGATGGATTGAAAGAAGAAGGAGCGGGCTTGTCTTCTCCACGTTGGCATAATAGTTGCTACTAACAGATGAATGTAAGCGGTTCCATTTCGCGTAAATAGAAGGGGGTATATGAGTATGATTCGTAACAAAATGCTGTCGATTTTGACGTCCGCACTACTTGTTCTTACAGTGACAGCATGTGGAGGGCAGCCTGCCGCTTCTCCAAATGCAGCATCAGGAAGTGGCGGTGGGAGTGAACAAAATTTTCTCACGATAGCGACAGGTGGCAGTTCCGGGCCCTACTACACGTTAGGTGGAGCGATGGCGAAAATCTACAAGGATAAGCTCGGGTACAATGCCTCTGTTCAGTCCACGGGAGCGTCTGTTGAAAACATTAACCTGATCAAAACGAAAAAGGCAGATGTGGCGTTCGTGATGTCAGACGTAACGACTTTTGCTTATGCGGGTCAAGAAAATTTCAAAGAGGGCGGGGCTATCAAAGACCTTCGTGCATTGGCTGGGTTGTACCTCAATTACGTACAGATCGTGACATTGAAGGACCGCAATATTAAATCTGTTGCTGATTTGAAAGGAAAGCGGGTTGGGGTGGGAGCTCCTAACTCTGGCGTAGAAGTAAATGCGCGCATGGTACTGGCTGGTCATGGAATTACGTACGACGATATCAAGGCTGACTTTTTGTCTTACGCGGAAGCAATTGAGCAGTTGAAAAACAATACGATTGATGCAGCGTTTGTTACCTCAGGTCTTCCGAACTCGGCCGTCATCGATCTGGGAACGACGAAGGATGTGGAGATTGTTCCGATTCAGAAGGCTGATGTAGACAAAATGGCACAGCAGTATCCGTTCTTTGTGTCGGCGGAGATTCCGGCAGGTGTGTATAAGAATGAACAGCCGGTTCAGACTGCGGCGATTCGCAATATTCTGCTCGTACGCAGCGATTTGTCTGACGAACAAGTGTACAAGCTTACGAAAACATTCTTTGAAGAAATGGAAACGTTGCGTTCAGCGCATAGTGCAGCCAAGGAAGTGGATGTAAAAGAGGCGGCGAAAAACTTGGTTGTCCCTCTTCATCCGGGTGCAGAAAAGTACTACAAGGAAGTAGGGGCATTGAACTGATCGATGCTTTTGTATGAAGGAAACGGGGGTAGGGACGATGCACATCTGGAAAATTTGGCGAACCCGCTTACTCCTTTTGGTTGCGGCGGGGCTCATGCTTATCGGGCCCCGTCCGTATTTGGAATTACGTGACTTTCATCGACAAGAAATGATCGGCGTGGTGCCTGTCAGCTTGCAGGACCGTTTTCAGATGGAGTGGATTCATTCCGTGGAACTGACCCCGTGGAGAGAGACGTATCGGGTAGTAGGATTCTCCGGGATGGAATTGGCCGAGACTTCTTTTCGGTCGTTTGGTGCAGGAGTCCCGGCCAATTTTTCGGATCGACCAAGTGTCCACATGTCTGTCGATGACGGTTGGATCACAATTTCAGGGCTGCAAGAACAGCGCGATCGCGTCTTGTATTTGATCACTCGCAATGACTACATGCTCACCGTACGAGACCAGACATGGCCACTGGTTACGGTATTGCCTCTAGGGACGTCGCTAGAGCTGTCGGTCAAATGGTTTCCGTGGTGGTACGGTTACATCTACAGCCTGGAAAAGAAGGAGAGTAATGCATAGATGGATGCACAAGTGAAACTGCCTGATGCCGATGAAATCAAAATCAACGAAGATAAGGCACAAGCCATTTTACAAGAATACGACAAAGAATCCGGGTATCGTGTTTTCCAGAAAAAATGGCTGTGCATCCTCGTGTCAGTCATAGCTGTTGCTTTTGCCTTGTACCATATGTATGCAGTGTACGCCGTTCCGTTTGTGACGTTACAGCATCGTTCACTCCACGTTGCTGTCGTATTATGTCTGATCTTTTTGCTATACCCCGGCTGGAAAAAGGCATCACGTAAATCGTTGTCTTTGCTGGATGGGGTGTTGGCGATTGTTGCGCTCGGTACTGCTGGATACATTTTTGTTTATTACATGGAGATCGTGAATCGAGGAGGTATTCCTTCTACCCTGGATGTCGTTTTTGCAGCGATCACGTGTATTCTGGTGCTGGAAGCCTCGCGTCGAGTGGCGGGGTGGGAATTGACGGCGATGGCTCTGATTTTCGTCATATATGCTTACATCGGTCCGTACTTACCTGGGGATTTTGGGCACCGCGGGTATACGTTCAGTGATATCGTCAATTATATGTACGTCACGACAGAAGGTATTTTCGGTGATGCAACCGCAGTATCTGCCTCTTTTATTATTTTGTTCATTATCTTTGGTGCCTTTTTATCGAAGTCAGGGATGGGAACGCTGTTTAATGACCTCTCTCTATCACTTGCAGGAAACTCGAAGGGGGGACCGGCAAAGGTAGGGGTGATCGCGAGTGCAGTTCATGGATCTATTAATGGATCGGCTGTGGCAAGTGTGGTGACGACAGGCTCGTTTACGATTCCAATGATGAAACGTGTTGGTTATAAACCCGAATTTGCGGCGGGGGTAGAAGCCACCGCAGCAGTCGGAGGGCAAATTTTGCCGCCAATCATGGGAGCCGCTGCTTTCATAATGGCAGAGACTTTGGGTGTTCCTTATATCTCCATCGCGATTGCGGCTCTTATTCCAGCGATGATGTACTATTTCGGATTGCTGGTTCAGGTGCATTTGCGTGCGGATCGTGATAATTTGCAAGGGTTAAGCAAAAGTGAACTGCCGAAAATTCATGACGTACTGCGTGAGCGTGGGCATCTGTTATTGCCGCTCATTATGCTGGTCGTCCTGTTAATATGGGGGTTTTCGCCTACGCTGGTAGCCGTGTTTACAATTATCGCTACCATCGTTGTTGCTGCATTTCGCAAATCTAGTAGAATGAACTTCCGCGATATTTTGCAAGCATTGGAGAGTGGCGTGCGAGATTCGCTCGGAGTGGCGGTAGCGTGTGCGGCGGTCGGAATTACCGTAGGAGTATTCAGTTTAACGGGATTAGGCTTGAAGCTGGCTAATATTATTTTGATGATGGGCTCGGGAAGCTTGTTTATGACTTTGCTGTTTACGATGATTGCTTCTATCATTTTGGGGCTGGGTCTTCCTTCTATTCCTTGCTATATCATTACAGCAACGATGGCTGCACCCGCACTCGCTACCTATGGCATCGATCCGCTTGCTGCTCATCTTTTCGTCTTTTACTTCGGGGCGATTGCCAATCTGACACCACCTATTGCACTGGCAGCCTTCGCAGGGGCAGGGATTGCTGGCTCAGATCCTCAACGAACGGGCTGGGTTTCCTGCAAGCTGGCCTTGGCTGGATTCATTGTTCCATTCATATTCATTTACAAACCGGCGATGCTCATACACGATGCCAATGTAGTAGATATCATCATCGCTACGGGAACAACTGCTCTGGCGGTTATGGCATTGGCTGCTGCAACGGAAGGATTCGTGTTTGCTCGTCTTAACTGGTTGCTGAGAGTTGTGTTAATCGCAGGGGGGATATTGCTTATCTTCCCAGAGTGGTTGGCTATGGGAGCAGGACTGACGCTCATGGCTGGCGTAGGAATCTTTCAATTTCTCAAGAAAAGAAATGGGTATGTGGTCCAAACATGAATTTAGTAGAGTAGATGTATGTGAAGAGCGAGGAATTTCTCGCTCTTTTTCCTTGTGTACCGCGACATTTGAGCGGTTTCTAGTTTATCGATAAAAAAACTTTTAAAATTACTCTTGATTTAGGGTTTTATATGTGATAGATTATTCCTTGTCGCCAAGAACGACGACAAAATACGAGAAAAGAAAACGAGATTCGATGAAAAAAACTTCTTGACTCGTAAACAACGAACGTGATAAGATGTAAAACGTTCGACAAAAAATGCTCTTTGAAAACTGAACAGCGAAAGCGTTAATGAGTCTATCATTAAAATGATTTGCCAGCTTTGAACCAGTAACAAACTTTATTGGAGAGTTTGATCCTGGCTCAGGACGAACGCTGGCGGC
>NZ_JBFEFW010000012.1:0-186678 GCF_047229145.1 Brevibacillus jepli
ATCTCTGGTCATCTAAACTTCACCGATATTAATAAAGCATTTGATCTATTACACAAAGGTGAATCCATTCGTACTATCTTAACATATGGAGAGTGAGATAATGAGTCTTAAACTTGTGAAACAGCATCGCTCTTTCGGTGGAGAACAATGTAAGTACAACCATTATTCTGAAGTCCTACAATGTGATATGACATTTAGTATCTTCTTACCTTCCAATAAAGAGATGAAAAAAATCCCTCTTATTTGGTGGCTCTCTGGTTTAACTTGTACAGATGATAATTTTAGTCAAAAAAGTGGATTTCAAAGATTGGCTGAAAAACATCAAGTTGCAGTCATTATTCCAGATACTTCACCACGTGGAGAAAATGTTGCTGATGATGAAGCATATGACCTTGGACAAGGTGCAGGTTTTTATTTGAATGCTACACAGGCTCCATGGGCGAAGCATTATAAAATGTATACGTATATAGTAGATGAATTAACAGCCATTGCTTCAACTTTAGTACCTAATTTTTCCGGAGAAGAAAGTTTAATGGGCCACTCAATGGGAGGTCATGGTGCCTTAGTGATTGGCATGAAAAATGCCACGAGATTCAAAGCGATTTCTGCTTTTTCTCCTATAGTAAATCCTAGTCAAGTCCCATGGGGCATAAAAGCTTTCTCCTCTTATTTAGGTGAAGATAAAGCTTCTTGGAAAGAATGGGATGCTTCAGAACTGGTCAAAGGAGCTACGATTCCACCTATTCTCATTACGCAAGGAAATCAAGATGAGTTTTATCCAAAACAATTAGAAGAAACGATTTTCTTAGAGAATGCCCGTGAAAATCATCAAGTAGTAAATTACAAGAAAGTTGATGGATATGATCATAGCTATTTCTTTATTGCTACTTTCTTAGATGACCATTTCGCTTTCCATATACAGTACCTTAAGAAATAGTTTGGAAGAAGAATGAGCTAGTTGGGAGGTGTAGTTATTATGGATATGAAAAAAATGTTAGTCAATGACAGTGTGAAACCATACTTATTAAAAGCCAGTTATGGAATTGAAAAAGAAAGCCAACGAGTTGACTTATCAGGAAATTTAGCGAAAACGGATCATCCTAAAAGGTTATCGATCAGAGATGATCATCCGTATATTCAGCGAGATTTTTCAGAAACGCAGATGGAATTAATCACACCTGTTACTGAGACACGAGAGGAACTGTTTGATTACTTAGCAGCTATCCATGATGTTGCTTATCGTTCTATGGGTGATAATGAAATGCTGTGGCCATTAAGTATGCCACCACAGTTACCTGAAAAAGAAGAAGATATTGTTATCGCGAAATTGAAAAATTCAGGAGATGTTCTCTATCGTCGATCCTTATCCAATTCTTATGGACGCCGTAAACAAATGATAAGTGGTGTGCATTTCAATTTTGGATTCGGCGATGAGTTAATCCAAGCGTTATTCAACTTACAATCGGAGATAAAAGATTATCGACAGTTTAAAACAGAGATTTATTTAAAAGTCACAAGAAACTATTTACACGATCGGTGGTTAGTCACTTATTTTTATGGAGCATCTCCTAGTAGTGAAAAGAATTTTTTTGAAGGAAATCCTTTGATTGAGGCAGTAAGAAGTATTAGAAGCAGTAAATATGGTTATTCAAATCGTGATGATGTTCAAGTGTCATATAGTAGTATACAGAACTATACATCCGATCTTTCTTTGATGGTTAAAAGAGGGCTTCTATTAGAAGAAAAAGAATTTTATGCATCTGTCCGTTTAAGGGGTGGGCAGCAGGTTTCAGATTTAGAAGAACATGGTGTTCGTTATATTGAATTGCGAAATATTGATTTAAATCCTTTTGAAACGTATGGAATTAGCTATGAACAAGCAGAATTTCTTCATCTTTTCTTACTTTATTTACTCTGGAAAGATGAAGGTGATAATTGTGATGAGTGGGTAAAAATGGGTGATTTTCACAATGAAGTAGTGGCTCTTGAGCATCCATGCGAGCATACACAATTTGAAACAGATGCGAACCAGATTATTGATGAGATGGAACATGTAGCAGAAATCTTACATTTGTCTATTTCAGATAAGTTATTTGTTCATCTGAGAGAAATGCTAACAGACCCAAGTAAGACTTTAGCTGGAAGACTTTATAAAGAGAGTGAAAAAAGCAGTCAAGGTCAAGTGGCTACGTATATTGCTAAAGAAAATTATAAAAAATCATGGGATAAGCCCTATCAATTATCAGGATTTACTGACATGGAGTTGTCCACTCAGATTTTCATGTTTGATGCTATTCAGCAAGGTATCCAGGTAGAAGTCTTGGATCGGCAAGATCAATTTTTGAAGCTTCAATTAAAAGATCATGTTGAATATGTAAAAAATGGTAATATGACAAGTAAAGATAGTTATGTATCTCCGTTAATTATGGAAAATAAAACAGTAACAAAGAGAATTCTTCAACAACATGGATTCCGTGTGCCGCAAGGTGAGGAATTTAATGACATAGAACAAGCTTTACGGTCCTATGAGATATTTTCCACCAAACCTTTTGTTGTAAAGCCGAAAAAAACAAACTATGGATTAGGCATATCTATCTTCAAAGATGGCGCAAATTACGAGGATTACCAAAAAGCAATCACATTAGCATTTAAAGAAGATTCATCAGTTTTAATCGAAGAATTTCTCAATGGAACAGAATATCGATTTTTTGTGTTAAACGATAAAGTTTATGCTGTTTTATTACGAATTCCTGCGAATGTTAAAGGTGACGGTAAACATACAATTGAAGAATTAGTCATTCAAAAGAATCGTGATTCCTTAAGAGGAAGAGACCATCGAACACCTTTAGAAAGTATACAATTAGGTGAATTGGAGAGCCTTATGCTTAAAGGTCAAGGATATCGAATGGACTCGATTCCAAAAAATGGTGAAATTGTCTATCTTCGCGAAAATTCTAATATTAGTACAGGGGGAGACTCCATTGATGTGACAGATCAAATTCCTGATGATTATAAAAAAATAGCGGTGGATGCGGTATCTGTACTTGGAGCTAAAATTTGCGGCATTGATTTAATTATTGAAAATAAAGAAGTTCCTGCAGCGGATGAAAATGCATATGGAATTATTGAAGCGAACTTTAATCCATCGATGTATATGCATATCTATCCATATAAAGGGGAGTCTCGACGTTTGACTATGCATATCATACATTTTTTATTCCCTGAACTATTACAAAGTCAGCAAATCGAGTAGGAGGGAGTGACTAACTCCCTCCTACTCGATTTTAAGGGGACGTACTATTTCGGTAGCCTGGGTAGAACGGTCGAACCCGTGGGAGTTCTCATCCCGTCGCTAAAACTGTTCACCCCCTACTTGTAGAAACCATCTTTAGGCTGGTTGGGACAAACGATCTCGCATCACTAGCGATGCTGTGGAACTGCAAGCAGTAAATAGGGGCTGCCGGCAATAAATGTTTGGAGAGGGAGAGATGTATGAATCCAGTCATCGGTCTGGATGTATCGAAAGGGCAAAGTCAAGGGCAGGTGTTTTTAGATAAAGGTCAATCTTACGGTAAGAGTTTCTCATTTCTTCATACCCAAGAGGGACTTCATTTCCTTTTAAACATGATCAAGGAAGTGTCTACACTGACAGGTCACTCGCCCACCGTCATCTTAGAGTCTACTGGGCATTACCAGGCTGCTGTTGTTCAGTTTCTGGAGGAACACTCTATTATCTTCATTGTGGTGAATCCGCTGATCTTAAACCAAGCGAAAAAGTCTTCTTCTCTACGTAAGGTTAAGACTGATGCAGTAGATGCCTATCAGCTCTGCGAGCTGTATTACAAGGAGGAGTTTGAGGCTTATAAGCAGAGAGGCGTACATTTCTTGAATCTTCGCCACCTCACGAGGCAGTTTGAATCCCTGACGGATATGTATGTTCAAGCAAAGTTGCAATTTCATGCGGTGCTCGATCAGATATTACGGGAATTCCCTACAGCTGAGTCGATCCTGGCTGCGGGCCACATTTACGCATGAAGATCAAGGATTCAAGAAGAGAGTTAGCTCTCCCTATACCCGTCAACAATCAAGTCAAGTTTTCCTGTTTTCGGGTCGATGACAAGACCATGAACCGGAACGTTTTCGGGCAGAAGAGGATGATGTTTGACCGTCTTAACGCTGGATCTAACGGAATCTTCTACACTGTCGAACCCGTGAAGCCATTTTTGCAAATCAATTCCGGCACTTTCAAGGGTATCAAGCTTTTCTTGTGAGATACCCCTTTCCTTCATTTTGTTTATGGTTTCATCCGGGTCAATTACACTCATACCACAATCATGGTGACCTATAACAAATACTTCATCGGCTTTTAATTCATAAACAGCAACGATAATGCTACGCATGATGCTCCCGAACGGATGTAAAACAATTGCACCTGCATCTTTAATAATTTTAGCATTACCGTCCTTTATGTTCAAAGCGCGGGGCAGAAGGTCGACGAGCCTTGCGTCCATACATGTTATAACAACGATCTTTCTATCCTTGTAACGTGTTCCTTGATATTTCTCAAATTCCTTGTTCTCAACAAACCCTTGGTTAAAATTAAGAATTTCATACAGTCGTTTCAAACAAATCACCTCTTTTTTCATACTGAAAATTATTATACCCATTACACGGGTCCCGCCAACATTTTAACGAAAATATACGCTAAGCCTTCGGAGCGACCGGTTTAGCGTTTTTTCTTACTTTAAGCAAAAGCAATCCTGACGATTGCTGATGACCCAATAGTTGGTGATAAGTACAACGCCTAAAAAAACGCCGGTACAATTCTCTTCGCCGTTCTCCACGAAGTTGAGCATAAATCTGTGGTGGATGCTTTTTCATGCCCAAGCATTCCTGGATAAACTCCAGCAGTGCACCGTTATCTAGTAACTGGCAGGCGTAAGTGTGACGAAACCCAAATCTCCGATACAGCCCACAAAAGAATCAGCACCCGATTATTTTGAAGTTTTCCACTGTCTAATTGAACCGGTGCACTATCCGCAAAGCTGGAAGCTACAAAAGTTGGCATCTGCAGACGAATTATGCGCCCCGATAACGGGGGGCAGCAATACTTTGAGAGCGAACACCCAATCAACCATGTAATGACTTGAGAGCAATCAAACCCGAAACGTTATGTGGCTTGAAATACAAATTGCCGGTCGTATGATTTTTCGATTACAGGGCATGATAAAACTATTAGTTTAATGAAGGAGAAGACTATGGTTGAAAAATACGACCCTCAAATATCCACATGGCTTGATGAATTAAAACAGAAATTAAACCATATGGATGATGCCGAAGTCGTTGAGCACAGAATGGGTAACAGTGGTCCAGTCCATCTTTTATACATAAAAACGTTAATCGATCAAGAGCGTTTAAACGAGGCGATTATTCAGCCAGTTCATCGATCTGCCAGCCATTCGCTTTCTTCATGCATAACCAATGCAAAAGTTTCGGAAATTATATCGATCGAAGATGCTGAGCAAAAAATAATGAAAGGATGTATTCTTCTAAACGATTCAGTCAACGATCAATGGTTAGGCGTCCAGCTGGAAAATCCTTTGGGTCGGGCAATTGAATCTTCCCAAACGGAAACTGTTATATATGGAGCGAAAGACAGCTTCAGCGAACAAATCGATAAAAACATTACAATGTTACGCAGGCGTTTGCCTATAATGACATTAAAAGCGGAAAGCTTCACTGTCGGTTCACTGAGTAAAACGAAAGTTGTGTTACTGTACATAGACGGATTAATTAATCCGGAATTTGTTTCCCTTGCAAGACAGAAAATTGAAAGTGTGGATTTCGATCAATTTTTAGACTCCTCTCAGCTTGCAGCTTTTATGGAAGATCATCATCATACGGTCTTTCCGCAGTTTCTACAAACGGATCGGCCGGATGCCTGCGCCTACGCCTTAGGTGAGGGAAAGCTGACGCTATTGGTCTCCAATTCACCGTTTGCCTTAATTGCTCCCATTACTTTTTTTCATTTATTCCAATCGCCGGAAGACTACTTCCTTCGTTGGCCGGTAGCCAGTTTTTTACGTGTAATTCGGTACGGAAGTTTTATTATTTCTTTGACGATGATTCCTTTTTATGTTGCGATAACGACATTTCATTACCAAATCGTTCCGCTGCCGATTCTTTTCGTATTATTGGAATCGAGAAGTAAATTGCCCTTTACTCCGTTTGCGGAAGGATTGTTCATGATCGTAACGCTGGAAATCATCAAAGAAGCAAGTTTACGAATGCCGACCAAAACCAGTCAAACGTTAGGGGTTATCGGTGGTATCGTCATTGGACAAGCGGCTGTAGAAGCAGGTTTTGCAAGTAAAGTATTGATTGTTTTGATGGGTATATCCGCCATTGCTTTCTTTTTAGTTCCCAATTATCAAATGACAAAATCCATGGTTCTGATCCAAGTGCTTCTTCTTATCCTTGCATCGTTTCTTGGGTTGCCGGGAATCGTGATCGGGCTGATAGGGATTCTTGCACATCTCAATGGATTAACGTCATTAGGTCAACCTTATTTAGCGCCGATCACCCCCTTTTATGGAAAAGATTGGATCTATCTCTTTATCCGCGGCCCTTTAATTTGGATGAAAACGCGTCCGAAGTATCTAAAACCACTACGGAAATGGCGGCAGGAGATGAAGAAATGAAGACTTTATCCTTATACAATCGAACTTCCACCCTTGGTGGCATCTATTTCTTTTTCTTGGTGAATCGCACACAAATGCATTATTTTATTTTAATCATGCCGGTTTATTTGGTTCATTCGTATATGGTTTGGGGAATTGCCGTCATGGGGCTACTGTCACAACTTAATTTGATGATGCTGTCCAAATGGTTTACTTCCAGTTATGCAACTAATGGCTACCAAGGATTTGTACAGCTTTTCGGAAAACTGCTGGTTCAAGTTTTCGCGATACTTGGTTTTTTGATCATATGGTTAAAAATTTCAATCATCACACTGGGGTACGTTGAAATGCTCCATAGTTTTATTTATCCATCTATGAATAAAAAGTGGCTGATCCTAATGATTCTTTTGATCAGCTTATTTGTGGCTTCACATGGAATGGAGAAAACATTGCGTTTTGTCGTCATCGCCTTTTTTTGCGGGGCTTGGATCGTAATCGCGTTTATTCCGTTTTTCTTTCCGCCGATTGCAAATTACCGCGATTTGTATCCTCTCATACCCACCGAATGGTCAGGACAATCCTGGCAGGGTTTGTTGTTTATTTGGTCGTCATTTTCCGGTTCGGTATATTTGGCCTTTATGGTTCCGTGGTTAAGCACCAATAAAAAAATATTAAAATATCTGGTCATTGGAAACATGCTGTCGGTCATGGAATATTCATCTTTGTTCATTGCTTCGGTGTTGTTTTACGGTTCGAACTACTTGAGCAAGATCAATTATCCAATTGTATATATGGGAAGCTACATTCAAACGAGCGGTTTAGAACGAATCGATTACATCCTTATCTCTTTCCATATGTTTAATTATGTGTTTGACATTTCAATCCTTTTGTTGTGTTTTTATGGAGCCGGAAGAGTCTTTATGAGAAAAATGAACGAACGCACGACTCGGATCGGATTGTTGTCGAGTTGGTTCGTCATTTTGATAAGCATCATCTTAATGGATCAATGGTTATGGCAAACGGTTCCAGGTCAAAAGATGTTACTGAACATTCAAATCTGGCTCGGCGCAATCATTTATTTACTTGTTCCTACGATCCTTTTCACTGCAGTTAAACGAAAGGAGAGCATGTAGGCATGGTACCATTCAAGCACTATAGTTTATTGGCGATTGTAAGCCTTATGTGGATGGCCGGCTGTTCTTCTCCATATGTCGAGGACAATAAGATCGAAGAGATCGCTCCGGTAGTTTTCTGGTCGGTTGACAAGGGGACGGAAGGGAAGTTGAAAATCAGCACTTTAGTACCACCGCTCATCCAAGAAAAAAAACGTCTTCTCTCCAAAGAAGTCGATCTGTTAAAGCAGGGAGGCAAGGAGTTTAATTTAATTTATAATCGGGAATTAAAGCAGGGGCAGCTGCAAATGTTATTAATCAATGAGGAGCTGGCAAAAACAAGAGGCATTGAAAAGCTGATCAATACGATACTGGTTGACCCCGATATTTCAATGCGTGTCTATTTGTTGATTGTCAGAGGTAATTTTGATGAATACATAAAAAATCAATTGACGAAGCAAGAAAACCAAGATTATTTTCTTTACCGGATGTTAAAGCATTACGAGGAGCATAACCAAGGTGAAATGAGCATCGTCAATAAGCATCAATTTATGAAGAAGTTATATTCCCCTCTTAAGGATCCGATCCTGCCGGTTTTTCATTCGGATAAGAACAATTTCAATTACGTAGGGACAGCCTTATTACAAAAGGATAAAGAAGTAATGGTCATTCAAGATGTGGACGATGAAATTTTTCAACTTCTGGATAACGATCATTTCCTAAAAGTCTTGGCCATTCCAAAGTTATCTATCAGTTTAGGACGTATTCGATCCAATGTTCGCATGAAACTTTCGAGGGACTATTCATCCTTGTCCTTACACGTGGGATTGAACGGAAGAATTGAGGAATACCAGGGGGAAAAGAACATTCAAAATGAGGAACAATTGGAACATTTAATTCATGAGATTGAGATTTACCTGGAGGAACAAACGTCAGATTTATTAAAAAGAATGCAACAGTGGAAAGTGGATCCCTTAGAGGTCGGAACACATTCGCTTAAGCCGTTTTCTAAAGAAATAACGGAAGAGCAATGGTTGAAATATTGGGGAAATATGAAAATTAATGTAGACTACGACATCAAAATAACTCCATTAATTAATGTTGAGCGGTTGAAGTGATTCAAAACAAGCAAATCGTTCCGAGCCGCTTGAAATAAGCGGTATTTTGTTTGCAATAAGATTGATGCAAGAGATTTAATGAGGATTAGTCTTTGGTTGGTGAAAACAGGACGTTAAGAGCGCAGCATAAGAAAATTGACAGTAAGGAACTTTATCCTGAGCTTGGTATTCTCGAGATTTTCGTAACTCTTAAAAAATCGGCTCTATGAGGCTAACAACTCGATTTATTGGTACTTACATTGGCTTCGAGATGTGTTTTGAATCACACAACAACACTATATTTAGCCTAAGGGAGTAGTAAATTTATTTGGTGTTAGATATGTCGAAGTGATAATCAAAAATATACCAAGTATGAAAGAAATTGTCGATGTAACTGGGATTAGACCTTCTCATACAGAAGGTATGTTGTTCCTAAAGACCCACATGCCGCTTACGCGGCACCATCAGATGATGAAAATGGATTACATCGATATAATTAACTTACGGCTGGCGAAGGGAGGTCGACAGTCAATGGTGCTTCGAGCCCGTGTTTTAGACAGACCCCAACGACCAGGTGCACCACAGATTGTTGCTCCAATTTGGAAGCACGCAGGATAGAATAACCATTGGTGGTTGTTGCACCAGCCCTTCAAATCTTAGATGCCGTAAGGAAGTTTTTTTGAATGGACGTCGTTTTACAGCCATGTATGCGGGCTTGACGTTCACAAAAAGAACGTCGTTGTTGCCTGCATCATGACACCCAAAGGGAAGGAAATCCGAACCTTTGAAACAATGACCGACGATCTAATCCTACTTATGGATTGGATCAAGGGGGCAGGATGCACTCACGTCGCAATGGAAAGTACAGGTGCTTACTGGAAACCCATCTACAACTTGCTTGAGCTTGAAGGGATCGAAACACTTGTAGTCAACGCCCAGCATATTAAGAACGCGCCCGGTCGTAAGACCGACGTGAAGGATGCAGAATGGATTGCCGGTTTGTTACGGCACGGTCTTTTGAAAGGCAGCTTCATCCCAAAACGAGAGCAGCGTGAACTTAGGGAATTGATTCGATACCGCCGTAGCCTCATTGAGGAGCGAGCCCGAGAAGTCAGCCGCATTCAAAAGGTGTTGGAAGGCGCCAACATTAAACTTTCGACCGTTGTCAGCAACGTGCTTGGGAAATCAGGACGCGCAATGATTGAGGCGCTGATCTCCGGCGAGACGAATCCCGATAACTTGTCGGAACTAGCGAAACGAAAGCTCAAAAGCAAAAAAGAGGCTTTAAAACGCGCTCTAAACGGGTTAGTAGGTAATCACCAGAAGTTAATGCTTAGTGCCCAACTTCGGCACATCGACTATTTGGACGAAGAGATTGGCAGGCTAGATGAAGAAATAAAGAGGCGCATGCTCCCTTTTGAGAATGACCTGACTCTGCTCGACACGATCCCCGGCGTGGCAAGACGGACTGCAGAAACAATTGCAGCTGAAATTGGTGTGAATATGGACCAGTTTCCCTCTGCTGCTCACTTGTGCTCATGGGCAGGGTTATGCCCAGGTCAGAATGAAAGCGCCGGGAAACGCCTATCGGGAAAAACTCGTAAAGGAAACAAAAAGTTACGCAGCACACTTGTGGAAGCAGCGAGAGCTGCTGCCAGAACAAAAGAAACGTATTTATCTAGCCAGTACCACATCGTATTGCGGCACGCCGGGGATCGAATCGAGCTGCCATTGCTGTAGCTCACAGCATATTGTCCATGGTCTACTATATTCTCAAACGGAAACAGCCCTATATCGAACTAGGTCCGACCTATTATGAGGAACGAAAACGCAACACAATCATAAAACAAAACTGAAGATTATGATACTGGAGAAGTGAAATGCAAGATCATCCCCGTGAGATCATTGAATTCGGATGTGCAAGAGCTCGAGGATCTGAGGCTCTATTCTGGAGGAATATACGATGTCTAAGAAGTGGATCGCGATATTTATTGGGGTCTATATTTTAGGGGGAATTGCTTACGTTGGTACAAAGAACGTAAATGATAGTGGGGCACATCTAAATCCGGAGACAAGCTTGAGTGAACAGGAGACCAGAGCGGGGGCTCCTTCTAGCTATCACATGGCCTGGTTTGTGCAGCAGCCGGGAAAGGGGAATTTTGAACCACCGTATTGGTTGAGTAAGCCAGAACTTGAAGAGCATGTAGAAGAGATGTCACATGATCATGAGCATGCGAAAACAACCAGCCCCGACAGTCAATTAATGACTTTCTTCTCTTATTTACAACTCGGTCCTCCAAAGGATTTAAACTCCTTTATTAATCCGGACATATCATACCAAGATATCTCAGCAAAAGACTTTCAACACATTGAAGAAACACTTAAAGAACTTGGGAATGAGATTAGCCGGGGGAAGACAATCAAAGAAGTTTATCTTTCGGACCCGCAGTTATCGGACGATCAAGCCTCTTTTGATGTAACGATCGTATACCAGGATGAAAAAATTGTGAAGCTGCCTAAGTTGGCAATGGTTAGCCAGAATGAGGTGAAAAACTGGTTTATTGATATCAGACTGTCCGAACTCGCTAGCCAGGTGAAACGGTTGATACAGACATAGTAGAAATCATTTATTGCTGAAAGTATGCTTTCCTGGATTGCTTTTGGAAGATGCAATGGCTGCTTGCTACTTAAGCAAAGGGGGACATTGTGAGTTGCTATTATTGTACGTGAGTTTCGCAATTTTACCGATTTCAGCGTTTGTATTTGGGAGAAAGAGAATTGGAAAGGCACTTACTTTTAACACTCTCTTACTTTATGGTCTAATAATCGGCGCCTGGAACACATGTTGTGGAGGTGGGCTGATCTACGGTGTTTTAGTCCTGTTCGTTTGTATGCCGGTTTATTTGATTTGTCTTTTCACATGGGTTTATTCTGCTTTGAAGCAACGGGAAACCTCGAGTAGAAAAGAATTATATGAAAAGATATGGCTTGGTCTGATAGCTACCGCATTACTCATAGAGGGAGCTTTGTTCGACCAACTTTGAGTGTCGTAGTGAATAACTACTTTGGTAAGTAGCGTCACAGCTTTGGCGTCGGCAGGAGTATTTTTCCAATCCGTGTGTTTCGAATCACGTATCCAACGATACGACATTTTTACGTCTATCTCATGCCGTCTGGCTACCTGGCTCGCGTTTCCTGTTTCTTGTGCCTCTTGGATCAGTTGTTGTTTGAACTCGATTGGATAGCGTTTCCGTTGCATAAAAAATCCCCCTCTGTTCTTCTGATATCAGCTTAACAAGATAAGGGGGTATGACTCAAATCCAATTTCGGGGCTTAAGAGAAATCACAATCGAAAATTTGCAAGACATCATGTTAATTGCCCAAGCACTAAAGAAGGCAAATGCATATATCTATTTATAGAACAAAAAAGAACATATCATTCCGACCAATAAACTTCACTTAAAATGCTTTTCATTGAGTACATTTTATTGGAAAAGGGGGTATCTTTACGCAAACTTCTAATTCAGTACACTCGGATTGTATCCGCGTCCAAAAAGTTTACGACTGGGTAGTAACTGCCAATAGAGTCCGAAACAAAGTTCCGATCCCTGAGGCCTGTCTAACACTAGTAAATGAAGCGATACGTGCTGGCCAAGTTATCAGTGTCGATTGTGTTGAGCCTATGGTCCCCCCACCGTTCCCAATCATCCCCAAGCCTCAACCTACTCAATTTTCTTGCACCTTACTCAATATTCGTCGTGAAAATGTCGTCATCAACGGCGGATCTCCAATTCTGATGGGAATTGTGAGATTCTTATTTGAAAGTACTCTACTAGTACGCATCTTCGCAAACGGTACGTTGCTTTGCGAATTCTCTGCAGAAATCCAATTCGAAGATGAAGTCGTTCTTTGTCTTCCCGCCCCCTTGGACGAAACCAATATTCTTTGCCGTATTACTTCCATTGAGTGTTCTTCAAACGCTCACGATCTGTTTGGTGGGATGGTAGAACTGGAGGTTATTATCTGCAAGGAAATCCAGGTGGAAGCAGATGTCAAACTAGAGGTATTGGCGAAACACTGCAAGCCGCGACCAAATGATTTACCCATACCTGGACCAACTCCCTCGGTCTTTTGTCCTCCCATCTCTTTTCCGCCTCAATGTCCGGGTATTTTTCCACCAACCCGGCCATGCCAACCTATGATTAATATGACGATAAGCTCAACATCTTTTCCTTGCGACTTTATCCTCAATGGAACCGTGACTTGTGCAGGTGAGCCTGTCGCTTTTGGCTTTGTTGCCTTGACTGCGGTGTTAGCAGGTATGGGTTCTGTGTCCGTTCCTGCTAGTGTCCCCATTGTGAATGGTCTCTTCACAACTTCTTTTTCCGCAGTACCCCCTACAATCGGAATGGCTACCGTGACCGCGTCTACAACGGTAAATGGGGTAAGTATATCAGCCATGGCTACAGTGATGATCAATTGTCCTCTCCCACCATGCCAGCCTACGATTACTATGACAATTTCAGCTACGGGTAACCCGTGCGAGTTTCTTATTGACGGAATGGTATCATGCTCTGGTGAACCTGTTATGGCCGGATTTGTAGACTTGACTGCAATGCTGGCAGGAATGGGATCCGTGTCCGTTCCGCCAACTGTCCCTATAATAAATGGTCTCTTTTCCGCGTCGCTGACTGCGACTCCACCAACAAGTGGAACAGCCACCGTAACGGCCTCTACCACGATAAATGGATTGATGGTCTCAACCATGGCGGCAATTAATGTCAACTGTCCTCCATTGCTACCTACTCATATTCTCACCCCAGGGGGAGAAGTAAATGGTGGAATTGCCACCAGCAACGTGGACGATTACTTCTGTGCAACGGATACTTGGGTAACACGTAATCCGATGCTACAAACACGAGAGACACAAGCGGGGGCATTATTGCCGAATGGAATTGTCATCGTCAGTCATGGTTTCGTCAATGCTCCATTCAATGCAACGGATACAGCTGAATTTTACGATCCTACCACTACCTTATGGAGTGCAGCTCCTTCTGCTGCAGTAGCTAGGGGTGATGTGGGAGGGGATACTTTAAACGGTCTATATTATGTAGTTGGAGGTACTAATGATGGCACTACACCGCTAAATACAGTTGAAATATTTGATCCTATAGCGAATACTTGGTCGATCGGGAACCCGCTCCCTACTCCAAGATTTCAATTAGTTGCCATCACACTAAATGGGTTACTTCACACAATCGGCGGATTTAATGGGGTAGAACTTACTACTCACGAAGCTTATGATCCTTTAACGAATACCTGGAGCACGAAAGCACCACTCCCACAGCCTCTTGCCTTCCTCTCAGCTGCGATTTTTGGAGGTAAAATATATGTCATTGGAGGAAGAGCACCTGGTTTTACCCCAACTAATGTTGTGTATATTTACGATCCTGTTACAGATATGTGGACATCCGGAGCAGCCATGCCTACTCCTCGCTGGGGAATGGCTTCATGCGTATGTGATTCTGAGATTTTTGTGATGGGTGGCTTTAACCCACCTAATTATCTAAATATTGTAGAAGCTTATAATCCAGTTACTGATACTTGGCGTACAAATGTAGCTCCTATGCCAACAGCAAGAGCGATCTACCCCTGCATATCGTTATAAATACGTTTCATTATGTTTGACTACAAGAGGTATTTATGTGTCCATCGCTATTGAAGAGAGAAAATAACCACTATGAAACAAAAGGTTTACAGGGCCTAGGTGGTTACCCGTTCAATGATAAGTGTTTTTAATCCTTTTATAGGTAACAGGGACGCGAATACAGCCGTTTATGATCGCAAATTATCCTTCAACCGAACCCCACTTCACAAGGGGATCATCGGCAATGCTTCAGTGCAAATAAAGTATTAGACCGGAACCCCCTAATAATACAAGGAGTTCCGGTCTGTCTTTATTTTATACTTTCAATACATGTATCCAATGTTTAAAGTATTGAAAATTAACGAGTTAACTTAATTTAGTATTGATAAATGATGAAGAGTGGTGAGCCGTTCGCGTTTGCAGGTCTATTTGATTCATGGACGAGCCCAGAAGGGGAAAGCGGGATGTCAAGACCTGGTAAGGTTCTTCGCGTTGCTTCGAATTAAACCACATGCTCCACCGCTTGTGCGGGCCCCCGTCAATTCCTTTGAGTTTCACTCTTGCGAGCGTACTCCCCAGGCGTTCGGAGTTTGACTGAGTTCGGTAACCCGATGAGGGCCCCTAGCCCAATCAGTGCTCTACCTCCAAGACTCTAAATTCCGAGGCTAGCCCTAAAGCTAGTGTGCCCTTAGTAACTTAACCACGACGCACAGGATGTGCTAGTGCATGCGTTGTCTCATGGATGAGACGAACTTAGCAGGCCATCACTAAAAGTACTTACAGTTAATATCTTAGCAATTTCATGCAGTATCCAGTTTTCAAAGAACAATGGATAGTTACTCATAAGAGTAACTGCCTGGCAACGTCCTACTCTCCCGGCTCCCTGCGGAGCTTGCGGGAAAGTATACAACGTTTTATTATAACTGTCACTTTACATTGAAATAATGCCGCATGACGAGGGAGTACATGGGGAATAATCGAAACATGTGCAGGAGGAATTCCAAAAGGGATTACAGAATGAAATGGCAATTATTACTGGATGTCTAATGTAAAATAAAATTACCCCAATTGGTCATCGTGCATTACCCAAAAAATCGTGCAAAATTACAGATCGCTAGGGTAACACGTTCGATTCCAGATATTCCGATACCTCTTCATAGGACAATCGTGAAGGGGACGGAGACTGGAGATGCTGAAGATGAGTCAGGTGGAAACGATAAAAGATTTACAGGCGCAAGGGCTGGGGCCGGTGGCTATAGCTGAACGTCTGAACATCTCACGAAAGACAGTGAGCATGTATATAGGCCACGAGAAAGGAAATGTCGAGAACAAGGTCGGCAACACGAGACGCAATCTGTTCTTTTCTTTGCCCACATCGCCGCCCTGTTCGAACAGGATAAGAAGACGTTCCTCTACTTGCCGAAAACAACGTTTGCCGCTTGCCTATACACCCGCATGGAACTATAACGATACCAGCCGAAGTTAAAAGGAGAAATTAACTTGACAACAAGTACCCAACAAAAGTTTTCGCGTCTTTTCACTGACATTCGGATTGGTCATTTGACATTAAAAAATCGTATCGGCTTAGCTCCGATGACCAGAGTAAGCGCTACTGAAGATGGCCAAGCAACCCAAATCATGATTGACTATTATAAAAGCTATGCACAGGGTGGTTTTGGATTCTTGATCACGGAAGGTGCCTATCCCGATGAAACGTATAGCCAAGGGTATTTGAATCAGTCGGGAATAGCAAATGAGAAGCATATCGCTGCATGGAGAAAGATAACTGAGGCGGTACATCAATCCGGATCCAAAATCATCGTCCAATTGATGCACGCAGGAGCCCAATCACAAGGAAATCGTTACAAGAGTGAGATCATCGCGCCCTCTCACGTACAAGCAAAAGGTGAACAGCTTCCGTTCTATGTCGGGGAGGGGCCTTATAAAAACCCAAAACCAATGACGAAAGCGGACATCCAAGAGGTCGTTCGCAGTTTTGCAGAAGCTGCCAAGCGAGCAAAAGCAGCAGGGTTCGATGGAGTAGAAATCCACGGTGCCAACGGCTACTTGCTTGACGAGTACCTGACGGATTATATGAATCAAAGAACGGATGAATACGGAGGCTCAACAGAGAACCGGGTCCGTATTCTTATCGAGGTTGCTAACGCTGTGCGTGAAGCGGTTGGGACCGATTTTGTCGTAGGAATCCGTATCTCGCAAGGGAAGGTCAGTGATTACCATCATAAATGGGCCGGAGCCGAAAAGGATGCTGAAATCATTTTTTCAAGCTTGAGCAGAGTAGGATTGGATTATATCCATGTAACCGAATATGATGCGACACAACCGGCATTTGAAGGAACCGAACATACGCTGGCGGCATTGGCCAAAAAATTCAGTAATGTTCCGGTAATTGCGAATGGCAATCTCGAAGATCCTGAAAAAGCGGAGCAGCTCTTGATACGCGGTGAGGCTGATCTTATCACCTTGGGTAAAGGAGCGCTTGCTAATCATGACTGGCCCAAGCGAATCGCGGCAGGGCAGCCTCTGCGGGAATTTAACCCGGAAATTTTGGGGCCTAAAGCCAACATAAAGTATCAAGAATTGATCATAAACGGCTGAGTCGGGAGCCGAATCTTCAATATCGTCACTGAAATGAGGAAGATGACATGTCTGAAAATAAAACAAACAAGCGGCTGGGCGACGTCCCATTCTCTGTTCTCGATCTGTCCCCGATTGTCGCGGGCGGCAGTCCAGCCGAGTCTTTGCGCAACACGCTTGATCTTGCCCAGCATGCAGAGAAGTGGAGCTACAACCGATACTGGCTGGCGGAGCACCACAATATGCCTTTTATTGCGAGCTCCGCTACTTCGGTAGTGATCTCCCACGTGGCAGCCGGCACGTCAAGAATCCGAGTGGGTTCAGGCGGTATCATGCTTCCCAATCATTCGCCCCTGGTGATCGCGGAGCAGTTCGGGACGCTGGAATCCTTGTTCCCGGGACGCATTGATCTCGGTCTCGGACGAGCACCCGGTACGGATCAGCGAACCGCACGCGCACTGCGCCGCGACAGCAGGAATGACGGAGAAGATTTCCCGGATCAGTTGGATGAGCTGCGGGCCTACTTCGACCCGTCGTTATCATCAGTCCCTAATCATGTGAGGGCTATTCCTGGAGAGGGCTTGCCTATTCCTATATGGCTGCTTGGCTCGAGCGGGTTCAGCGCGCAGCTAGCTGGTCAGCTAGGTCTGCCATTCGCCTATGCCAGCCACTTTTCGCCTGCCAACACCGTGCCGGCGATACAATTATATCGGCGTTCCTTCCAGCCATCGAAAGTACTGGAGAAACCTTATGCGATGGTCGGTGTCAACGTCATTGCAGCGGATACGGATGACGAAGCGAAACGTCTGGGAACGACTTTGCAGCAGCAATTTTTAAACCTGATCCAGGGCAATGAAGTGCCTCTGCAGCCGCCGGTGGATACCATGGATGGTCTTTGGAGCGAATACGAAAAGCGAGCCTTGGAGCAGCAGCTCGGTTCATCCATATTCGGCAGTCCGGATACTGTGAAGCAAAAGCTGCAATTCTTTCTGGACGATACCCAGGCTGATGAAGTTATGGTCATCGCCCAAATGTTCGACCACAAGGCGCGCCTGCACTCCTACGAAATCGTTGCAGATATCGTCAAAGCGTAGGGTGCAAGAGACACTGAAGTTTCAATGCAACAATAATCACCAAAACATGGGACTGCCGCGGCAGTCTCTTTGCACTTTTCGCCGCAATGACCGTTAAGGTGAACCGTATCACAAGTTAAAGCTGTTATTTAACTAACGGACGATAGCTCAATAATACAGCGGCAGGTGACGGAGTAACGTTTGCTCAGCGGACGTTGCTGCCAGGCCTGTATGTCCTCGAGAACGTTGCCGTGATGTTACTGATGGTGGAGGGGGACTATTGGCTGCCGAACATGCTCTCGATAAAGCGGGCAACGCAAGGTTGCCCATGCCGCTTTTGTACATTTGAATGACAGTTTCCTCCAGCCGGCCGCCCCGCCGCTGATACGGCTCAAAGACGTGAGTCTGGAACTGCCGTTACGATCTCTTGGCACTTGGAGGTCTTCGATGTGACCGTACTTAGTGTTCAGAGAGCGCTTGTAGTAGCCATTGCGACTATTGTGCTCGCCGCCGGGCTCTTCCTCCATGTAGTGTTTGATTTCTGCACGGATGATGGATTCCAAGTTTTCTTTCACGAACGAAGTGATAGCATTTTCAAATAGATTGGCAAGCAAGTTTAGGGTATAGTAGTCATCGAGTAGGATCCTTTCTTGGTGGCGTCGTAACCCCGAGGATATCCTGCTTTTTTGTTGTCTTTTAAGACTCCAAATCATGGGAGACAAACAATTGTACGACATATTAGCAACTTAGAATGTATGGGAGACCACTGCAAAAACATCGCCCAATATATTCGTTATGGAGAATAGGACGGGGCGCTGCGGGAAAAATATATTTAAAAAAAGGGGGTGGGCGCGTGGTAACCCTAACTGATGGGACAACTTTGCCCAGAATCGGTCAAGGTACGTGGTATATGGGGGATGAGCCGTCCAAGAAAAATGAAGAGCTTCGCACGTTAAGACGCGGTGTGGAGCTTGGATTGAATCTGATCGATTCGGCTGAAATGTATGGCGATGGCAGATCCGAGTCCTTGGTTGGAGAAGCGATCGAAGGGATACGAGATCAAGTGTTTCTGGTATCCAAAGTGTACCCGCACAACGCTGGTCTGAATCGCATCGTCGGCAGCTGCGAGCAAAGCTTGAAGCGGTTAAAGACGGACCGTCTCGACCTTTATCTTCTTCACTGGAGAGGAAGTATTTCTCTAAGCGAAACGGTAGAAGCGATGGAGCAGTTGGTCGAAGCGGGGAAAATTTTGCGATGGGGTGTCTCGAACTTGGACACGGACGATATGAGAGAACTGTTCGACGCGGCGCGAGGGACGAATTGCATGGTCGATCAGGTGCTGTATCATCTCGGTTCCCGCGGCGTAGAATACGACCTGCTTCCTTGGTTGAGAGAGCGAAAAATTCCGATAATGGCCTACAGTCCGCTTGCCCAGGGGGCACTTTACGAAGAGGGTTGGTTGAGCATCCAGCGGTTAAGGAAATTGCCGATCGACATGGCGTGAAGCCGCTTCAGATTCTCTTGGCTTGGTGCATTAGAAGCGGTGACGTAATTGCCATTCCTAAGGCGTCAACAGCAACGCATGTCGAAGAGAATGCGGAGGCGGAACGTATTAAGCTTACCGAGGAAGACTTGGGGATGTTGGATGAGGCGTTCCCCAAACCGACTAGAAAGGTTCAGCTCGACATTATTTAAGAAAGCCTTCACATGAAAGTTTCCGCAGGGTAGACTTGTTGGATTCCCGAATATCAAACCGCTGCTTTCCCGTCAGTTTCGACAACCGTAGCACATCTCTCCATGTTCTCTCTTACGAATTTTTCCTTTGTCCAGAGATAATAAAGTTTGGACTGTCAACACCAAACTAGACAGATTTCTTAATTGCTTTCTGTTTGTAAACGAATGGACTCAAATACCCCAATGTTGAGTGAATTCTTGTTTCGTTAAACCATTTCACGTATGCCCCTAATTCCTGCTTCAACTGTGCGAGTGACTCAAATCTTCGATTCTTGACAAACTCCGTTTTAATCAGCTTAAAGGTTGCTTCTGCGACTGCATTGTCATATGGGCAGCCTTTCATGCTAAGCGAGCGCTTGATGTTGAATGTACGGATGACGTCACCAATCGTGCGATTGGTAAACTCACTGCCTCGATCCGTGTGAAAGAGCTGGATTTGACGTAGGTCTCCTTTTACGCTTGCAAAAGCTTGGTAGACCAGCGCGGCATCTTTACTGGTTCCACAGCTATACCCAATAATCTCCCGATTGAATAAGTCCACGAGCAGGCAGATGTAGTGCCATTTGTTTGCGACTCGAACATACGTCAAATCACTCACAACTGCCTCTAGTGGTTCATCTTTTGTAAACTCGCGGTTCAGTTCATTCTGGATTGGTGAATCGTTACACGGTGACTTATGTGGTTTATACTGGGCAACCGTATACGCCGATACAAGGCCATTCTTTTTCATCAAGCGTCCAATGCGCCGTCTTGAAACGATTCGTCCTTCTTTTTGGAGGGTTGCCTTGATCTTTCTGGTTCCATAAACGCGCTGATTCTCGTCAAAAATACGGATGATTGCTTGCTCCACCTCATCATCGCTAGATGACTGCTGGCTACTTTCATAATAGGAGGTACTCCGATTTACCTTGAGTATGGAGCACATGGCAGACACAGAGTACTTATGTGCATTTTGTCGGATCACTATGATTTTCGTCCGAAGATCAGCGCTGCTTGCTTTAAAATATCGTTTTCCATCTTCAATCGTTGATTTTCCTTACGTAGCTCCATCAGTTCCGTTTGTTCCGCTGTTCGGTTGTCCTTTTCTTTGAAAGACCCTGTAGTTCTACTCTGTTTGACCCAACGGTCAAACGCAGATGCACCCAGATCATATTCTTTTAAAATATCTGCACGGGGTTTGCCATTCTCATAAAGCTGAACCATCTGCTGTTTGAACTCATCTGTAAATAACCGACGCTCACGTTTCCGCATGACAATCTCTCCGTTCTATTTCGATTTGCATACAATCTACTAGACCTTAAGAGAATTGTCCAATTCAGTGTAGCCGATCCACAAGTTATATATGGTATGAACGATAGCTGATGACCAAAGTGAATTCGTACGTTTGACTAGATAACCTAACACACAACCAATTAAAAAGACGGTTAACCCATTACCGAATAATTTTTGAAGAGAAGCTCCTCCTGATGTCAGCCAAATGGGTAAATGAATAGAGACAAACATTAGAGAAGAAATCAGATTCGATTTAGTAAACTTCATTGAAGAAGAGAGTTTTTGGAGTATAAACCCTCGAAAGAGGACTTCTTCAGGAAAAGCAAACAAAAACGTTGTAAGCCAACGCCACCCAAGTTCGAAATTAAACCGACCGTGTAAAGAACAGGTTATATATCCTTCTATAACAGCTAATATCAAGCCTATGGAAAGTCCCCACTTAATGCCAGTAGGCACGTTATCTCGTATTTTCATGTAGAGCAATGGATTCTTAATTCGGTCTACAAAGATGAGGTAAAGGAAAACTGGGACGATCCAAATCAAATATTTGACAATGAGTGCGATTACAGACGAGAAGGGATGGAAATAATAAAGAATTTCTTTAGCGGTCCAGATTATGTAAATGCATATAAAAAAAGAAGCAAGACTCTTACCCATTTCTAACAGATCCTCCAAACGATCGAGGTATTTTGATTCTTTAATTTTCCCATAAAGTTCTACCATTGACCATGGGACGAGATATCTGAATGACTTTCATAGTTAGGAAGAAATACAGAGAGGGGAGGTCAGTTATAATTTCCATTTTGCAGTAAAGAAAATGACGGGCTTCGAGATCGATTTAGTGAAAACAGGCGTGCTCTGGTTGAAGTACCTCGGGGAGGGAAGAGCATCATTAGCGAGGAGGATCTGGAGATTGACAACAACCGCAGCGAACGTGCAATTAAGCCATGTTATCGGCCGAAAAAACTGGCTATTTGCGAATACGCCTCGCGGTGCAAGGGCAAGTAGCATTATTTACAGTGTGATCGAGACAGCGAAAGAGAATGAACTGAATCCCTTCAAATACTTGATGTTCCTGTTTGAGCAGCTACCGCAGCTTCCCGATCCGAAAGATTCAGAAGCGCTGGACAGCTTGCTACTGTGGTCGCCATCGCTACCTATGACTTGTCGCGTATTTAAATCAGAATAAAACATAGAACAGCTCTCAACTTGAAGACAAGGTGGGGGCTGTTTGACACTTACGTTTTCTCCATGAAAAGAAAGGTCCGGGCTCTGATTATCTGGGCTGGGGCATGGGTCAAATTCAAGTTTTTGCTTTGATTCTCAGTGACTGCAGCATATAGCATAAAGGGGGTTTACTTCATATCGTGAAAAAGAATAAGGAAAACCGCGACAATATACCATGTGTACTTCCTACTCCCACATATAGCTATGAGTGAAATCCTGCGAATTCATGAGCCTGAGTGAGGATACTGAATCATTTCGAGGGAGCGCAATTAATTACTACCATATTAAATGGTTAGAAATAAGCATCTGATATTCCCTCTTCTCCGTATGGTTCCCCGCGCTGTTTGCGACGGCTAACAGTATTTTAAACATTACCTTACAAAGGGTATACTAGTAAGGAAAGGATGTGGTTTATTATGGCTACAATGAAGGCGATAGGACTAACCCGATACCTTCCAATTGAAAATCCAGAAAGCTTAGTAGAAGTAGTTGTGGAGAAACCAAGAGCGACGGGTCGTGACATTTTGGTCAAAGTTATCGCCATATCGGTCAATCCGGTTGACACTAAGGTACGTGCGCCTAAAGACAGAGTTGAAGAAGTGCCTAAGATTTTAGGTTGGGATGTTGCAGGAATTGTTGAAGAGGCAGGACCGGACTGCTCGTTGTTTCGTCCGGGGGATGAAGTTTTTTATGCGGGCAGCATTGCACGACAAGGCGGAAACAGTGAATACCATCTGGTTGATGAACGGATTGTAGGGCGCAAGCCAACTTCCTTGAATTTCGCGGAAGCGGCAGCTCTTCCTTTAACCTCTATCACAGCTTGGGAAGCATTATTTACCCGAATGTCGATTTCTCAGGATTCGGGCGCCAACGAAGAAAAATCCCTGCTGATCATCGGGGCAGCTGGGGGTGTAGGGTCCATTGCCATCCAGCTTGCAAAACAAGCGGGACTCATTGTAATCGGGACTGCTTCCCGCCCGGAAAGCGTCGATTGGGTTAAATCAATGGGCGCCGACTATACCATTAATCACCATGACCCGCTCCTTCCGCAGCTTGAAGCAATTGGGTTTTCAAGCGTTCCGTATATTTTGTGCCTGAATGCTTTGGAAAAACACTGGGCCGGCATCAGCGAAGCCGTTTCTCCCCAAGGAGTCGTTTGCGCAATTGATGATCCTACCTCTCCGCTCAACCTCAAATTGCTTAAGCAAAAAAGCGCCACCTTCGTGTGGGAGTTTATGTTTACGCGCTCGCTTTATGAAACGGATGATATGATCGAGCAACACTTACTGCTCAATCTGATATCTGATGCTGTGGATCATCAAAAATTGAAGACAACGCTCGCCGAAGTACTTGGACCGATCTCAGCAGAGCATCTTCGCCAAGCCCACAAGCTATTGGAGAGTAATAGGACGATTGGCAAGGTTGTTCTAGAGAATTTTGTTTAAACACCTGTTCTTGGAAAGCACACAATAGAATTCCCTTGCCCAATAAGCAGGTGATACGATTAATCGCAAGAAGAAATAAGTTAGAGCCGACTGCTGTTTGTAGTCGGCTTCAACGAGGCTTTTCGATGAGAATATGACTGTCCAAAACGCCTTTTTCGGTTCTCCCACGGCATCGCGATCCCCTCGACCACCCTTCATCTAGGAGGCAATCTATACCTCGAATCCCATCGAGCGAATGAACAAGGAATTCCGCAAGCGTCTAAAGCCAATGAACAGTTTGACGAACATCGACACCGCGGAAAAGATCGTGTATCTCGAAGCGATAGAGTACAACGAACGCTTCGCAAGCCGCGTCATTCGTGGGTTCGGAGATACGTTAGTCAAGATGAGACTGCTGAGCTGTTTGAGGAACGCTACGGCTCAAACGAACTGCCTCAGGAATAAAAATCCAGCTCCCGCGCCTTCGCTTGGGCTACGTCCACACACGTTAATAGAGTTAGAAGATTACGATATTCGAATTCCATCCTATGGAGCGCTATTCCACAACTATTTGAGCAGCTTAAGAAACTCTCGCATGAACCCCGGCAAATCAGGCCAAGCTTGACCCGAAACTAGATTGCGATGCGTATGAAGCGCTTGATCGATATAGGTGGCTCCGCATGCCGTCACATCCGGCTGGCAATTCGGATAAGCCGTATATTCCCTCCCATGCATCAATTCCGGAAGAACGGCCAGTACTTGCGCAGCATGGCAAATAGCGCCGACTGGCTTACCGGCTTCAAAAAAATGCCGGATAATATCCGGCAGCGCTATATTCATCCGAATATATTCGGGGGCGCGTCCTCCGGGAATGATCAGACCATCGTACTGCGAGGCATTCACATCGGCAAATGCCGTATGCGATTGTAAACGGTAGGCCGGCTTCTCCTCGAACGTCTCCATTCCTTCGATAAAGTCATGGCTAACGGTGAGCAGCTTCTTGACCGAAGGCGAAGCGATCGTCACTTCCAAGCCTTCTTCCAAGCACCGGTAATACGGGTAATAAATTTCGAGAGCTTCCACCGCGTCTCCCGATACGATCAACACTTTTTTGCTCATGCAAATCCCTCCATTTTTGGTTTCATTTTAGGATGCGTACAACTGTTGAAACCTATTCACGGAGGGGAACATAATAGCGGGACGAGCCGCCTAATTCAATCGAAAAGAGGGGAACCTGCATGCTGCAAGTTACAGCTCAGCCGTTGACCGTCAAGGAAGCGATCGAATCCCGCCACAGCATACGTAAATTCGTTCAGGAAGCGATCCCGAAACAAGATTTGCTGGAAATGATAAGATTGGCCGGGCTGGCGCCGAGCGCATGGAACCTTCAGCCTTGGCGGTTTCACATCGCCACGGATCCCGCGATGAAGGCGAAGCTGCAAGAAGCCGCATACGGCCAGCAGCAAGTTACTTCCGCCCCGGCGGTTGCCATGGTCGCCAGCGATATGGAGGATGTGCTGGAAAAGCTTGCGGATACCGTACATCCGGGACTGTCTGCGGAGAGAAAAGAAGAGGAAACGGCCAATTTGTCCGCTTACTTCGGGTCGATGAGCGTAGAAGAAAGAGGGCAATGGGGACTCGGGCAAACTTATATCGCGCTCGGATTTCTACTGCTTGCAGCTGAGGGGATGGGATATGCCACTGTCCCGATGCTTGGGTTCGACCCGAATAAAGTCAAGGAAATCTTGAATCTTCCTGAACACGTCAAGTTCGCAGCCATGGTGCCGATCGGGCGAAAAGCCGCCGAAGGATACGCCACCCATCGCCATCCTGTCGACCGAATCGCCATTTTCCATTAATCAGGATTCGAAAAAGTAAGCGCTCGGCAACAGACGCCCCTCAGGCGTCTGCTTATTTTTTAAAATGCCGTTAATCACAATAATGGAGCAAGCGGGCTCTTTCCCAATACAACCATGATCTGGGTATACTTTACGACTCACCACAGTCTCTATTGGGGGACGGATTGCACTTCTCATCCTTGATCCTGATGATATTTACAGGTATTAGCTATTGGAAATCAAAGGATGAGCAAGATGGGGTGCATGTTCTTCTTTATGGTGCTCTTGGAGTCGTTCATGTCATACTTGGGTCGATTGCAATTATGGTAGCTGGCTTAAAGATTGACTTTGGTCAATACTGGTGGGCGGTATTTCTTGGCATCATTTGTCTCATTATTTGGGGACAATCGAGAAAGACTCCTCAATTATAATGGATTCAGACATCATCGCTGCTATGAAGAAAGACTAAGCTCGGAAAACCAATATTTACATGTAGCCGGTAATGAAGTACACTAGTTCCATATAGTTATCCTAATTTCTTTTAGACCGGCTGGACATGTATCTCGCGTGATTTAATGATCGCTTTCGCTATCTCTTTGAGATAGGATAGTTTATCGATCACAGGTAACTTGAGCCCTTTGTGGCGACTAAAGCTTTCACTATTTTTTCTGGTGAAATTGCTCATGTTGCTGCAGAGGGCTTTTTTGCGTTCTCAAAAAGCGAGGTGAAATCGAGAAAGCGGGCGCAAATTTTTCATTTACGTCACCGAAAATTACCACAACCAAAGGGAGAGAATGATTATGTTCAAAATGGCGAGTGAGGTTTTAAAAGGTACTGTTAGTCAATTGGCAAAAGGTACAAGGAAAAGCAAGCTTGGAGAGAAGTCTGTTTTCCTAACTACAACGGAGGGACGGTAATGTCGTCTTTTGTGTAAATGGAGACGATCTTTCTATTGAAAGACAAATACCGGCGGCTGTTAAAAGAAAATAAACCATTAGACTGAAAAATAAAGTGTTAGACTCGGAAAATATAGTTGTAGACTGGGAAAATAAAGTATTAGACTGGCGATAGCACTGAGCTAACTGGCTGACCTCATAATACGAACGGGCAGCATTCCTATAATGAAGAATTTGAGGTTTGAGTAACAAAAAAGCTCCTTGGTATGATGGTCAAAGGTCCCAGTTGCCGGCAAGCGATCGGACCCTCAAACAAACCAAGGAGGCTATCGTAATGAATTATACTCAGAATCAGAAGATATCTCAAATCTCTTCTCACACACTAATTATTGGGGTAGACATCGCAAAATTTAAACACGTGGCTCGGGCACAGGACTATAGAGGAGTTGACCTAGGAAAGCCACTGACATTCGAGAATAGTAAAGAGGGATTCGATGGCTTTCTACAGTGATCTCAGCAAATTATGTTGAACAACGGATGTAGTGAATTCATTGTAGGTATGGAACCGACGGGTCAATACTGGCTAAATCTCGTCCATTACTTAAAAGACCACGATATCCCATGTGGAGTGGTCAATCCTCTCCATGTGAAGAAAAGCAAAGAACTAGACGACAATTCTCCAACAAAGAATGATGTGAAAGATGCAAAAGTCATCGCACAGTTAATCAAAGATGGGAGATACGCTGTACCTAATATTCCGCAAGGAGTATATGCCGAACTACGAGAGGCAATGAAGATTCGCGATCTCCTAACAACTGACTTACAGGCTGTACAGGGAAGAGTTCACAACTGGTTGGATCGGTACTTTCCTGAATTCCTTACGGTATTCAAAGACTGGGAAGGAAAATCTGCTCTCCATATTCTCCGATTAAATCTACTTAAGTTTGGAAAGGATGGATAGAAAGAGTGTAATTAGGAGTGATATCATGCACTATACAATAGCAACTATTCTTCAACCTATAGAAATTGAAAATATGGGTGAATATACGATTAAATATGATGATCTAAACTACTATTCAGTATGGTTTAAGCAGCTAATGTTATTAGAGAATATTACACTAAATGTTGCCAAAGAGTTCTGTAAAGCAAGGATTAATCGAGATGCTCAAATCGTTTTTGTGTTTAACACGTACTTCTTAAATATCAGGGGAGAGACCTGGTCAAAATACATGAACGAAAAGACATGGCACAGAAGATACCATTTCCCTTGGATTGGATTTTATCCGATACCTCAAAAAATAGAAAAGGGAACATTAGTTTATGAAAGTCTTATCAATGAATTTGTGGAGGAAGAAAAAAACAGACGGATTTCAGTTGTTTATAAATCTTATTTCGCACAAAAAAAGCGTGAAAAATTCAACAGAATTTAATGACGATAAAATAGTAGAAAAAGCACCAAATTTTCAGTACATGAAATGCTTGTTTTATGAACTGAATAAGAAAAAGCAAAAAAATGCAAGTCAGATTTTAGATAGTCGTGTCGTGAACATATATATGTCTATGCACAAACAAGTCCACCAGTGATCTCTTTATGGTGGACTTGTTTGTGTCATAAGACAGTTATAGCAGCATGTTTGTGTGCTAATTATTACGACACAAACATGCTACTGAACACAAAAATCAGTCCTAATTAGTAGTATGTTTGTGTCGTGAAATTACTTGAAAGTATGTTTGTGTCGCGGAATGGTAGTATGTTTGTGTCGCCAGACAAAAATTGATTATATCCACACATGCTCAATTTCTGTTCTTTTTATCAGTTTACATAATATATATTATCGGACTCAATGTGAAATACATAATTCCTAAGAGGGGTGCTCACCTTTTCTAACCAACTTTGTCACGAATTCGTATGTAATTGGATCCAATCAATGACGAATACAAATAAATAGCTTTTTAACCATCTATCTGTTCGGTACTCGATAACATAATTGCATCCAGCATAGCTTGCACTCATAAAAACTATAATGAAGAAGCTTCGTACACAACTGTTACTCAGTTTTACAGCGAACCATAACATGCAGCAACCAAATGTCTTTACTACGCGAATTACTTCTTTATAGCAATCAAAATTTACTATTATTAAAAATTTTAAAATAAAATGAAAATATCATATTTACATTTATTGTAAATTCATTTATATTATAATTAAGATCACTATAATTAAAATTGCTCGGAGGTCCCAAAATGACCAAAGTACTGCCAAAATCCAAAACCATCAAGCCTACTCCGAAAAAAAGATCATACGAAGATACCTTGAACAATCTGGCTCACTACCTCGAACGAAATAAGAAAAAATAACCAAAAAAAGAGTGCCTACGGTGGCACTCTGCTTTGGCGTGTATATGCCGTTCTTTCCTTCTCTCTTTCTCCCGCCTTCTTTTACTCAGCGGTTCCCATCCAATCCAACAAATAAAAGTCTGTCACCAAGCGTGCGATTTGTCCATCTGCATCATATCCAATGTAGCTCGCGTAGCTACCGTCTCCCCAGCCAGTTGAGAACATGGCAACATTACAGCCTTCGCCAATCTCTGTAAGGGCCCAACTCCGCGTGTGTTTATATGTTTGATCCATACCCTTCATCAACGTCTCATAGAATGTGTCGTCCTTCTCCATTTCTCCTTCCAAGAGCGCGCATGCTTCTGCGTCCATGAAAGAGCCTGTACCCGCGTCAACACCATAACCGAAGAACTCACCTGCTCCAAGCTGCGACACATCTGATTGCTCCCAAACAGCCATTTTCCAAGACACGACAGGTTTATCCGAGAAGGTGATCCTTGCCAATGCTACTCGTTCATCTAGCTCTTCTGTATTCTCAGCTTGCTTTTCCTTTGATAAGGGTTGAACTTGCGCGATAGCGAGCTGTACAAGAAAGCTCCCTTTTGGAAAAGTTTCCACAAATGGTTCGGTCTCGAACATGACAAATGGATCATTGGCCACGATTTTTCCCGTTTTCAGGTGAAGCTTGCCCACATCTTGGCAAAACAAGCGATATAGATAGCCTTCTTGCTCTTGTGTATACCCTTCGTCAAATGCCGTTTCAAAAAAAGCAGGGCAGTTTTGATTCATGATTCCATCCCCCTACATAAAATCCCACTGACGATAGTTTGCCAGTGGGATGTCGTCTACATGCTAATTTACTTGATCAGAGCTGCGTCCAGAGCCACTTCAATCATTTCGTTGAAGGTTGATTGACGCTCGTCAGCACTCGTTTCTTCACCGGTCAGGATGTGATCACTTACGGTGAGGATGGACAATGCATTGCGCTTGTATTTGGCAGCCAACGTGTACAGTGCAGAGGATTCCATTTCAACAGCAAGCACTTGATAGGATGCCAATTTTTTGTACAAGTCGAAGTTCTCGCGATAGAAGCTGTCGCTCGTAAAGATATTCCCCACTTTAACAGACAAATTGCGCTCTGTCGCTACTTGATACGCCTTGTGCAGCAAATCAAAGTTTGCAGTAGGAGCAAAATCAACCTGATTGAGCAGAAGACGATTCGTTTGGGAATCTGAAGATGCGCTCATGGCGATAATTACGTCGCGAACTTTGATGTCTTCCTGGATAGCGCCGCAAGTACCTACACGGATCAAGTTCTGAACACCATATGATTGCATGAGCTCATTGACGTAGATCGAGATAGAAGGAACTCCCATGCCCGTTCCTTGTACAGAAACGCGCTTACCTTTGTATGTACCTGTGAAGCCGAGCATGCCACGCACGTTGTTGTAGCACTCTGCTCCTTCGAGGAAAGTTTCAGCAATGTATTTAGCCCGTAGCGGATCGCCCGGCAGCAGGATGGTTTCAGCAATTTGACCTTGCTGTGCTCCAATATGAATACTCATAATCTGTTTGCTCCTTTATCAAGAAAAAATGACCTACTTGCCTATCGTACTACAAAAACCGAACAATGCAAAGTCAAGAGATTAAATGATTCCAGCACCTTACGATTGTACGACTTGTTTCTTGGTGTAATCGGACTCAAGCTGCAAAATATACTGCAAGTACTGTTTAGCACTGGCCTCCATTTGTTCGTCCGATGCCTGATTCGCACTGTGAAATTTGAAATGAGGACCTGTTCGCCAGACTAGACATAACAATATCTCTCGTCCAAATATATCCCTGCTGAACGAATTCTTTGCTTGGGTTGCTATGTGGTGTATGTTCAAATATAAAATGTATATCTTTGCATTGTGATAAGAAACGAATGATATGTGCTAACTTATATTGCTTTCCGTTATTTTCATGACTCGGATGTACTGGAATCCAAATATACTTACCGTCTTCGTAAGTAACGTTATGCACATGAACAATTTTGATGTATTCCTTCCACTTCTCTACATATTTTACTATTTCATCTCCTGTTGCAATTAGATAATCTCCAATGTCTATGCAGAGCTTCAAGGAATACCTTTCCCATATCTCTACAGGAAAAGAATCAAGATATTGTATGCCTTTCGCAGAACGTCCAATCCCTAATTTGGGTTCACATATAATGGGTATACCGTATTTATTTTGTATTCGGCACAACTCTTGCAAACCCGTTTCGATCATCTCGTTGACAGGTTCTGTTGTTTCACTTTTAAAATAAGGAAAATGTACCAAAATATATTGTGCACCTAGACGTGACAATAACTCGGCTTCTTTCTCCAATTCCTTTCGTGCGATCAAAGGTTCAAATGAAACTTTTTCTAGTAAGTCGTACTTACTTCCATTCCGTAGTAATGGTGAATGTACGCCAAAGGGTATTTGTTTTACTTTACACAGATCTAAGAAAGTACGGAAAGCCGTTTCATGAGGAAATTCTCCAATTTCGATTAAGTCAATATCCTCCCAAAATAATTCGTCAAATTGTTCTGGATTCGATAAGATTGTACTTCCGGATACACCGAATCTAGGTTTGCTCAAAATATTTCTCCCCCTCAACCCATTTTCCCCATTTTCGACATATTAACAAATAATTCCTTCCGTACGTCAGCTACGCAGGTTCTCTAACAAAAAAGCGATACCTACAGATGGCATCGCCGCAACATCAGTTCTATTTACTTGTGTGTGCCATCACATAATTGATTGCTTCCAAATGATCTCCGAGGGCAGTTTGATTCGCGTCGGTCTGAGTCTTTGGCCGTGGCGCACTTTTTCTCGAGAGCTTTGCTGATCCCCTAATGTGTGAAGGCACGACTCGCAATTGTTTTTGCATAGCAATTGCGTGCGCGACCGCAGGGACGACTAAATGTTGCACACCGATGATTGATGCCGCTTGTCGTGTCATGGCAAAAGGCAAATCGGCCATGGATGTGGCCCCTAGTTCAGGATGTTCAACCAAGCTATTGAGAAATGCCTTGGCTAGCAGCACTGTATTTTGTTCCAGGGAAGGATGCCTACGGGACTCTGTGTGCTTACGTAGTGCAATGTCTGCTCCCTGATAACAAGTTCTGACAATAGATTGCATATCTTCTGCTGCGACAATGTTATCAGCATCGAGAAACAGCCACACATCTCCTGACGCTTCCTTGGCTCCAATTGCTCTCCATACGTCATCGCCTAATGCAAACGGGTACACAAACGCAGTGAGTGGATAAGAGGAATAAGCGAGTATTTTTTTCAACGAATGATCCTTGCACCCATTTACAATGAGGACAATTTCCATCGGTCGAAGTTTCTCAATTTCTTTAAGTACTTTTTTGATCGTCTTTTCATGCTGTTGTACAGAGAGAATAACACTTAATCGGCTCAAGTTTTTGCCTTTTTCTTTGCCATTAATGTGATCTTCTCTGCGTTTTTTTGCGGGTTCTCGAATACTTCGTTTTGCGTTTTGCACCCCATCCACCCCCCTCCTTAACACGGGACTCCAGATGAATCACTGAGCGCAAATGCAGGACGTCTGTTACTTCCACAAGGGCGCGATGTCGTTTACCATCCTGATCGGCGCCTCTTTGCGTTGTACCGTTCGTTAGCAGTTGAATTGCCTTCGCATGCTCATGGTATATCGTACGGGTGTCTTTTGGAATGTTATCACTTGCACCTGTCGTTTGCTTTCGTGTAGCCAATGGGACTATCTTCGTCATCTTGAGTCCCAATGCTGACGCTTGGACCAGTGCGATTGCAGGATTAGAAAAGTTCTCAGATCCAATCGAATCAAGAGCGTTTCGGCTTAAGGCAAACGGGGTATTTTCAAAGGATGCAGAGCCCATACTTTTTTGGCCGAGAAGATGGTTCAATAAGCAATACGCGCTTCTAGGTGAACGTTCTCCTTTTTTTGAAACGAATGGTTTGGTGCATGTCGTGATGACTACATCTGAACCCTTTTTGACTTGCGTAACATATTTTTTCAAGTATAAAAGAGGCATTTCAAGGCGTTCATCCATAAAGAGTACAATATCTCCCCTCGCGTGAGCGGAGCCAATCGCCCTGGCCTCATTACAGTTTGTTTCTATCCCAATGGGTATGACTTGTGCTCCCAGGTCAAGGGACAGCATAGCCGCTCGGGAGCTTACTCCTTGGAATACGACGATTACTTCCGTGTCAGAAGCTATTTTTTTCACGAAAGATAGAAGCTTTTTCGTATTCCTGGCGTTGTCACTGATTGGGATGATGACGGACAATAACGGTCGATCATAGATTGGGCTGTCCATCTCACTCCCTCCTGACCAGAATAGAAGTTACTCCTATACAGTACGCTCGTTCTCCACGATTGGACACGGCATCTATCCTCACTACTCAACAAGAGATGACATGAAAAAAACAGGACGCGCATGTAGCCTCGTCCTGTTTTGCTTATCATTTTCATTTTTGATTTAGTAGAAGCGTCTCTGAAGACTGCGCTCACGGATGCGTTTATTCCTCCGAGCACGAGTAAACGTATACGTAATCAAGAAAAGGTTCATACCTAACCAGACGATTAATACGCTGTAGCGTGCAAATGGATGTGTGGCGTCGCTTCCTGTATCTCCAAACGCACTAGCAGGTGCGGGAGGTTCATGACGAAGTAACGGATAGGCTACAGTTAAGCTGCCAGCCTGGACGGACAGCTTTCCGTCCGCTGTGAGATCTACCAAAGGCTCCACGCCTTTCGGTACCGTTGCATACAGATCGTCTTTGGCTGTGAATTTCACAACCGCTTCATTGCCAGGAACAGCTACCTCTGAAAAAGCGTCCCCTTTTTTGGCGATTGGTTTGGTCTCAAAGCCTTGAAACCCGAAGTCCAACAGCTTTTTCACGTCCTTGTATGCATTCGCACTCGTGGAAGCCTTCATGGTGACTGCGATTAGCTCCATCTCTCCACGCTTGGCGGAGCCTACCAGCGTATGCATCGCCTGATCCGTAAAACCATTCTTAATCCCCGTGGCCCCTTCATAATCACGCAATAGCTTGTTGTGATTGACTAAGACCGTTTCCCACGTTTGCCCATGCCAAGGGAGTCGCTTGGTACCGACGATCTCCCTGAAAACAGGGTTCTTCATCGCATACTGCGAAATTTTGGCCATGTCAGCGGCAGTGGTGTAATGATTAGGATCATGCAAGCCATGCGGATTCGTAAAATTCGTCTCGGTAACACCTACTTTTTCTTTCAAAAAGGCGTTCAGATCTACTGCAAAACGCTCTGTCGTCTGGCTCATATGCTCAGCAATCGCTGTACCGGCGTCGTTACCGGAATTCATGAGCAGTCCGTACAGTAAATTGCGTAGGGAAATCCGTTCTCCCTCTTCCAAATAGACACGTGTTCCTTCTTCACGGCGTGCTTTTTTTGAGACGGTGACGGTATCAGCGAGATTGCCTTTTTCGATCGCGTAAATACCTGTCGCGATTTTTGTAATACTAGCAGGGTACAGCTTCTCATGAGGGTTCTTTTCAAACAAGACTTGTCCCGTTGTAGCATCAATCAGAATGGCTGATTGTCCAGTGAGAGTGTTCGGTTCCAGGCTTGATGACTCCTCGGCAAAAGCGGAAGGCATGCCGAGGTTGAACAAAACCATCACCACAACGAGTAGGTTCGTTAGCAAAAAGCGCATGTTAGTCTATATCCTTTCCTACTTTGTCGCGTTTTTTCAGGAGACGTTATTTCAACCGGATCCCCAACAAATCGTGAATCATTTTAAACTTCGGATTGTCCGCAAAAGCCTCTTCGAACCCACTGACGTGTTCTCTGTACAAGGCTGCGGCAGAATCCAAATCCTGCTTGACGTACAAGGAAAAAATTTCTTCCAATTTTTCTTCGAGTGTCGTATCAACCTCAGCTGGTGTGAGGATTTCTTGACGCAAATTGTTCATCAGCACATCGAGCTGGTGCGTGATCACAGACGCTTCATGAAGCTGCTCTAACACGTCTGACGGAATGTTGCCTGCATACTTGTAGCGCAGCTCATGTTCATTCGTCGCCCAGAAGTTCATTCCCAATGTGCGAATTTGGATCTCACAAAAGAGCGTTCTCTTTTCGCTACCATGGTAGACAGTATACGAGACGATCATGTGAATGCTTCTATAACCGGAATCCTTCGGAGCTGCGATATAGTCCTTCACATCGTGGATGACGATATCCTCCCGCTCCTGCAGCAGCTGCTGTACCTCGCGTACGTCGTCAACATAACGGCATACGACACGAAGACCAGCGATATCCTGCACCTCATTAGCCACGTCACTTTGCCAATTATCTCCCAAGAAGTCGATTCCCTTTTCGTTCGCCTTCTTCAATAAGCTGTCGACTTTTTTCACTCGTCCAACTACAAATTCAATCGGAGAATAACGGCCGCTTTTTAGAAACCCGTATTTGATTCCTTTTAATTTTAACTTTAACTCTTCAACTGCTTGTTCATACGGCGCCAAGAAATGAACCATGTTATTTAACACTTTGCTTGGCACATTTGTGACTCTCATAAGACACCTCCAATTACTTCCAGAGGAAAGGTGATGCATCAAAAAACGGCTGCGGATTTACATACGTATTTCCGACTAACATGCCGTAATGAAGGTGAGGACCTGTAGAAAATCCGGTGCTACCCATCTGTCCAATCACCTGTCCCTGTTTCACTTCTTGTCCTGTCTTGACATCTAGCTTGGACATGTGTGCATATATGGAAAAAATATTTAGCCCATGGTCGATAATAATGGTATTGCCTGTTAAGTATAAGGAGTCGGCCAGTACCACTTTACCATGATTGCTCGCCCAAATCGGCGTTCCTGTTTTGTTCGCAATATCAATCGCCGAGTGTCTGTTGGCTGGTACACCGTTCACGACCCGCTGATAGCCGAACGGAGTCGTCAGTTTTCCTACTGCCGGCTGTTTAAACGGCTCAGTAAAATACGGAATCGCTCTTGAGCTTGATCTGGCTGCATTGATCTTTTTTTGATCCGCGTTGATTCGATTCGTATCCTGTCGCATTTTATTGAGCTGTTTACTAACCGTGAGCTTGTCTACTTCAAATTTTTTAGGTGAAATCGTGACAGACACCGACAGCTTCTTGTCCGCTGACGTTACTTTATAGGTCCCGGGCTTGGTGTTAAATGGAATCGGGATAAACCGGGCATACTCATCTTGCGTCTGTTGCAAGTGATAGTTCTGTGAGAACACCGTTACGGTTTGTGGTTGTTTACTGCGTACAAATATAACGTCCCCAGGATATGTTTTGGCTGGTGTTACGCTGATCGCTGGTTGCTGTTGTTTAGCTGCTTGTGCGTAAACGCCTTCTAATGTCTGGCTGAATGTGCTTGTCCCTGAGACGAGTGTCAATGCTGTTACCAACATGAGACTAACCATTGATTTGAACATAGACATGCTCCCTCCCATTTTCTAGTATAACAAAACACACCCTGAAAGGAAAAAGAAAAAGAAGGCTATTGAGCTAGCCTTCTCCAATCATTCAACATGTTCTCTCATTGTTTCTTCGAATAATCGGACATCATGTCCATAATGGATTGCACGCCTGTGAGCATTTCACTTGCACGTTTTGTTTTTTGCGAGATGCCGTCAAAATCAAGCACCCCTCTTTTACGGTCGCTCCACCTTTTAAACAACTCTTCAGCCATATCAGGGTTGCTCCGAACCGCTCGAATCCGCATGGAATCTTCAAGGACCCACGCTTCAAATTCGGGATGCTTTTTTAACAGCTGTTTTACTTCTTTTTTCTTCATAGCCTTATCGTCGCTCCTTTCCACTGGACAAACGAAGATAGTTATCTGTTCGTTACACCATATGACTAGTCCGCGATTGTGCTTGTGTGTTTGCACCACACAGGAAAGAAAGGGCTTTATGAAAAAATAGAAAGGCCCCTGTTAAGGGACCTTTCTTCATCCAGCTATTTACTTGTCATCACTATGGCTTAGCGGCCTGCCATTTGTTGCTCAGCGAAGCTCACCAGACGCTTGGTAATTTCGCCACCAACAGAACCGTTTTGACGAGAAGTAGTGTCTGGTCCGAGATTTACACCGAATTCAGATGCAATCTCATACTTGAGTTGATCCAAAGCTTGGTTCGCTTGAGGAACTACCAGATTGTTGGTGCCACCTTGGTTGTTAGCCATGATTGATTCCTCCCGACGCGTTTTTTCTCCCGGGACGGTGTTGAACCGTCAGCGTTTCTTGCTCCTCGCTGTGAGACCGGAAGTTGATTTTCAAGAGGTTGTTGTTGACCTCTTGTGGTACTATCATCCCACCGTAATCAAAGTACATGCACGGTTTCGTACGATATTTCAGTTGTAAAATCTGACAAGGTTGTCCCGCTCCTTTATGCTATAATGGTGCGTATAGTTTGGTAGTGAGAGGGGCAAGGTTTTGTGAGTGATTCTGGAAAAGTACTGCTCATCGATGGCATGAGCTTTTTATTTCGCGCCTTTTATGGTTCTGCTTGGGGTGGAGCCTATCGCCAGACGTCAACAGGTGTATACACCAATGCGGTTTATGGATTTACGAAAATGATGCTCGATTACGCCGAGTTAACCCGACCTACTCATTTGGTAGTCGGTTGGGATGTCGCTTCCCGCGAGTCCTTGGTGCGCAGTCAATGGTATGACGGCTATAAATCAAATCGCCAAGCAGCGCCGGATGAGCTGATTCCGCAATTCGATCTGGTAAAGGAAGTCACGGATGCGTTTTCCGTTCCGAACTTGGGCTGTCCAGGCTATGAAGGTGACGATGTATTGGGTACGCTCTCTACTCGTCTATCCGAAGAAGGACACGAGGTCATCATTGCGACGGGTGATTACGATAGCTTGCAGCTCATTTCTGAGCGAGTCAGCGTGAAAATCCTGAAAAATGGTGGCAAGCACGAGCACTATAATCCAGCGAGCCTCCTGGCATTGCGTGGCATAACACCAGAACAGGTCGTTGACGTCAAAGCATTGATGGGAGACGCGTCGGACTGTATTCCAGGGTGCCCAGGTATTGGCGAGAAAACAGCGACAAAGCTGATTACCGAGCATGGTGATCTGGATAACCTATATGTAAATCTGACAAACTGTACACCTAAAATGCGCAGCAAGCTGGAAGAGCATCGCGATCAGGTGTACTTGAGTAAAAAGCTGGCTACGATTATCCGGGATGTTCCGGTGGAATATGCGCTGGAGGATGCCGTGTGGGAATACGATCGTCAAGTCGTTCAAAGCAAATTCGACGAGCTCGAATTCGGACGTACGATGGCAGCGAGAGTCGGCTAATTGGGGTCATGATCACCGGCTGAGAAGAAGCGGTCTATCCACTTTTTTTCAGCCGATTCCTTTATGCACTGCATAATCGCTCCGTCAGTGAAACCCATACGACTCGGCGATCCGTTTGGTCTCGGAATCTTCGTACCAAATTTTCCTCCTCCAGCCTACTAATTAAGCCTGAAGTTGTGCTGTTTGACAAATCAACAGCCTTGCTAATGTCCCCCATTGTTTTTGGTCCATTTCCAAGAATTTCGAGAATCAATACTTGTTGCCAATTGATTTCATTTGTCTCTAGCTCTTTTTGTGCAATATTTGAAAACAAGACATTGGCCCCCCGTATAAGCTTGGCCAGCTTGATCAGTTCCTTCATGGTGTCCTCCTTTTGCCATTTTCCTTGCCTAGCTACGCTCAGCATAAGCGAAACTATTAAAGAAAAAAGTGGGTAAGAGTTAAATTTTTTCTTAAGCTTCCCTAAAAAAATCCCGTCCCACGAGAGGAGACGAGATTTTTAAAGTAACATCGAATCACTTATTTGGCTGTTTGAAATACATCCAGGAGCAGTCCCGTGTTCTCTTCCCCATCCGCATCCCAGCTCGTCGCAAATTTGACACGGTGAGAAACGCCCAGCAAATCATACGCTTGTACGAGATGCTGCCTCGCAGAACCCACAATCAAGCTGTGTAAGCGAACTTGTTTATGCTGACCCAATGAGATGAGTTTTTCTTGGACATAAGGAGAAATGCCTCCAATTCCATCCGTTACCATGACAAAATCTGCTCCACGCCACGCTTGTTCCTTTTCAACCAGCTCAATGGCTCGTTTCATCGGGGCGTCAAAGTGAGTCCCACCACCAAACGCCATTTGCGCCAGGCCGTAAAAAGCAGGCCAATCTGGCTTTTTGTGATAGAGCGGTTGCTCTTTGATCTCGCCTTTTGCCCCGAACAAGAGGAGGATAAAATCACGCTTTTCCAGCATCGAGAGGGCAGCAAATGTCATGAGGAAGATTTGCGCAAGACGCAGCTTACTTCCCCGCATCGAATGGGATGAGTCCAGCATGCAGATCACCGGACCTTTTGGCGGTTCTTCTACCCATCCCGAAGTATCGTAGGTCATGAGCTTTTGCTCCAGCCATTTGAGCATGAAGTAATTCTCGAAGTCCGGATCAGCAAGAAGCACTGCTTCACCAGGCAGCATGTGTGCAATATCGCCCGATTGCCGCAAATCATAGTATTCCTCAGGAAAATGTCTGGAGCGAATTTCTTTACGCTTTACACGAAAGCGATGGACTTGCCTGCCTACCTCATTTAGAAAAGCGACCAGGTCAGGATGGCGCTTTAATTTCTCAATCCATTTCAAATACTGCTCAAAGTTTTGCCTGCGCAGCTTGCCTAGCTCATGTCCCCAGCTTCGGTTGGCAAAACGCTGACTGGCCGTAAATACCTCTTCAACAAAAAGAGTATCGAGTTCTTCAGTGGATAACGTCGCCTTTAGCGATTGCTCCAGCCATTGTCCCAGCTCTTTTTCAAAAGCGGCGATCGCTTCCTTCTCTTGCTTTTGCAGTCGATCTAGCTGCTTTTCCCTCTGAGCCAGGTCACTCTCCAGTTTTTTCACCTTTTGCAGAAGCTTGGTCCGCTTCGTGAACTGTACTTTCATTTCTTCTTGCAGCTCAGTAATGCGATTTTGCAAAGACAATACCTCTGCCCGCACTAAAGGCTTGGTGTCTATGGCCTCTTGCTTGTCTTCCACGACCCGCTTCCCCTGTTGAAGCGTATAACCAACTAACTCGAGTTTTGCCTTTTGTTTTTCTGTCAGCAGCTCGGAAAGCTGTGCTTGTTGACTTCCTTCTTTGCCTTGCTGGTCTTTTAAGCCAGTTAAGAGCGGAGAAAGCCGTTGATCCTTCTCCCGCTGCTTCACTTCCTCGGAAAACGTCTCTGTCAGCCACAGCAAGGCCTTGATTGCGGTTTTGAACGACGCGCTTTCCTGCCCGACTGTCCGAGGATGAATCATGCGTGTAAAATACTGCTTCATGAGCGTGCGAATCATCCAATGATGAAAAGGAGTAGATTCTTCCGTCAGATCGATCTCCGGCTTTTCCAAATAAAAGACGAGGAAAAAATCGGCTAAAAGCTCCAAATCAAACCATGCTGCTCGTGCCCGCGCCTCATGAACCCATTCCTGAGCGGTGCGCGAAGAGGCGAGGTACGTTTCAAATACATAGCGATCAACACCGCTAGCGCGAATGATCATACGAACTACCCCCTACAATGATCATACGAACTACCCCCTACAACGTAAAATCATAATCCGCCCCGGGGATTTCCTTGTCAAAAATCGTCCGATATGTGCGCTGTAGCTGCTGCAAAATCCGTTCGCCTTCAATTCGCAGGTACGAATATTTGACCGCGTATTTTTCTACATGGGGAATCAAGCGGTTTTTTTCCAGGACATAGTTATGCAGATCGTGCTCCCGCTTCTCCCACTGAATGAGACGATTGCGCAAGTCACGTGCAGTCTCTTCCACCTCGTCGCGACTCTCCTCCAACAACCGGACATTGCGCTCCATCGCTTCCTTGCCCAGCTTTGCGCCCACTTCTTTTTTAAACTGGAACGCATGCAGCTCCGATTCTTTTTCCTTCCATTTATCCGCAATTTGTCCGAAGCGTTGGAGTGGTAGTTCGTTCTCCATCTCACTCTTGAGTATCTCGGTAAATTGTTGTTCAAACGCTTCCTGCATAACGGTCAAGTCCTCTGGAACATCCCACAGCATATGCGGGGTAAAAACGGTATCCCAGATCGTGACCTCTTCCCGTCCATGCAAGGCAGCAGAGGTCCGCCATACATGCGCGATTTTGCTCCAGCGACGGTCGGATAGCACATACTCTTTTGCTTCCAGATCTTGTTTTAGACGGTACAAGAAATAAATGATGGTTTCCGGAATGACCACCTGCTTCGCCGCTGCTTGTATATCCTTCACATCGTACAAGGAAAAAACGACGGGAAGGGGCGTGGTTGGCAAGGAAAACATGCGCTCGTAGCTTGCAGCATGCTTCAAATAATGAACCTCATAGCGAAACAGGAAGCGGTCATAGAGCGCTGTCAATTGATCATCATCATCCGGAAGTTCATTCGAGGCAGCGATTAAGAACTGCAACGGAACCTCTTCTTTTTCTCTGCCGTTGAAATAAATTCGCTCGTTCAATATGGAAAGCAGCGCATTGAGAATCGCGCTGTTCGCTTTGAAAATTTCGTCCAAAAACGCAAACTGAGCGTTGGGCAAATAGCCTGCTGTTTTTCGTACATATTGATCCAGCTTCAATTGTTGGAGTGAGACTGGACCGAATATCTCGTCTGGTGTCGTAAAGCGGGTAAGTAAATACTCGAACCAATGCTCCGATCCAAATAGCTGAGACACAGACCTTGCCAGCTGGGACTTGGCTGTTCCCGGTGGGCCGATTAACAAGGCATTCTCCCCGCTCATGATGCCGAGCATTAAAAGGCGAATCAATTCACTTCGTTCCAGGAAACGGCGCTCCAAAAGCTCAATTGCCTGGTCCATTTTACGTTGGATGGGTGTAGTCGGATTCATCGTAGTTGGCGCACGACGTTATTGCTCGGGACGTCGGTATGCCGTTCCCCCTCTCTTGCTTGGAACCAAAGTATTCGTCTTGCTTCGTTCATGCTATTAATAGTGGCATATCATGGACAAAAATGCCAGTTTGTACGTTCACCCATGGCCTATTTTTCGCATATGTTGTGACATCAGAGTACGTAATCGAAGTAAAGAAAAAGGAGGGTACGATGTGGGTATCGAGTTGCTGTGGATACATGGTGTGTACGTCTTGTTCGTGATCGGCATTATTCTCATGATGGTATTACGTAAAGATACCAGTCTGATCAGCATCGTGGGCATCGCGATTCTTGGTTTCGTAGCGACAGGGTCTGTGACTACGGCTGTCGGCGGAATATTCGGCAGCTTCATCTATGCGATTACGGAGCTGTTGCCGACCATCCTTGTCATCTGCATCATCGTTGCGATGAGTCATGTTTTGACAGATACGGGCGTGAATGAAACGATGATTCGCCCGATGACCCATTTGGTTCGAAATCCCACATTGGCTTATTGGGTCATCGGGATTGTCATGATGGTCATTTCCTGGTTTTTCTGGCCTTCTCCAGCTGTCGCGTTGATCGGGGCTGTCATGCTGCCTGTGGCATTGCGAGCTGGTCTGCCTGCGATGGGTGTCGCTGTTTCCATGAACTTGTTCGGGCACGGGATTGCGCTATCCGGCGATTATATCATCCAAGGAGCTCCAACATTAACGGCCAAAGCGGCGGGTATTCCTGTCACAGATGTGATTTCTGCCAGTGTCCCTCTTGTCATTATTATGGGCGTAGTGACTACCGCCATTGCTTTCTGGTATTTGAAAAAGGACATGAAGCTCGGTATGCTCGCCACACCCAAAGAGACAGTCGTACCGGATGCTGTTTTTACATCGGCACGAGTTCCTTTGTCGGATGGAGTACGTCGTACGTTGGCTGGCCTTGTACCGATCTTATTTATCCTCGATGTTGTGGCCATGTTTGCTTTTGATTTACACGGTGGTGATGCGACGGCGTTAGTAGGGGGAACTGCCTTACTCATTCTGATCATCGCAACGATGCTCGCTCACAAGCAAACGGGTCTTGAGCAAGTCACCGCTCATCTCATCCAAGGTTTTCAGTTCGGCTTCAAAGTGTTTGGTCCTGTTATCCCAATTGCCGCATTCTTTTACATGGGTGACAGCGGGTTTCTCAAAGTATTTGGCGAGGTGCTGCCACAGGGTTCACACGGAATCGTGAATGACCTGGGTGTTGCACTCGCACAGACGATTCCCATTAGCAAGGAAGTAGCCGCTCTCACGGTATCTGCCGTTGGTGTCATTACTGGGCTGGATGGGTCAGGATTCTCCGGTATTACATTAGCTGGCTCCTTGGCTCAACTGTTTGCCACCGCATTGGGAGCTGGTGCGGCTACGTTAACAGCGCTCGGACAAATTGCCGCAATCTGGGTCGGCGGTGGAACGATTATTCCGTGGGCATTGATTCCCGCTGCCGCGATTTGTGGAGTGGACCCATTCGAGCTCGCGAGACGTAATCTGTATCCCGTGGCGATCGGACTTTTGGTGACGACAATTGTGGCGATGTTCCTTTTGTAAGAAGAAGCGAATGGTCTCGTGCCATTCGCTTTTGTTCATTGGTAAGGATGTAGACAAGTTTTTTCATTCTGTTTTTCTCCGAGACTCATACACTTGTACTAGCAGCTATTTGGATGGGAAAGGAACAAACCAGTATGAAGTTGTGGGGAAAAAGTATCCAGGTCGCAGCCACGTACATTGGAACGGTCGTAGGTGCCGGATTCGCGAGTGGTCAAGAAATTCTCGCATTTTTCACTGCCTACGGACATGCAGGAACGATTGGCATCCTGCTCGCCACATCTCTTTTTGTTTGGCTGGGCTACAAGATGATGTTGATTGCTCACCATTTGCGCACACCCTCGTATGAGTCCTTTAATCAAAAACTGTTCGGGCCGATGATCGGTCGCACCATGAATATTTTGGTCTTTCTCACTCTTTTTGGCGTTACGACTGTCATGCTGGCAGGAGCTGGCTCGGTCTTGGAGGAGCAGTTTGACATTCCGTATTTGGTCGGGACCACAGCGACCGTATTGTTCGCCCTCTTCATCCTGCGAAAAGGATTGGAGCAGTTACTTGTTGTCAATGCTGTCGTCGTACCTTCCATGTTTTTGTTCGCGTTGCTCATATTGCTGGATGGCACTGCCGAATCACCCATGCCACTCTCACCACCATCCGATTACTCGTTCCTATGGAAAGCGATCTTGTACGTGTCATTTAATCTGGCCATGGCGCAATCTGTTCTCATCCCAATCGGATACGCAATCCGCGAAAAGGTTATTTTGTTCCGTGCTGCTGTCATTGGCGGTGTCGTCCTTGGCTTCATGCTTCTCGTCGTACACACGGCCATGCTTGCTAACTGGGACGATGTCCGTCTCATGAATATCCCGATTCTTTTTGTAACGGATCAATGGAACGATTGGCTCCAGCTGTTCTTTGTTTTCGTCCTCTATTCCGAAATTTTTACCACGCTGATTTCTAATGTGTTCGGGATTGGTCAGCAGCTTCGTGAATTATTGAACGTTCCGGAAACGCGGCTTTACTTGTATTTATTTTCAGCCGCTTTCGTACTGTGCCTGATTGGGTATAGTCAGTTGCTTATGTTTTTGTATCCGTTGTTCGGGTACTTGGGATTGTCTACGCTCTGTCGGATATCGGTTCCCGGGACCATTCCTCGGCATAGATTTTAAAGTGTGATCTGGGATCGTTCGGGTTTAAGCGTGAGACTTACGATAACCAAAAGTATTACCCCCGAGATTTTTTTAACAAAGCGAGAGATAACCCGAATAATCACGAATAATTTTAACATCAACTTAAATAACGTTCGTAATTAATCTTTATCACATTTCTCGAAAGTAATTAACTTATTTACCAACATAGAAAAAGCCGACTACGCTGGGAAGCAGTCGGCTTTTTGCTGTTAATGATCAGCTGTTCACTACTCTAGTATTTGAGCGGGCGTAATCTTGTGCGTGTGAATGATGATGTCGAACCAGTCAGCGAGGGCTCCTTCCATAAAAAAGGTAGCGTCTTTCTCCGGATCGTAGTAGGGTCCAATCACCCGAACCTTCGTTTGCGAGTTGAGCCATGCGCGAACCGATTCCGGTTGATCAGTACGTAGGTCCAGGTAATACGTTTCGAGTTCCGGCTGGGACAAAATCGCTTCCGCGAAGTCTGGAGATGGGAATGGAATGGGTTCCGACTCCGATCCATGATGAAAGGTCAAAGCGATGGATACATAGCCTGCCCCCAAGTATTTTCGCAAGAAGCTTCCAGCGCTGCCACTGTTTTGTATCAGGCTGCTGTTGGCTGTGTGTCCAATCCCGCCCCAATAAACCATTTTGTGCCCTGTGTGTTCGAGCCAAAGGATCGTGTTTTTGGCAAATCGATGATCAAGTGAAAGACTGTCTTGGCCTTCGCGCTCATAGTACCCGACAATAAATCGTGCGTATTGGAGAGCAAGTTCGCGGCTGTCACTGGGTGGGAGCTTAGCGATGAGTTCATAAGCTTCCGCATCCACAGCACCTGTATAGGCTCCAAATACACGAATAGGATCGGATGGATTCTGCTCGTTGAATGTACGCATCCATCGAATGGCATCAAGAACTTCCTCGGTTTGCAACGGCCCCCAGGCTTCGGCAAGCAATGCGCGGGGATCGCCCACACCCGTATGCAAGTATGCATCCAGTGGGATGATTTTCGTCCATTCACCCTCCAGAACTAGCGAACGAAAGCCGGCATGCTCGACCAGGAATCTCAGCAAGCGATGCTTGATCAGGTACAGCTCATGGGCACTTCTAGCACCTCGAGTCGACTCTCCAAGACCCACAATTTTTGCATCGCGAATCATAGTGGCTAGCGGTAGCAGATCATTGGCTGCTGCCTGAGGGTCTATTGTTAGAAGAGGAAAAGCATTACTTTTTATCCATTGGCTTACTGCTACCCTGTCAATGTTGGCTTGTTTTTTTTCCACCATCATCCGCTCCTTTTTCATTTTTGCTCCATTTTTTCGTCTTGGTGATGTATCTGCAAAAGAATGGTAACATTTATCACGATTGAACCGTCATAGTATAAGTACAATCTCATCAAATACTAGAGAGGAATTCTATTATGAAATTTTCTATCCTATTAAAAGCCATGCTCGCTCTGTTGCTCACCTTTGTCTCTACCTCGCCAATCAAGGCTGAAGAGCAGCAAGACCCATTAAATCCACCGCAATTACCAGTGGTGTATCAAAACTTGCAAATCCCATCTCATTTGACAGAGCCATTCTTTCTTTTCACGAAGCAACCACTTTACAAGCACGATTCACCTCCAAAGACTTACACCATGTCATTGGTTTCACCGTCTGGAAAAGTAATAAAAAGCAACTACCTCGCTTATAAAAGTGAAGTGTACCCGCTCCGAAATGGGTACGGTTATTTTTATAATGGCAGCTTTTTTAAGCATACGGAATATTTGGTCTACGATAAGCAGGGCAACGTTACACCGATGGGTACCTGTTGCGATGTTGGTTTCAAGCAGATACATGGGGAATGGTTTACGGGCACGGACTATCCGGGAAACTTGCCGTATCTGTACAATGCCAAAACAGGGAAAATTACCAAGAAGTTTCCGGACTCGGATCATCCATTCTACGTAGCCGAACCGACTACGAAAACGTTTGATCCGTACTACTTGCCCTATGGTGACATGGTAAAAGACGCAAAAGGGGACGAATACTACAAGATGGGCATGCGAAATATTCATGGAAAAATACTGAGCAAGCCATTTTTTGATGAATATTTCGGGTATGGTGAAGGCTGGCATCGTGTGAAAATAAACGGCCAGACGCATTTTATCAGCAATGAAGGCAAAATTATGCTGAAGCCTTCCCGTAACTATAAAGTCGAATCGAATATGCACAGTGGCGCATTTATTGTCTCAGGCAAGCTGGGGAACGAAGAATTTTATGTCCTTATGAATAAAAAAGGGCTCATTGCTTCGAAAAAATATGCGTTTATCCACCCTACATCCGATGGGCACTTTCTCGCTGTGACGAAAACCAACAAGCAATATACGTTTACCAAAATAAATGCAGCAGATAAAGTCGTCTCACCCCAACAATATATGCTAAATAAGCCAGAACAAATAAAAGAGCTCAAGCAGACGGGACAGCTGTTCCATACGGATACCCAGATCATTACGAATACCGCTAATAATAAAAGCTTCAACTTTCCACATCAATTGCTGATCACTCCTACGAATGAAACTGTTGCCATCGAGCACACCATCTCGGGGACCAAAAAGATAGGCGTGTATACTCATGACGGAAAGCTGATCTATGAGGAGCTTATCAATAAGTAACTGCAGTGATTTCTCTCATACTTACGAATAAAAGCACGACAATACCCTGGTAACTGGGGATATGGTCGTGCTTTTCCTATCAAGTACCCTTATTCCAGACCTGCCGGCTTTTCCTTTCCATCAAGCGGATACCAACGAATCACATCACGCGGCGGACTTGCTAACCCTTCTTCCAGCAAAACACACCTCCAGTGCATATCACCAGGGCCATCTGTTGTATCGCCTTCTTTTATAACAGGGCCATTCTCGAATACATAATGGGATATATTACGCAGGAAACTCGCTACTTCGTTTGGATCGTACGCTAGTCCATCAAATACCGCCTCATGATCGATCACATCCAGCTGCTGCATGCCAACGGTATCCATTAACATCCACCCTTGTGGGAGATTGAACAATCGGACATTCGACCATAGCTCCAATGGCAGAAGCTGTGTCTGCTCCAAACGTTGATTCAGCTCATCCAGCAAATCGGCAGATGCGAGGCATTCTCCATTCGGATTAAAAAAGCAAAGGGCTTCTGGCAATTTCAATAGCGACTCAGCAATAGCAGTGACAGTCATCAACTCCGGGAGCGGCTCGTAATCCTCAGGCAATACCGTAGCCTGATCGTTTGACTCCCCCAATACGAAAGAAGAGCGAATACGGATAAACGCTTTGTGCTCGGATGCAGCTTGCCGTCCTTCGGGAAATTCCCACGACTGCTGAGTTGCGCGCTCGAGGCTATTCGAGAATGTAAACGGACCAAAAAAGCCCATCGACCAAGCGCCAAACAGCATCGTATCTTCTGCCGGGTCTCCCATTGTATCCGGCCAAGGCTTATCGACGACATCGACCTGGATATATCCGTTTACTGCTGGTCGGTACGGAATAAGCAAGCTAGGGCCACTGAACACCCATTGATCGAACGTTTCCATGATGTTGGCAATTTCGAATTGATCCTGGAGCATGTCTGCTAATTGGTGAATCGGAACCGCCGTTGACAGAAGAACAGCAACCCCTTGAGAATACATACCTTTTGGCATATCGTCATCTTCTTTCCATTGTTTTTTGAGTCATGGCGTACTTTATGTAACTGTAAATCCGATCGCTTGAAGCTCCTTGATCGCGATTTCTAAATCAACTTCCGGATTCAGCTCCAAAATCATTTCTTCAGTAATGGCAGTATTTGAAAACGTGTAACCAACTACATCCAGCGAGATCTTCATCTCGTAATAGTCTTCTGCCCACTCTACATAATCATCTGGTGTGTCATAGATCATCCCAAGCAAAAAATCTGAACCGTCATCCAGCCCTTGCGGATTATGTATGTCCCCAGTCTTCCAAACTGAATCACTGGATTGGCGCCATAAACAAAACGTAGCGTCCTCTTTCGTAAATGCCTCGTCGTCTAGGAGATTGAGCAAAGCAGAAGGAGCTTGCTCGTAAATACCTGGCCAAACCTCGTAGTCTTCTCTGGCATGAGGACTCATTTCTGATTCATGATCGAATCCTTTTACAACGACTCCTTCAGGCGTGAGCAGGATGTACAAATCGTCGCCAGCGCCGTTGTTTATGCTCGCGACTGTTACGTTCTCTCCCCATTGTGGATCGAACCGATATCTACGTAGCCATTCCTCCGGGCACAAGAGGATATCAAGTGCGCTTAGAACGAGCATACGTTGTTTTAATCCTTCTGGCTCAAGGAAAGGTTTTGGCCAAAGGTTCATTTTTCCATTTCACCCCAACCGAATTTTATTTTCATGACTGATTGCAACAATACTAAACTGAGCGTTGATTGAGACCGTATTCGAAATCGCAAAATACGAATATGACCATTGGTATGGATCATATCTTTTTATCAATTCAGAAGTGCTGTACTTTCTGACTTCTACCACCGGGTCGCTATATATCCATATCTCATCTCGTTCTTCACTGATCACAATCTTGTCCACATAGGATCGGGGACTGGTAAACAGCGTTTCCACAGTTTCTGACTCCTCCGGCCATTTACGAATCAGGCCCGAATCGTTATGAGCATACTCGGCTAATACGACTGCATCTTGACTGTCTACGAGTAAAGCACAGCAATGATTCCTGTTTTCCAAACAAATCTTATAAATCGGATAACCCCGGTCAATATCAAGGACAACTACGAAAGAGTCACTGGCTGAAAAAATCAGCTTTTTGCTGTCTTTTGTAAAAGCGATCGCGTCAATCATCCTCATACGGGAAGGCAAGCCGATCCAGACAAAGTACGCGTGCCTGGCGATTACTTCTGACGAAGGCAAATCCCACACGTCAAGGTCTTTCCCAAACAGAGCCACTGCTAACAGCTTCTCGTCCGGACTGATCAGGATTGAGGCGATTTTTTCACCTTGATAGGTATGCTGCAACACGAGTTGACCCGTGAGGACGTCTACGACATAGAAAGTACCGTAATAATCGGGAGTAGGATAGCCCCGATCCCCTTGAGGATCATAGTTCTCAGCAGTTGGAACAATAACCAGATATGTACCTTTCTCACTATAGGAAACGTGCGTGTATTCCCGGTAATACGCATTTTGCGGAAGCTGCTCCCAATTCAATCCCGGATAGGAATACTCCGTATGCAACCGCTTTTGTACCACATTGTAAACCTTAACAATGCCAATACCAAGCCCGACGGCAAGATAACGGGAGTCGGGACTGAAGGCAAGACCGACTGCCTCTGCCTTCTCCTCCTGATAGAGAGGGACATTCTCGTCAAAAGAGGCGATCTCTGCCCCGTCTTTGGTATGCAGCAACTTCAAGATCCCGTCACGGTACATGACGGCTAGTATGGTACCGTCTGCGTTCAGGCATAGATTCTCGATCCACGCGTCATGCTCGCCAATTTCGATAAATGCACGATGCTGTTGACGCAGCTCCTGGAAGTCGAGTCCAGATCGTTCTTCTATTTTGCGATGAAGCTCACGAACCTGCTGGTTATAGAAAGGGGACGAGCTCTCCGAAGTGACCGGAAGCTTGCGCCTGGCATCGACGACATTATAGTCGCGATAATCGGCAAGCGCCAAGAAGTACCGACACCGTGAAACAAACTCTGGGTCCTTACCTTCACTATCTTCTGATAAACTCCCCATTGATCGTATCGCAGCTAATTGCCCCCATTTAGGATTATAGATTCGAAAAATGCTTTCGATAAATCGTTGAAGCTCATTCGCTTCCTCAAGTAATCCGAGCTTTTCATAGCCGTTGTGATCAAGCTCCTGGAGATAATCCGCAAAATCCTTCGCCTCAGACATCCGCCCGCTGTGCAAGAGAGCTTCTGTATAAAGGTACATTCCTCGAAAGCGATCTTGGCATTCTTCAGGACTTCCCACGGCTTTTTTCTCATTAATAAGATGAGAGGTAAGCAGCACCAAGGCATCGTCGAACTTGCCCTCGTCATTCAACATTTCTGCTTGTTCCACAATTGCCGACACTTGACTCAATCAAACAACCTCCTTACTCCCAATCCAAGAAACGCTTCATGGACAACTTTTCCGCTATGCTAAAAATCGATCTAGTAGACGAAAGCACAGATTCACCAGCACAACCACAACGACGCCAAGCACGCTAGTCCCGCCAAGCTTCCTTGTCTCATCAAGATCAAGCGTTGCGTGTTTACCGTGAGCTTTTTTTATTTTCTTCACAGCCGAAAAATAGTAAATAAAATTAGCACTTAATCCGAATAGCACTCGTTGAAGTAGTGCTAAGAGAATGTAAATTCCATTTAATGTCGCATCATCAAGTCCCGTTACACCCAGGACAAAACCCAGAAGGAGATTCACCGAATAAATAATAGCAGCGAATACATACATCTTCCGAAAGGCAAACCACGCTTCTCCAAAAAGGGCAGCTCCCCAATTCCATGAGAGCCCTTTCGTACGCCATGCATCTAAATAGTACTTATGATGGTGGACATAAGCGGACAAGAAATTTTGACTAAGATGAATGTCCAATGATTCTCCCCCAATTACTGTAATCTGTCTATCCACATTTCTATCAACTCATCATCGAAAACGATCTCTTGGCTTCCGTTCTGTGGTCTGCTTACCCAAAAGTCTCCGATTTCTATGACGGTATCGATGGTCACTTCGTCTATCCTGCTATCATCTGATCATCAAAACTTCTCCTTATTACTTCCGCATAGTTTTCCATTGGCTCCTTTTCCATAAGGGCAATCAGCTCTATCGTCTTTCGTTCCCATTTGTCCATCTGATCTTCTTCACGCAGCATCTCAATGAACGGCTCGTACAAGCATGGAATTTTTGTCGCAATTGGATGTTTCTGATCCAGTAGTCTAGCCCACGCAAGATATCTTTCACATATCAGGTAAGCAATCGTTCCCTCTCCACCACTACATGACTGCTGCCAATCTACAAACACCTTTGATAGAAATGGCTCACTGCGCTCAAAAGAAACTGTATGATCGGAAGAAACTACGCCTAGCTTACTCTCTAAACGAGTGAATGCTGCATGAATTGTCTCTTTGTCTTCCTTTGATGAATATACACTTTGCCCCAAAAGTTTGCCGCTTTTCTGGCCCCACCTGATCCGATTGATTTGATCGATAGCATATGCCCCATTTCGATTTTCCCAAGCCTCTGCGATGCTGTCATAAATATGTATCGGTTCTTTACCGGCTACTGCTTGCCAACTTGATTGATGTATCGTACCATTACCAACCGAAATGAATCCATGCTCCTTAGTTATGTATCCCCCGAGACAGTAGAACAAGAGCAGCGGTTCATAAACGCGATATATCTCGGCAGCGATTGTATTTCCTTCTTTCGCGCACTTCATATAATATAACGTTCGGTTACTAATCGACCTTGCATTAGAATATTCATTCATTCTCTTCAAGACGTAATAATCATCAATGTCAAACTCTATTGGGACTCCTGCCACTTGATAGGGGTGAAAATACAACGGATGAACATGAGTCGGATGCTTCTCGATAAAGGAACAAATACGCCGTAAATATTCTTTGAATAACAACCAATCTACGTTGGTCTCTGCTGCTGTTCTTCTACGATTCAATTCATCTGCGCTTGCCAGATACGAGATCAGCTTTAGTATCATACCATCGCCACTTTGCAAGGCAAACTCGATCAACTCCGTATCATAATCCTCTACGCTTATTTCAAGCTCTGGCATCTTCAAGATGAATTCTTCAATTCGCTGCCTCATATCGTATTCTTTCTGCCCCGTCATATATAAATAGATATCATTCGCTTCCTTTACCTGGGGAACTTTGACTCTAGTATAATCGCTAGTATGATATAAGCTTCCACGGAAGTGATACATTTCTTTGGTAAACGCCATTTCAGCGCATTCTTTCTCCGGGTAAGGATAGCAAGAAAAAGGAAAACCCCCTAAAAGTAAATAGCTATTTAGATCTTGTTTTTGCAAATCACTGAACTCTCTAGCATAAGCCTCCGCGTACGATCCTCGACCATTATAAGTATGGACATAAAAACGATCATCTTGTGTCCTCCACCAGTTTGACTGTCCCTGACTTGCTTGTGTTAGTAAAATAGGACTGGGCTTGGCATTTTCGAGCCATTTCGTTACCTCTGACTCGTACATACTTTTGGTTATCCATTGTTTTTGTTTTCGCAATAGACTATATTTCACTGCTTCCGTTTCCCATAGTTCCTCGATATTCTCCGCGATGAGATTCAACGTTGTGTTTATTAAAATGTACAGCTTACCACCCCGGTCGATATATCCACTTTCACTCCATCCATCTTTTCTATGATGAAAACATTCCACCAACGCTTGCTCATTGGAATACCAGACCTTGGGCATTCGGTAGCAATCCGAGGAATCTTTCATCACATCAAACAGGTAGCTGTAGTTAGCCTTTCCGCCAAATGAATAGCTCAATCCCCCGTACTTCTCCTGTAAATCTAGCAACGCATCGAAGACAGGAATTCCGTTCTCTTGGAGCTCTCTCTTGACGGTATCTCGATCTGTAATTGTTGCCCTTCTCGTACAATGTCGAATCAAATCTTTGGCCATCTCAGACAATTCACGGTTAATGTACATACTCGTATTTTCCTTTCAATCGCAAGTTAATCATGGCGTGTTTACAATCATTTACAAACGATTTGTTAAGAGAAATGTAAAGCACATTTATCGGATATTGAAAAGCTTCGATTTCTTCAAAGGAGTAGCTGCGAATATCAACTCTAGCTGCTAGTTTGGCAAAAGAATCGATATCGTGAAAAAGCTCAGTGACAGCTTTTATTAAGTGGTTCGACGAAATTTTCCCATCAAATTGTACGTATTGTGTAGGCACCTACTCGTACAATCTCCCTTCGCGCAAAGACAAGCTGCTAAACAACCTTCGTAATCCATATAGTTGATCATTGACAAGAAAAAAGGACTCCCCGGGGTCCTTTTTTTCTTTTACTCGGCTTGATTCAAATAGTCGCGCAACTTATCTATCAATTTTCATCTAGCTCAATAGCATAGTGAGGCGTCAATTCTCTTCTCAATTTTTCTGCCACCATCAGCGCATGCGTATAGGCATTTTCCAAGTCCTCTTTCCGTAGCTTTGCGGTTAACAATGTGTATTCCCTGTACGCTTCAGGGCTCAAGTCTTGCTCTAAATTCTTCGTGCTGTTTAGCCACCGTTCTACATTCTGCTCGTTAATTCGAAGCAGCTGCAATATATACTTTTGCACATTCGTTAAGACCTCTAAAGCTCGTGCGAGTTCTCCTCGACGCATCACGTTTATACCCAACAACCAGGCGTTAACGAAGTTATGGAATGCATAGTTAACATTTTCATCAGTCATTCTCTCTGGACCTTTGCCTCTTAAATCATCCAGACATTCCCTCAACCTTCCTGTGTTGTCGTATATAAACATGGATTCTGTATCTGGAAAAACGCCTGTCGACTTAAAGCTTTTTATGATTTCGAGTTTAGAGGTAGGCAAGAAATGAAACTCACCTCGGATTAAGTTGGAAAATATCACGACTTCAGTTCCATACTCATTAAAGAACATCAAATCGTACGGAGCAATATTGGCAACCCAAGTTTTGGATTGAAATGCTTCAAAAAAAGAATCCTCTATGAAAATATAAAACTCAACATCAGAGTATTGATCTCCCTCACCCTTCGTAAAGGAACCATACATCATGCATGATGTTACTTGGGCGTCTTGTTCACAAGCTTCTTTAACGGATTCGATAATCTGCATCTGCTTTAACATTCCGTACCACCCTTTTTTCAAAAAATTTACAAAAAATCGTTCTTTCAGTATACCAAATCCATAAACTTTGGAAAGGGGAAAGGAGATGGAACAATGTCCAAAATGCCATATGTACGACAAACAGATCAAGAAAATACCCGAAAATTTCTCGGGAGCAAGGTTACCTTTTTAGTGAACGGCGATGATACAGATGGTCAGTACACGGTCTTGCATTTCCATGAACAAAAGGGATTAGAGCCCCCGCCCCATATTCATTATCTGGAGGATGAAGCCTTCTATGTGCTGGAAGGGGAAATCACGTACTATATCCAGGGCGAGGCTGTTCATGCAACTCCTGGTACGTATGTGTATGCGCCACGCGGAATCGAGCATACTTTTTCTCTTCAAACCGAGGAAGCAAAGGTATTGGTTACGGTTTATCCATCTGGGTTCGAACAGTTTGTGAAAGAATTGAGCGTTCCTCTTTCGAATGAAGCACAGCCAAAACCTGCAGGTCCTCCCTCTGAGGAGGAAGTTAAAAAGTTGGTAACTACGGCTGCAAAATACGGAATCGATATACGAGTACCCCATCCCAAACAACCATGAAGATAGCTTTTCTTCTCTCTCTTGCAGATCCCCGTTTTTTCTACTAAATTTCCCAAGCCTTCTCTCAGCAGCGATCCTTCCGTCCAGCTTATACATCACTCGCTCAGCTTGAGCTGCCATTTTCGTATCCCGTGTCACCTACTCTTTTTTAAAAACTCCTTGGCATTCAGCCCTTGACTTTCACACTAATGTCAACGTTTAGACTACATTCAGAAAGGTTAATCATCCACACAAGGAGGAACAAAAATGAACAACTACGCAGGGAAAAAAGCCGTCATTACGGGAGGAACACATGGCATGGGTTTAGCCGTAGCCAAAGCTTTAATCGCTGGAGGAGCAGAGGTGATCGTCACTGGCCGCAATCCGAAAAATGCTGATGAGGCCAGACGAGAGCTGGGAGAAGGGGCACATGTCGTCGTGTCAGACGTATCGAGTATGGAGGATATTCAAGCCTTGGGGCTGTTCGTGGAGAACCATTTTGGCAAAATCGACTTCCTTCATGTGAACGCAGGCATCTCCGTGCTTGAACCATTCTTGGAAGTGACAGAGGACACTTATGATCGGACATTTGCCGTGAATACGAAAGGAGCGTTTTTCACCGTTCAACGATTGGCGCCGCTTATTCATGAAGGCGGCTCGATCGTATTAACCTCATCCGTAGCTGATGAAGGCGGCTATCCCGGCATGAGTGTATACAGCGCATCCAAAGCGGCATTGCGTTCCTTGGCTTCTGGATTTGCGGTGGAGCTGCTCGACAAAGGCATTCGCGTCAATGTCGTCAGCCCTGGATTCATCGATACGCCGTCAATGGGGGTGATCGGGTTCACGGATACAGAACGAGCTACCTTCCTGGAGCTTGGCGATAAGGTTACTCCAATGAAACGTCATGGTTCATCAGAAGAAGTGGCTAGAGCGGTTCTATTCCTCGCTTTTGACGCTACCTTCACGACTGGTGCGAAGCTAACCGTCGACGGTGGACTCGGGCAAAAACTGAGTACGTTGTAAACATGAGCGGCCCCGAAGCAATTGATCATGCTCCGGGGCCGTAACGATGGTCTTAGCTGGAAACCTTTTTTTCACGTGTGATCGAAATTTGCCGCTCCAACAGCTTCTTCCACTCTTGGAGTGCTTCTATTTGTTCATTGACATTCCTTAGCTTTTGTTCGTAAATAGCCAGCATTTCTTCGCAATATTCATAGTCGTCAGGAGATGCCACTTCGCCCCGGAACAACGTCCTGATTTCTTCAGCTGTTAGCCCCAGCTTTAAGTACAGCTGAATCATCTTGACGCGCTTGACTGCAGATTCGTTAAAATTCCGATAATCATTTTCCAGTCTCTCGGCTTGAATCAGCCCTTTTTCTTCATAATGCCGAATGGAACGCGCGCTTACTTTTGTCAATTGAGATAATTCACTTATTTTCACTCCGCTCTCGACCTCCTCCAAAGGAACATACTGCTTCCATTATATGCCTCTGTTTTGGGGAAAGAAAGAGGAGCTACACCCCTGTATTCGTCTCAGTCTGTTCTTCCTTTTCCTTGATACAATAAACGGTCACGGGCAGAACCAACATGGCCGCAATCGCACACATGATCCCCACTGCAAGATACCCCAAGCCCCACGTCAACATCATCGCCGCGACAGCTGTAGCTGCTGTCATCCCGATATACAAAGCCGAGCTATTGAGTGAAAGTACAGTCCCACGAACGCTTGGGTTTTGCTCGGAAATAAGGGCAGTAAGAGTCGCTTGCCCGATCCCTACAAATGTCGCCCACACTAACTGCGAGAAAAACGCTCCCCAAAACGTTTCCGTCATTATGGAAAATGTGAGAACGCCAATGGAGGCCATCACAGAAGCGATCCCGAGCATCACCTTTTTGCCCCAACGATCAGAGAGCCGTCCCCCTGCGATACTGCCGATAACACTCAGAGCAGCAGCGACCATCGTGACGATTCCGATTTCATCTACTTCCAACTGGAAATTTTCTTCGTAATAAACACCAAGATAGGCAAACATCCCCTGCAAGCCCATCGTCCAAAAAAAGGTAGACAACAACGCGAAAAAAACAGAGCGATTCGAAAAAGCCGTCTGGAACTGCGTTATATACGCTTTGAGTGGTCCACTCGCGATTTGCCGCTTTGGAGCTGTTTTGGCAATTCCCATCATGACGAACACATAAGCAAGGATACCAAGCCCCGCAATCAGCCAAAATGAAGTGCGCCAGGAACCGGCTTTAGCCAAAAAGGTACCGACAGGAATCCCCAGCACTTGAGAGCCAATGATCGCTCCTGTAATCAGCCCCATTGCCTTTCCCCGTTTTTCATAAGAGTAGGTGTCGCCAATCAGTGCATATATACTCGGCATGCACATCGCTCCACCCAAACCAGCAATACCCCGATAAATGAGCGCCCAGATAAAGTCGTTGGCAATCGCCGTCAATGCTGTGCCGACTGAAAATACGAGCAGTCCCAACAAAATCATCCGCTTGCGCCCCCAGCGGTCAGAGATCGGACCAAACAACGGCGCAGACAAACCGAACAACAATCCGTACGCTGTGACCAAGAGTCCACCAAGCTCAGGTGGAAACTGCAAATCGACTGAGATGACGGGGATAAAAGGGCCAACAATGAGTGAATCCAAGCCCACTAAAAAGGCACAAAAAATGAAAATGCGCATCATCCTGGATGCTTCCCTCGACTTCTCTGGATCTGACATGACCTTACCTCCTTTTGTCACGGTGAAAGTGAATGGGTATTTATTCCATTACGAAAACTATACGACAGTGAGTTTATTTTTTCAACTTAGTTTATTTTCAGAACCAAAAGAGATGTATATGTTGCGAATCTTATGTGATTGATCTACCATAATAAGGACACCTCTTCTGTCAGGAAATGATTGTTACGTAGGAGGTAATACAATGTCGAAGGCTTACAACTTGCCGTGCAATATTGCTGGTACGCTTGATATAATCGGAGATCGCTGGACGCTTTTAATCGTACGGGAATTGTTGCTGGGAAACACGAGATTTAATGAACTTCGTCAGTCTTTAAAAGGAATTGCTTCGAACCTCTTGTCAGACCGTCTCCAGTTTCTTGAGCAGGAAGGCTTGGTCGTGTCTGAGCTTTATTCGAGTCATCCTCCGCGTTACGAGTATGCACTGACCCAAAAGGGACAAGATCTCAAATACTTGCTTCACGCCTTGGCTGTCTGGGGCAATCGCTATCTGGAGCCGAAGTACTACGAGCTCGTTCACGCAACTTGTGAACATGAAGTAACCATCACTTGTTATTGCGAGCATTGCAAAACTACGACAGATGATGTCACTTATCTCCCTTACAGTCCGAGCGTGAAATAGAAAATGACCACTCCTCAAAGGGAGTGGTCATTTCTCTTATTTCTTATCATCAGATGAGTCCACGCCGATTGCATTCAGCCTGTCAATAATCTGGCCCGCTCCTTAGCACATATGGTTTCTTTGGCTTTCGATTACGAATCAATTATTCGATTCTCGTTCACCTCTGACCTGCTTTTTGCGAAAAGCAATGTCATCCCCATTAGCAGCACGACCAACGTTACGACTCCAAAGGGTAGATACTTGTTCAATTGGTATAGACCTGTGCTGAGAATGGGTGCGATGACAGCGGATATCCCTTGGACAGATGCCACAAGTCCCGCCACACCCCCTTGCTGTTCACGAGAAACAGCTAATGAAGCCCCTGCCATAAAACCTGGCATCATGAGCCCAGCTCCTACACCAAACAAGAAGAAAGCCACGTAATAGACGATCAAATTGATGAAGAAAAGAAAGAGCGACAAGGCGATAATAATGAGCACCGACCCGAAAAGAATCAGCGATTTTGGTTGCCATTTCGGATTTTTCATTTGCAGCCCTTGTGTGATAATCATCGCTACACCCGAAATCATGAGACCCAATGAAATCATTCGGGCGGTTTCCTTGGTCGTCAAAGACAGCTGATCCTGAAAATAAAACCCTCCAACCACTTGCAAGGTGACGATACTGAGCATCGTAGCCAAGCCGGCAAACAAATAGAGAGCGAGGCCTTTTTGAAATGGATTCACCTTGGGAGGCTTCTCTTGAATCACCGGTTTATGTGCTGGAATCAAGAAGTACACTACGCCTAATGCGACAATCGGCAACAGCGCGCCAATGTATAACGGCCAGATCAATCCGATAAGCGCAAAGGCTCCTGCGATCGCCGGGCCAAGAACAAGCCCCATGCCATTGGCTGCACCGATTAAGGCCATCCCTGCTGCTCTGCCTTTTTCGTTCGTAACGTCCGCTATATACGCCTGCGCTGCTGATGGAACGGCCGGAATAAACAACCCGATCAAGCCGCGTGCCACAATGAGCAAAACAATCAGAAGTGTACCGCCTATCAGCTGTGACAAACCCGCATACATCGTCGCTGTGAACAAGACATAGCTCACAAACATCCCGAGGAAACCAATTACGATGACTGCTTTCCTTCCTTTTATATCGCTTAATCGCCCCCAGACAGGTGCCATCACGGCCATTGCAATGGAGCCCAGTGAAATAATGATGCCCGAGTGAATTTCTCCAAGTCCTAATTCACGAATGAGCGGAGGCATGACGGGAGCGATTATCATTAGGCCCACCATAGCGACAAATACACTCAAAAATATGCTGAAACGTATTCGAAACATAGCACATCCTTCTCCTTTCAAGCCGTTCGCTTTATACCAAAATCGTAAGACAAATGCGTGACGGCTACTACCTCAGAACGGAGAGTTTATGCCCCGAAACGGATTTTGTTTGCACGGAAGTGATATTCTTAATGCTCTTGCTTCATTGAAATTTCACTTTGTCCAAATCCACTACTTTTCCATCCATCGTAACGGCTGGCAATGACTCAATCCCATATGCCTTTGTTTTCTCCTCAAATTCTCCCGTGACACTCTGTTCCAGTTTGTTATGAACGACGACTTCGCATTTTGAACAGCATAATCCTTTGACCTTTTGGACGAACGCTGAGCTTGATTGACTGCCGTCTACAAATATTTCAATTTTAGCGCCCATGCTACTTCTCCCCTTTTGCGCATTTTTGAATAATTGGACATTTTTCCTTTGAGAGGGACCACATGGATGGTGGACGACTCGTAACTTCCTCCAGCAATCCTTTGAAGTGTTGTAGCTGGATGATTTTTTTGTTGATTTCTTCCACTTTTTCAAGGGCACGCTGGTACATTTCTTCAGTAGGTAGCTCGTCATCTTTTTTGTACAGAGTCAATGGATCAGAAAAAATGGACTGCCCATTTGACAATCCATGTAAAAGCCATTCTTTCTTCTTTTATGAAACAGGATAGATTCGGATTCTAGATTGGTGCCCGGAATCCTTTTTACGCCATGAAAAAAGAGACCCCCAGTATGGATACTGGAGTGTCTCATCCAAGTTTTCCTTTTCGTATTACCATTTTTTATTGCACGGTTCTGGCGGTTTGGTAGGTGGCGGAGTCGGTTTTGGTGGTGGTGTCGTTGGAATAGGAACTTGTTGATTCTGCAAAACCTTCAGACCGATACGCAGAACAATTTTTTCACGAACAGTCGAGAATGTTTTCGTTGTGTCTTTGCACTTTTTATTAACCAAGCCGATGTCTAATTCGGTGAATTCAGTGAATAACAGCTCACAATACGGCCTCTCATTATATACTTTTCGGTTGCCAAACAGGCCTACGTTAATCTTTGCCGCATGACCCGATTTATTCAGATATTCCCCATGTGACTCGAAATCTGGAGCCAACTGCAAAGTCGGGCCTCCTGCCGGAAAGGTTAAGTCCGTACAGAAATCGAATGGTACCAGAGCTGTTGTGTGACGTACATCGCCGCATACCGCAGTGTCGGATACTTGATCGACTGTGGTGTACTCGATATTTTTCCGAATCAAGCCACTGACGAACAACTTTGCTGACAACGGGTTGAAGGTTGGGACAAGCTCACATTGCTCCAATATGACACTTTTTAATACCCGAATAATTTCGAGTGCAGGCATCTCCAGGTGGACATTTGCCTCCACACATACAACAACAGCCGTTTCTGCCAATGTTACAGGTACTTTAATCGTTCTAGGAAAAGTAGTTTCGGTTGGAGGTGTCCCGATTACGCGAGCGTTTCCTACCGTACAGCTACTTTGCGTTACTTGATCATGACTACCACACTTACAGTTATCGCCATGTATACCCATATAGATCTCTCCTTTATTAGCCACCCTCTCTCTTTATATTATATGGACTAGATTCAATATGGATTTGGCTGATGCCAAGCGTTATCTGCCCTTTTTTCTACCGAGTACTATTCACCCTGCTCGTTATATATGGAGAGCAAACAGGAACCAGCTGCTTCCGATACCACCATACACGACCACTAATGGATGCCAATCCGCTAAACTCCTTACATCCCGAATTTGTATTCATGAGCGGATCTGCTATGAGTGTGATTTGCCAATCCCCTGCCTCTACCCATCTATCTGCCGGGCAAGCTGGTACTCTTGGGGGGATTGCGCTTGTGACTACTTTTGCTGTGGGTAAGGATGGTCGTAATACTGTGGATGTAAATGGGATGCGAATCGTTTCATGCTGCAATTTTTGCGATTGGACTGTGGTTCCCAGTGCCTTTATTTCCAAATCACCAGCGATCCAGATTACCTTCTTATGATCATCGTGCCGAATATGATGGACTTCGATCTTACTATGGCATTCCACCTCATTCCAATTTTGCTTCCAAGGCACACGTAAGGCATGGACCCACTCTACGTCCCATATCTCTTCCAGCAAAGAAACCTGCATCATCGATTGTCCGATGCCCTCCGCATAGACGACTTTCGCTTGAATCAGTTCATGCTGCGCCCTGTTACTTTCTTGCGAGGTTTCCTTCTCATTCCTCTGGATAGGCGTTGAACGAGAAAAGTCATGCTCAATCGCTGTCGGGTTAACAGGAGGCCGCTTTGTATGAATTCTTTTGCCCTTATGCCTTTTGGAACGATATATAATAGGCTTCTTCATTTCATCTTCCTGCATCTGTGCCTGTTGTTGTTCCTTTGGTGCACCATAAAGGAGTGGAAGAGGTGCTCTAGATTTTCTCAAGGAGCCTCGATGGTTAAGAATCGGTCTTTTATTCTTTGGATGTTTCTTGATGTTTGCCATGATCTCACTCCTCTCCATCAAAATACTCCTTACTTTATCCATACGTTATCGCCCTTCTGTCGGTATAGACGCTTGCCCTTCCAGTAAGTAATTTGTCATCCCTTCCTAAATAACTCCAAGCTAACAACAAAAAGACATCCGCGTGCAACGGATGCCATTCTCATTACGATTCTTCAAGGTTATGGTATTTGGTAATCAGGTAACGGCATTTCCCGTGGCCTTCAGCCATACACGCAGTACGCTCTACTCGCGCGTCTAACAACGACTCAAACATAAAGAGCTCACACTGACATGCTTGACGATAGCAAGACGCTATTTGAAATACAGGACAATTGGACTCTTCAAACATATACATTCCATCTCTGACTTTTTCCAAGCATGGCATATATCCTTCTTCTTCTTGCAATCGCACCAACGATTTCACTCGCTGTTCAAAGCTTTGTCCCCTCATTGTTTCCCTGTATTTTTGAATGATCCGTTCCGTTCGCCTCTCAAATAATTGATGGAGCAATGCTTCCCCACACAAATCCTGAATGCCAGCGATTATCTCTGAAGCCAATTCGCTATAGTGTCGCGGGAATAATTGTTCCGCTGTACTCGTCAACTGATACACATAGGCTGGTCTGCCTGTTCGCTGGCGTATCATACGAGATTCTATATACCGTTCTCTTTGCAAAATATCTAAATGCTTACGAACCGCGACTTTTGTTATGCCTAAATGCTCCGACAGTTCCTGTACTTTGACTGAACGGCGCTTCTTGAGCAACACCAATATTTCACGACGTTTTTCTTGTTCTTGACGGAAGACTGCGTGTTTGTTCATCGCTGTACCTTCTTTAGCGAATGGCTTCGTTATACAGACGATTGACTTCCTCCCAGTTGACCACATTCCACCACGATGTAACAAAGTCAGGTCGCTTATTCTGGTACTGCAAGTAATAGGCGTGCTCCCAAACATCTACGACCAATATCGGCGTTTTCTTCTCCATAAAAGGCGTATCCTGATTGGGCGTACTGGTCACTTCCAACTTGTCCCCATTGACCACAAGCCACCCCCATCCAGATCCGAAACGACTGACTGCCGCTTTTGTCAATTCATCCTTCATTTGCTCAAAGCTGCCGAAATATTTATCGATCCCTTTTGCAATATCCCCATGCGGTTTACCACCGCCGACCGGGCTCATGATCGACCAATACAAACTATGGCCATAATGCCCACCACCATGATTTCGAACAGCCGTACGGATATCTTCCGGGATATCATCCAAGTGGCTGATTAGTTCTTCGACTGTCGCATTCTTGAACTGCGAGTGGTTTTCAAGAGCCTTGTTTAAGTTGGCCACATACGTTGCATGATGCTTTCCATGATGGATTTCCATCGTTTTTGCATCCAGGTATGGCTCCAGCTCATCATAACCATATGGCAGTTCTGGTAAAGTGAAGGCTTCCATTTCCTATCTCCTCCCATCCGATTGTCGGTTACATGCCTAGTTTACAAGATGAAAAAAGTTTTGTATATACCCAAAAATGTTTCCTTGAGTAAACTTATTGATTTTACATTCCACGTATATTGGCAGGCATTGCCAAATAAAGCTGATTTGTTGTAAAATATCGTCAACTTATTTTTCCTTTAGGAAATAATTTTTCTCAAAGCAAAACTTCTAGAGCAGGAAGGAATATTTATCAATGAACGACCTATCGTTAAAGGAATCCCTTTACCCTGTATTTCAACCTCTCGTGCAACTCGCGACGGGACAATTTTTCGGATATGAAGCACTTCTTCGTTCATCTACACACCAAACACCTGAATTACTTTTTCGCGCGGCTCGTACAGAAGAGCGCTTGTATGAATTAGATATTCTGTCAATGAAAAAAGCGATTCGTACCTACTTTACGAAGTCAACAGCTATTGACAGTGTTCCGCTACTGTTCATTAACGTATTTCCCTCTACTTTGTTAAACCCCGCGTTCATTGCGTTTATTACGGAAGACTTGTATAGACCGTGGAATCGTCGGATTGTCTTGGAAATCAATGAGGCCCATGAGGAAGACAAGATGTGGGAAATAAAGCTGTTGGGGCAGAAAATACATGAACTGCGTCAGCATGGATTCCTGATCGCATTAGATGATGTCGGCTCTGGTGCCGCTTCTTTGAAAAAAATCGTGGAGTATGAGCCAGATATTGTTAAGCTAGACCGTTATTTCGGCAAGCAATTGTCTTCCATTCCCACTAAACAAAAGCTCGTCTCGCTATTCGTCCATTACTGCCAAGGTCAAACGCAGCTTGTCCTAGAGGGTATCGAGGAGCCGGAGGACTTATCTGTCGCACTGGATTTAGGGGTTCCTGTTGGCCAAGGATTTTTGCTAGGCCACCCAGAGCAGCTTCCTTCCACATAAAGAAAGACGATGAAAAAGGTCGCTTCCTTCTCATCGTCTTTCGTGACTGATTATTTGCCTACTGGCTCCATCGACGCGTTCAGTGCATGGGCCACATATTCTTCCGCGCTATGTTGAATCTGTTCATCCGAGGCTCCAAGTACACCCTGGAACAAGAATGGTTTCAAGAATTTCATCCCGGTTAAATTCGCCATCGCATGCAGCGGTTTGATCAGCTCGCTGATGGAATAAAAGTTGTATCCCTCACGTTGATAGGCTTCCTCAGGACCACCTGTAGAAATCGCGAGCAGAAGCTCTTTTCCATGCAGCTTGTTTCCTTCAGAACCATAAGCCCAACCATACGTCAACACAGCATCCTGCCACTGTTTCAATAAGGCTGGTGTGCTGTACCAGTAAAGCGGAAATTGAAAAACGATACGATCGTGCTCTTGCATCAGCTTTTGCTCTTGTTCGACATCGATCTGGAAATTTGGATAAGCAGCGTATAGGTCGTGAACGGTTACGCTCTCTTCTTTTTGCATTCTTTCCTTCCATGCTTTATTGATTCGAGATTGAGACATGGTAGGGTGTACGGCGATGACGAGAGTTTTCATTGAATATCCTCCAAAATTTAATTTGTTTGTACATACAAATTATCAGAAGAACAGGACACTGTCAACTCTCCCGTTCTTCACAATTACTGGAATCAAGACTCCATCTCGTTCTTTTCCAGCATTTCGACTGACTCGTGAATCATCTGTGTAACTAATTTTGCCCGATCTTCCCCGAGCAATGCCACATAGCTCTTGTACATTTCTTTAATGGCTTCTTCTATGTTCGCCTGAGCTTCTCGCCCCTTTTTCGTAGGCAAAACGAAGATGTTTTTCCCCTCTACTTCTCGCTCCAGAAATCCTTTTACGACGAGCTTATCGACAAAACGAGTAATCGTTGATGGTGTCATATGAAGAATTTGCGCCAATTGGGTCGGGGTCACCTTCTCCTTCTCGTTTACAGCCAGCATGAGATACGCATGGGTAGGAGAAAATCCATAACGCTGGAAGGATTCTTCCGCCAATTTCGTAATCACACGGGATAAGCGATTGGAAGTGAAAAACAAACAGTTATGCAAATTGTCGCTATTCAAGCCAAGAATCCCCCTATTGCTGTTCTTCGGTCCATGCGACTGTCTCGTCGCTCTCCCCTAACTATACGCGATATTTCGGACAAATGTAAGCGAAAGAAAAATCCCTCACAAGGAGGGATTACAGTCGAAACATTTGTTGTTCTGCGTATTGTACCAAGCGCTTCGTCATCTCTCCGCCGACAGAGCCATTTTGGCGTGCCGACGTGTCTGCTCCAAGCACGACTCCGAACTCTGCCGCGATTTCGTACTTTAATTGATCAAGGGCAGTACGTGCTTGTCCATTGACCAGTGAATTTGAATTTGCCATTGCTGATTCCACCTCTAGTTGTGATTGATCGTGTGATGGTAGTATGTACTGAATATGGGAGCATATTCAAACATGCTCTGACCTTTGTCTTTGCTCTTGGGAAACCACACCACTCACCATGTAAATCGGCACGCCTTCCTGTGAATACACTTTTCTTGCTATATTCGTCTGTTCCCATTTTTCTAATACCTTCGCCGCTTCATCCATGGTGATTCTGGCATTATAAGCCAGTTCGTAAACAGCCACCGATCCGCCCTTTTTCGCAGCTACTTGTAGAGCGATTCGTTCCATTCTTTCTGGCTCCGTTGTCCTTTTGGATAAAGCGTAATACCCATAGACCCCACCTATAATGATACAAGCGAGATAGAAGATAAGGCTGTTCCAATGAACAAGGGCATAACCGCCTACATAACTGAAGATAAATGCTAAACAGCAAAATAGCAGAAACTTGGATCTTCTATCAATCCATGCAGGGATCGGATCATAATCATCGTCATATTCGTAGACTTCCGACTCATCCGAATAATTTGGAAAACGATAAATAATTCCACCGTCTTCATGATACGTAATCGTGCAGTAGTTGCTTCTGTGCCATTTATCGATGATAGGCTCAATCGATTGATAGCTTTCATGCGTATAGTAAGGAATCTCTTTCGGATTGAGTTCCCCTTCACGATCCATGACATATGTCAAAATATCGTGTTCCGAATGTCGTTGATCCTCTTTCCGATGGGATGACAATAGGTAACGTCCGATCAATACAAGAAAGATCATTGCAGTAATAGCTGCCGAGAGATACTCTTTCAAGTTCAGGAAAACCTGCTCCTCGGAGATGACAATCAGTGTGCCAATAACTCCTCCCAATACTGCCTGTACCATTCTTCTTTTACGTTTTCGCTGGATCTGTTCCAGCTTTGTTGTCTCCTCATCATCATGGTCCTCATTGTCGTCACTTTCATAAGGCATGTGTCCGTATACATGATCGTCTAAATGATAAACAGCCATCTTGCCAGGCATGGAGGACGTGCTCAGAACCTTTCTTTGCTCCAGCTCTCTCAGGATTTGCTCACATTCTGATAGTTTTCACTTCGATTCCAAAGCAAACGTAGCAGCAGAAACTACACCATGATTGCGATTGGCAGCCGTAATTGCAGAGGCTTGACGTGCTCGTTGTAATTGCTTCTTTGCCAGTCTTCTTCCTTCAAAGTAAAAAAGCGTGTATCCAATGGAAACGAGAATCATTAGGAAGCCTAAAAAGATAGTGTTGTTTAAGATTAGATAGATGCCTTCAATCACAAAAAAGCTGGAGATTAATGCTATGATGATAAAAATACAACCAAAGAGAAAAAAAATAACCAAATTTCCTAAAAAATCACCCATCTGCCTCTCATTCCTCACCTTCAGCAAAGCCCGCGAAATAGTAGAGAATGTCACCCGTCTCGGCTACACTTAAGTCAGCGAAGCCTTGTTGTTGAAGCTTATTTAATACATTTTGAGCTTTTTGTAACGTGAGTGCGGATTGGGATGCGATGTCGGCTGCCGTCACATAGCCATGCTGAGAGCGCGCAACTGAGAGAATAAAAAGGATATCATCGTTCTCCAGTTTATCAAAAAACTTGAGCTTTTTAAGCACTTTCGATACTGCCCTACTGTATTTGAGTTCAAGTGGCAGGCCAAGTATGAATCCAATCGTCATGGCATTCACCACATAATGTAGAGCCGTCATTTGATAAGGAATGTATGCTTGATATTTATCCTCGTAAACGGAGAGGAGAAAAGCTTCAACATAAGGTTGAAAGATCGGTTGCAGCCAAAGTGATAACAACCAAATGCATATGATAAAACCAAAAATGATCATGAAATCCCTTCTTTTCACTCTATTTTTCAGAAATATCGCTCGACTAAATTTTACCTGAATGCACATAAAAAGACACCAACAAATCGTTAGCGTCTTGATGGATGTGTGCCAGCAATTCAATCCTCTGAATTGCATTTTTTGATTTCTCCGAACCCAACCCTGGAAGGGAGATTCTTTACATCCTCACTGTGATAAGCATGGATGACATCCGGTACATACTCTTCCGTCAAACGTATGCCCACAAGTATCATTTCCTTTTCTTCCTCTGTCACGCTGAAGAACTGGTCACCGCATTTTTCGCAAGCCATCACCCATCTTTCGTCCAACTTCTGAAGGTGATTCATATCCCATTGCACATCTTGCTCACATGTTGGGCAGGCAATTGTTTTCATCGTTTTTTCCTCCCGTCTTACGGCTTGCTCCCCTTGCATTTTACTAAAATTTACAAAAAAAGACACTAACATCGAGTTAGTGCCTTCTTACATAGCATTGTGATGGTTAGATCCCTATGGTGACGAGAATCCCCCCATATATGTAAAGCTTATCTCCCTCACCTGCACCTGCTGCCTGCCGACCGGACTTTCCAGCACAACAGAATCGTGTGGAGCCGCTAGCAGCAATTGTCTGCCTATGGGCGATAAGAATGAAATTCTGTTGTTATCCGGGTCAATGTCTGTGGGGTACACCACAGTAAATGACTCCTCAAATTGGTCTTCCTCAAATAGCACTTTTACGCTGCTGCCTAATAAAGTAATTGCTTTAAGCGATTGAAAGAGTGCACGGTCTTCTTCTGCTAGAAGCTTTTCAAGTGTTTTCTTGTAACGAACGACAATGTCATCGATGGCTTGCTTTTCTTTCCCATAATTCCGTACATATTGATCGTAGAAAAGAGAATACTGCTCGTCAAAAAAGACTAACTGGTTGATCAGATGCTTTCTGGTGCCATTCAAAATACTAGGGTTCATAGTAGATTTCACCCCCCAGTTGATTTTCATAGACGTGTTTGATGAACGTATTGTTCTTCATTGGAAAACCCTCCTTAAAAAAATAGCCCCCGAAGGGACTCTTATTATTGTATCAATTATTTCAAAATGATTCCATCTACTGTTTCGAACTACTTTACAGACGTTGACCGAATCAATCGCGCTGTGGAATGAAAAAAGTTGTCTCCACTTCGTTTGCTGGTAATGGACGGCTAAAGTAGTACCCTTGAATTTCCTTGCAGGAATTTTCCATGAGAAAATCCAACTGACTCTGGGTCTCGATCCCTTCCGCAATCACATTCATATTCAAATGCTTCGCCATGGAAATAATCGTAGCAACAATCGCTTGATCACTGGTGTTCATCGTAATATCGGTAATGAATGAACGGTCGATCTTCAGCTTGTGAATCGGCAGCAGCTTGAGGTAGCTGAGTGAGCTATAGCCCGTACCGAAATCGTCCAAGCTAATTTTTACGCCGTACTCGTTCAATTCCTTTAAAATTTCTGTAGAGAGGTCTGCATCCATCATCATGCTTTCCGTTATTTCCAATTCCAAATACTGCGGTTCAAGTCCACTTTCTTCCAGTATTTGTCGAATATAGCCTACCAGATTAGGCTGATGGAACTGTCGCGAGGACAAATTGACCGATACAGGAATAAGCGGTCCACCTTCATCATGCCATTTCTTCATTTGCTTGCATGCTTCCTTCAATGTCCAGGTGCCAATCTCAAAAATCAGCCCTGTTTCTTCTGCAATCGGGATGAACATGCCGGGTGACAGGATGCCTTTTTTCGGATGATTCCACCGAATTAGTGCTTCGACTCCGATTAGTTGATTCTTCCCGGTTTGAATCTGTGGCTGGTAATACAAGACCAGCTCGTTATGCTTTACCGCTTTTCTTAGATCGCTCTCTAATTCAATCCGCAACAGCAGCTGGTCATCGAGCTCATTCGTAAAAAATTGAAAACCGTTTTTCCCGTTCTTCTTCACTTCGTACATAGCTGCATCTGCATTTTTGAGCAGCTGTTCGACACTGCATCCATGATCGGGATACACCGCAATACCAACGCTCGCCGATACGTAATAATCTTTCCCTTGCAAAAGATAGGGAATTTCGATTTCCTTGACCACGCGCTCTGCCAAAATCGAAAAATCGCGATCACTTTCAACATTTTGGCAGATCAGTGTGAACTCATCCCCACCCATCCGGGCAATCGTCACTTCGTATCCTTCGGAGCTGGTTTTGATCCGATTACTCACTTCTTGCAAAAAACGATCCCCGTACGTATGGCCTAATGAGTCATTAATCATTTTAAACCGATCGATATCCAAAACGAGTACAGCAAAACGAGTAACCTTTTCGCGATTACGCTCAATCGCCTCCTGCAAGGCATGATGCAGCATCCTTCTGTTTGGTAAGCCCGTTAGATCATCGTGGAACGCTTGGTATTCGATCATCGACTTCGCCCGCTGCTCCAGCAGACGAGTCTGGTCTTCGTAAGCCTCTAGTACCAATTGCTGTTCAAAGCTTAGGAGCTTCGTAATCGCTTGCGCTAGTTTTTTCGAGTCCGGATGTGATTCTTTCATTTCGTCTACGATTCGCAAAAGCGTGCCTAACAAATTTTGAAAAGAACCCATGTACCACTTAGGAGGAAGCCCGATCTTCTGATGGACCATCGCAATCTTCAAGCGCTTGTCAATAAATGCAGAATCGATCCGTCCATCAAACATTTCGATTAAATGATTGGATAAGGTTTGACGCAAACGTTCAACGGTGGTGTGTTCCATCACAATTTGCTTTAAAGAGTCAACATGGAGAATCGACTCATAAAAAGAAGCAGTAATCTGTTCTATTTCTGTCTCAATGACGGGACGAAAATCTGCGATCAACTGCAAATCCTCTTCAGTCAGGTTAATCATGTTCATTTGTGCTAATACTTCAGTGTTTCCTTCTATTAAAATGCGTGCAGAAGCAGAATTGTCTGCTCGCGGAAGTGACGGTTGGCAGCATGCAGCGCTGATTTGTTTGGACGAATGGGATGCCTTCTGCATTTACTTAGATTCTCCTTTTCCATTGAACCAAAGTACTTTTAGGCTCATGCTTTATTCATAAAGATACGTTCGACATAATTCTACATTGTCCTCCCATGTATATCCATGACAAAGATCAAGTTGTTACAGTTGCACCACTGCATGCATCGATATACAGGAGCTTTTGCTTACCACCGTCTGCCATTGTCGTAGTCTGCTCGTATATGAGTCGATATCCATTATCGTTCGTGTCTTCATACCACTTCAGCTTCAACCTGACATGCTCAGCATATCGTTCAAATGCTTCGTCGGCTGTAATCCTTGGCTGAAAGGAATGCTCAGCAATTGTGCGAAGCATGTCATATGAAACTCCCCTGTAAGCGATAATTTTACCGCTGGAAGTACTCACACTAAGTAAGACGCTCTCATTTTTAACCGGTGTATTCCCGATAACAACAGGAAGAAAAAATACCTCTCTATCTCGCAGTTCCCCGTCCATCTCTTCCTGTTCATCTTCCAGTTGAAGGTACTCATGGTAGTCAGGGAACACTTGCCGCAAAAACTGCTCCGCCTGCTCCCAGCACTGCTCCCTGCTTAGTCGTGGAGCGTCTTCTTGATTGACTTTGCGATGGAAAGCAACAATTCGTCCCGTCGACTTTTCGATATGGATCAAAAACGCCGCTTCCAGATTCCGAAACGACTCAGCGTACGTTCGCTTCATGTATGACTCTGCTGATTTTTCGTCTGGCGCCCTTCTAACGTCCTCTTCAGCTTGTACTCTACGATATCTCATGCGAATTCTTTCCCCGTCATCCGCACTTTTTTCTAGATGATAGTACTCAGGATCGACACCGAGTCTTTTCAACCAATCCGTGTTGCTGTAGATGATTGGCTCTCTGTCCACGCCTATTGAGGGAGCAATCGGACGAGAGTCTGGTAGTAGATAGTGATCCATTCCATGCAGATCGACACCAGTACTGGCATCGATCATTCGAAAGTCTGGGATTGGTTCATAGACAAGCCGATATTGTGGCTTTGTCCCAGCTTCTTCATGGCACGAAGGTTCTAAAGTGACGATGGTCAGCTTCATCTGGATTTCTTGCAGGATTTGCTGTTTAACTGTTTCTTCCTCACAGATGCTTTCTGGCCATACTGGTTTTGAAGTGGCTTCGTTTCCTTCCAAATCGTACTGAATGACGTCTAACTCATTGTCGATTGTCACTCTGCACCCTGTATGCGGCAGCGGGATTCCCCCGACTTCCTCCCTGTACGTGATGATTCGTACATGCTGTCGTTCTTCTATATGTACCCTTGTTAATAAATCATGATGGGGTGTATGTCTTTTCAGGAAGGCGTCAGCGATGCTTCGCGCTTCCTCAACCGAGCTGATTTCCCCAGCCGTATTCAGAGTTTCCTTCTCCAAATCTAACGACATTAATTGACCAGTTTCCAAATCGAGCGATACTGAAATCGTGCGGCTGGATTCTTCCGGGTCCGCCCAAATAAAGGAGCGCACGTTTTCATCGCCCTCTGGCGTATTGTCTTCCATTACGAGATGGTAATGCTTGGGGATGTCGACAATGGTGTGCGCAATCTTGCTGAGTCTCTCGTAATCGATTGACATGTTATTCCTCCTAGAGCTAAATCTCGTCTTTGTACTCTCAATGGTTATACGTAAATCTGAACAGGACGTCACAGGTAAAATGAAAAGAGCCTGCACCATAATTGTACAGACTCTATACGCTTTCTCTACTTTTTCAGGTCGATTGCCTTTGCCTTAATGAGAGCGGTGACCAATTGCTGTTGCTCCTCCGTGCCCTCATCGACAAACGTCGCCTTATAGCAAACCTCACCTTTTAGCCAAAAATACGAGTAGTTGTTTTTCTCATCAGGTCCGCTCATGGTGCCGTCAATTTTATACGGCTCTGTACGAAATACTTCTTGCCCACCAATGTTTAAAGGCGTGACTTTTACATCAAATTTTTGACCATCGATCCGATAGAAAGGAACCGTCTTTGTTTTTTTCATATTTTCCACAATTGATTTGTCCTTGATCTGAGCAAATCTGACGAGCTGAATCCCTTTCGCGTTTGCCTCTTTCGGCTTCTCCAAGGTGACATGCATCGTCCGCTTTTCTTCTTCCTCTTTATTGGCCGGGAAGCTGAAATTGAGCTTCTTGCTAACAAATGCATCTTTTGCCTTGAATCCACCAGGCAGCTCCAACGGAAAGACTGGTTCAATCCCCATCATCGTCGAGAAGTATCCCACATCATCCAAATCGAGGATCGAGATATTCTGCATGTCGTTATTGGCGTACTGTTTTCTCAACTTCTCGTTCGGTGCAGCGAGTGATTCGATGACTTTGACAAACTCTTCTTTAGTTTTACTGTTGATGGTTTGAATCTGGTAATAAACCCCTCCGTCACTCCAGAGATAAATATCCAGCTTGACATCGCGGTCTTCCAGATGAGAAGTCCTTGAGATAAGGGTGACTGGCTTGCCTTTTACGGATAATTGTTCTTTGGCCATTGTGTATTTGGGGATTTTCTTGTTGTCCAGGCTCGCATACACCGCGTCCGCAGTCTCTTCTACTTTGCTCGCTGAAATAGAAAACGCATCTCCATCCTTGCGAAAGTTGAGGGACACTAGTTTTTCCGAAGAATCTGACTGCTTTGCATTCATAATTCCACTGGATTCAAACGTAAAGCCTGCTGGCAAATAAGTAGGCACCTTAAAAGCGAAATCAACCATCTTTTCAGCTTTTTCCAACCGGTTCGTAAACTGGAACGATGCTTCGCCAAACAGAGGACGCATCTTATCGTCTTGCTTTACAGCCACCTGGAGTGAGGTCGGCTCTGCTGCGTTGGTCAGTGTCACTGCACTAATGACTAGGCCGCATGCAACGGCTACAGCTGATAACTGATAGGATCCTTTTTTGAACGTTGAAATCATCTGAATTCTCCTTTTCATTTGTTCAGAATGATGAGAATGGTGAAAATAGAGTGGATACGGCATGGGTCGTTTCTCCGAAATCTGTCTCGCAAAAGCGAGTAGCGTCATGCCATAAGGAATCGCTTCTTTTTCCCCCAATACATCCAAAACGTATTCATCACACGCAAGCTCCATATCTGCCTTCATTTTACGAATCGATAACCAGACGAGCGGATTCATCCAATGGATCGCGAGTGCGAGGGAGCCAAGGAAGCTCCACAGCAGATCCTTGCGTTTGTGATGAGCGAGCTCATGCGCGAAGACATGATAGAGCTCATCATCTGACAAGGATTGGTATACATCCCGCGGACAATATATCCAGGGTGCAAAGAGCCCGGAGATGAACGGCCCCTTCGCCAGTGTCCCTGTGTAAACTGGCATTTGCCTTTTCACACCAAACTTCTCTTTGCACGCCTTCATGATGGTCAATACTCTCTCATCTGTCACTCGCATCAGAAATCGTTCTTTGGTGTGCATGTTATACAGGTAAACGAATAATCTCACCAGCATAACTACCATTCCGATTAGCCACACCAACGCCAGAATCTGAATGTAGGCAGCGTGCGTGGATGTAACCCTTCGTTCATCATCACTGACAGCTTCCATTTGCATGACCCCGCCATTTTCCACCGATCCAGACATGTCTTGGACAGCAGGAATGACAAGAGGTTCCGTATGTGTTACTTCAGGTTCTAGAGAGGGAGAAAGCGGCTGGACAACCGACAAGCTGTTACTCGCCAAGGATATCCAGGTGAAGAGACTAAATGAACTCTCCGGCAGCACGGGAACCAAGAGGCGGGCCAAAACGATGAACCATAACAAATGATGCATGCGCCAGCTGATCGCTTGTCGAACCCCTTTTTTGATGGCTACCAACAAAATTGCTACCAGGCTTGCCCCCAGCGAGGCGTAGCTCATCCACAAAAAAACTTGGCAGAGAAGCTCCATTTACATGTCCCTCATCCCTGCTTTTTATTTTGTTTTTCCGTCAGTATTTTTTGCAGCTTGTCGATTTCTTCGTTGGAAAGCTGTACATCTTCGAGAAAATTGGTCATCATCGTGCCTACTGCGCCATTGAATACTCGCTTCAAAAACGACTCGCTTTCTGCTCGCTTGCAATCATCTTCTTCAACGAGTGGGAAATATCGATAGCTGCGACCAGATTTTTCATAGCTGATCGCCTTCTTTTTGAGCAGCCTGTTCAAAAACGTACGTACCGTCTGCTCTGTCCATTCGATATCAGCTGGTAAACGCTCAATGATCTGCTCCGCTGTCGCTGGATGATCTCTCCAGATCACCTTCATGATCTCCCACTCCGCCTCCGAAATTTTCGGAATGTTGCTCATCACATCATCACTCCTTAGATTTACAATTGTAATTTGAACTTCTGTTAAGATATTACAATTGTAAACCTTAGCTGTCAACCATCTTTTTCCACATCTTCTAAAAACGGCAAAAAAAGAAGCACAGTGGAAAATACCAATGCTCCACTGTGCTGATTCTTTTATTGTCTGACCTTATCTGGCTGAAGCTCGCCTGTTCCGTACGGATTATCGCCAATTATGACAACTTTATCATCTTCGGTGACCAGTACATGGTAGTGTGAGCCCGGTCCCTCGATCGCATAGTCGTATGTGGAAGAAATCAGGCGAACAGGTGCAGCAACTTTTTGCTTTTTAAACGGTTCCCAATCGTGCTCAAAGATTTGCCCATCTTTGGTTATCCGCAGGCGTCCACTTACCTTCGCGATGCCTTCTTCCGTTTTCGGTTCCAGCTTCACCTTGATTGCCCCTGCGTCATTTCCTTCTCTCTCTGGGTAACTCTGAATCTCTTGTACCTCGCCTGCCTCGTTGATCGCCCAAACAGATTCAATGTCCTTCGTATAACGGACAAAATATTCTGGTGCGAGCTCACGAATTCCTTCCAAGCCAGGAATCAGGGTCATCGATTTGAATGGTTCCTCATCTTTGCGCTCTGCAAACAGGACTTGCCCCTTTTTGGTCAAAGCAAAGAACGTATACGGATTGGCGTATAGCTTGCTGACATCCGCAGCAAGGCCAGCATCAATCTTGAGGTCTTCCACTTTTGTTGGCTGTAGGTCGGTAATGACGTATACCCCTCCGCGTTCCTCGGATTTAAAGCTAAGCTTTACCGTCAGAAATCGATCATCCTCCGTGCGCAACAAAAGATGCTCCTCACCACCAACGAAATCCTTGATGCGATAAGGCAATGCCAGTGTATTGCAGTTACTAAACTTACTGGTCCAGAGCTGAATTTGCCCACTTTGATTCAAGGTAACAGGAGAATTTAGTATGCTATCCAATTGCTGAATTTTTGTCGGCCCCTTGACTTCATAAGGAACACGAGCGCCATCGAGAGCCCAAATAGAGCCATCCTTGCGAACGAAATAAGGCTGATCCAGCTCTGTGACTACTTGTTTCACATCGCGAATCTCGCCGAGCTCTGTCCATTTGTCAAATGTGACAGGAATTCTTCCCAACTGTCCTGTCATATTACTGCCCCAAGAGTAGACGTTGCCTTTTTTATCGAGTGCCAACACGTGATCTGTACCGGCCTGGACATCGGTTATATCAGACAGACCTGTTATTTTTACCGGTACTTCTACCTGATTCGGCTGATTCTCTCCCAGCATCCCGAATGTATTATGTCCCCAGCCCCATACGGAACCATCTTTTTTGACAATCAAATACATGCCTTCTCCGCCAACTGCCATTCGTGTGGCACCATCTGCGTGAGCAGCACGCATGACTTTCTCACTTTCTTTTGTGTCATTACGATACATTTCGCCTTTTTCCGTTTGGATCAAGGCGAGATCCGAATAATCGACAGCTACCTGTTTGACTTTTCCGGGAATATCCATGACCTTCGCATTATTTGTGTCTAGCTCTCCAGATTGACCCTCAAGATAAAGAAGCTTCCCTTGGTCATCTACTAAAAACAGCGAAAATGAGGAGCTATACATGTCACGGATGTTCGAAAAGTTCGTCAGCTTCTGCGGTGCTTTTGCTCCGTTTTCCCATTTCAGCACAGATCCATCTTCATTCAACAAAAAGAGTACGCCGTCATGCAGGTCGATTTGCTGGATGTTTTTGATTTTGTCGATCCCTGCCAGTTTTTCCGGTGCTTTCTTCTCATCGATCTTCCATACTTCACCTGCGCCCGTGAGTACGTAATCCGTAGTCAATTGCTTGGCATCCTTGATCCCGGCTAGCTTCTGCGGTTCATACTTCTCATCAGACTGATATCCCCATTTCCACACTTGCCCATCGTCTGTGAACGCATAGGAAATGCCAGGTCTCCAACCATAGCCTGCTTCATCAAAAATTTTTCCTGTCGCAATGGCAGTTATCCCCTCCATGACCGGCCTCTCATCCAACGGTTTCCAGGACGTAAACGCCTTGTCCGAGACAGATGCTGTTGCTTTATCTGGACTGCAAGCCTGTAGCTTCACTTCGGTATTTCCAACGGTGCTAGCAAATGCTTCTGCCTTTTCAAGAGTTGCTTTTGCAGGGGAAGCAGCAACTACCCCTCCCGTTGTCAAAAGTGAGAGTACTGCTGTATAGCTCAACAGCGCTACCCATTTCCCTCTTCTCTCCATTATGATTCTCCTCGCCATTTTCTAATGTAAACAATTGTAAGACGTTGGCCAATCGAATTGTGTTACTTCTTTATTGTAAAATTACTTCGAAACCCTTCTCACTGTTTCCGCCAATACCTCGCTCCAATAACGCGTAAAGCCTTGCCAAAAATTTTGTTGCATCGCGCGCAGCTTTTCATGATACTTCTCTGTTTGACTTACCGATAGCAGATCTACTATATGATTGTTAAGTAAATATGCAGCAGCATGCCAAAAAGAGCTTCACCAAGGAATCAGCAAAGCTCCGCTGTACATTTTCAGTCTTCGTTCTTCATTTGGGATCAGTAAGGCTTGGACGGATGTGACTTTTGTTCCGCTTCCTTTACAGCCGCCCCTGGATTCGTTGCGCCCATCGGCCCGCCTATTCCTTTATTGTTTCCACCGTTGTCCTGTGTGATTCCAGCTTTCAAGCGTTGGCCGTACTCTTCGTCACATTTGAAAAAATAGCCGAGCATTTTCTCTTGAATGCGAGGATCACAGGAAAGCAGTGCATCTGTCAGATTGGTGATGAGGTCTTCTCGCTCCCAGTCTTCCATGAGGCGATAACGTTCTCCCGCCTGTTTGAAATCGTTGGTACGATCGAGCTTTTGACGGACGACCTTTCCTTCGACTTCTGGCTGGTGATCGGGAGAGGCTTGCTTCGCTTCTTGCAGACCGCCAATCGTGGATGGCTCGTAGTTAATATGCCGCTCTTTCCGATCCACACGATACAGCATCTGTCCGCCTTCCTGATTGGTAGCCACATGCTTTTGTGGAGCGTTGATTGGAAGCTGCAAATAGTTGGCGCCAACCCGATAACGCTGCGTGTCCGAATAAGAGAAGGTCCTTCCTTGCAATAGCTTGTCATCAGAGAAATCAAGTCCATCCACCAATACGCCTGTTCCAAAAGCTGCTTGCTCGACCTCTGCAAAATAGTTATCCGGGTTTTTGTTCAAAACCATTTTACCTACAGGAAGAAACGGGAATTGATCTTCTGGCCAAATTTTCGTTGGATCAAGCGGATCAAAATCGAGCTCAGGATGGTCGTCATCACTCATAATCTGGACGCACATTTCCCACTCGGGATATTCGCCTCGCTCAATAGCTTCATACAGATCCTGCGTGGCGTGATTGAAGTTTTTGCCCTGGACCTCTTCCGCCTGTCTTTGTGTCAAATTTTTAATACCTTGGGTTAACGGCTGCCAATGGTATTTGACCAGGACCGCTTTGCCTTCCTTGTTTACCCACTTGTAGGTGTTAACTCCAGAGCCTTGCATTTGCCGATAATTAGCTGGAATTCCCCACGGGGAGAACAAAAACGTGATCATATGCATGGCTTCTGGCGTATTCGAGATAAAGTCAAAAATCCGTTCCACGTCCTGAATGTTTGTCACGGGATCAGGCTTGAACGCATGCACGAGATCAGGGAACTTCATGGCATCCCGAATGAAAAAAACTTTCAGGTTGTTGCCAACGAGATCCCAGTTCCCGTCCTCTGTATAAAACTTCACAGCAAATCCGCGTGGATCGCGTAAAGTCTCGGGCGAATGTGTCCCATGAATGACCGTAGAAAACCGTACGAACACAGGCGTTTTTTTCCCCCGCTCCGAAAACAGCTTCGCTCTTGTGTACGTAGAAACAGGCTCATCTCCTACCGTTCCATACGCCTCAAAATAACCATGTGCACCTGCACCTCGACTATGTACGACACGTTCAGGCGTTTTCTCACGATCAAAATGCGTTATTTTTTCCAGAAAGTCGTAATTCTCCAGAACGGTCGGTCCACGATTCCCAACTGTCCGCAGGTTCTGGTTGTCTGTGATTGGGTGGCCTTGACGATTCGTCAGAATACTTTCTTCATCTGACTGGTTGATGGACTTGCTGTTGTCATCCATATGAATCCTCCCTGTCCAGTTTTTCTCATGTGTGCTTCATAACCATGGTTACCGAATGAGGGATTCTTTATGCGAAAAGGACGACTTACAAAATGGCTTGGTAAGCAAAATCTTCGTTGAGAATGGGGACTGCGCGACTACTATTCCACTTCGCTGCAAGTGTGACATCTTCAGCGTATCCCATACTTATCAATTCTTGACCTGACGCACAGTTTTGCAAATAAGCGGGGAGTTGATCTTGCACCGACCGAAAAGCTGCCACCGCTATTTCTGCCTCCGGTGACAAACGATACCCTTCTAATTCGTGAAGCAATGCACCTGCGGCAATCATATCCTCAATGGCGGGGCGCAAAGCTCCATTACGCCAACGCTCTCCACAAGCAATGACAGTCACTGTTCCCAAACGCTTGCGTATGTACGCTGCCACCGATGGTGCATTTCGCAAGCATGCTGCAATCACCGTCGCACCTGTTTTCTTTGCCAATACTGTGCATGTCGATCCGTTTGGTGAGGGTAAAACAATCTTACTTCCGACCGGAATCGTTTTCAGACAAGCGGGTGACAGAGAAATGGGTTCTCCACGTTTTCCAGCCAGCAGTGCTTCTTTATGCTGGGCGAACTCCACAGCAGATTCATCCTTCATCTGATAAGGATAGACGATTCCTCCGCGTCCAGTTACGATGTCGACACATGTGCTAAAGGACAGCACGTCGATGATGACGATCATATCCGATACCGCTCCGACATGCTCCACCCCTTCGTATCCCCACTCAAATCGAGCCGAATAGTCTAGTTGTTTGCATACATGATCTTCTTTCAAAAAATTCCACCTTCCCCTATCAAAAATAGTTACTCGTCCCATTACGTTCGCCGTTACAAATTTAGACAAGAAACAATATCGTATTATTGTCCCACTAGATTCTATACAAATTGGAGTGATCAGGATGACAGAAAAGGAATACGAAGAGCATCACAACCGTAACAAACATCACGAGGATCACAAGGATGATCACGAGGACCACAAAGATCACAAAGATCACGAGGATCACGAACGTCACGAACATCGCAAGCACCGCAAACATCACAGAGAAACACTTGTGAGAACAACAGGTATTTTGCAAAACAATCTCAATGTTGCGCTCACAGCTCACCTTGACATCGTAAATCTAAACAACCGAGATGTGGAAGTGCGTGTACAAGTATTAAACTGGGGTAATGCTGTTACTCAGACAAATCCAGTCAGTACATTAGTTGACGTTACAACAGTTCTTCCAGCAAACACTCGGACTGTATTTAATGCAGCGATTCCTGCTTCCTTCCATTATGAAGTACGCCTAACTGTAGCTCGCAACAATGAAAACGTTCTGCTCACCACATACGGCCGTACCTCCATTGGTGGCGGACAAGTGAATGGCCTTACTGTGCTCGATAGCCAATTTAAGACGATTGAAATCGATACTTGCCTCTAACGTGTTAGCAAAATGGAAATAAGGAATTATGGTGGGGCGCCATAGTTCCTTATTTTTTACCTTTCATTGAACAACTAGAACATCCGCTGACTTCCTCATACCTAGTCAGCGACATCATTATGTAACCAAACAAAAAAACTGCCCGCTAAAGGACAGTTTTTTTATAAGGAGACTTACAGTTTTACTACGTTCTCAGCTTGTGGACCACGGTTACCTTGAACGATGTTGAATTGAACTTTTTGACCTTCGTCCAAAGTTTTGAAACCGTCACCTTGGATTGCGCTGAAGTGTACGAATACATCGTCTCCGCCTTCTACTTGAATGAAACCGAAACCTTTTTCTGCGTTAAACCATTTTACTGTTCCGTTCGTTTGCATTTAAAAAAACCTCCAAAAATTCAATTTGAATATGCTAGTCATATTTACCGAAGCAAATAAAGCTCACATATCATGAAGAAATACCAGATCATCTATATGATACGCCTTCATGATATGTGAAAATTATTTACTCCGATTATCATAGGACGGAACTGCAAAACTAAAAACTAAACCTTTTGAAAACCTAAAACAATGAAAGCCCTTCCTCTCTTCCATCCTTGCGGCTCCGATGACCGCGCCAGTGTGAATCGGGGATTCAAAAATGTTATCCATCAGCATACAAATACACCTCGATGAATGTTAGGTATCAATTTTTCAAGTAGCAAGTTCATTCTACCATGGTTGTCCAATAAAATCAACCGTTCATCCTTATTCTGGTCATTGCGGTACTCTGTTACAATAGGACTGGGAGGGATTTCATTGCAAAATCATCACACACTAACAAAGATTCAATTATCTCAAATGCTTCAACAAAAAACGCCCGTTCTTTTAATAGACGTACGCGACGCAGAAAAATTTATGGCCGGCAGTCTTTTTAGCGAAAACGCACCAACTCGAAACATTCCCTATCTTCTAATGAAAGAACAGGACAAGCCGCTCGATGAGGAAACAGAAAAGCTGGTTCGGAATGTACAGATCGTCACCTTATGTACAACTGGAAATAAAGCGCAAAAGGCTGCTGCTCTTCTTCGTGAGCATGGTTTTACAGCAAATGCATTGGAAGGCGGCTTGACCGCTTGGAACGAACAATCAAACGAAGGGCAAAAAGCCTAATTTATCAACCATTCTAGCTATTTGCCATATATTACTCCTTTATTTCGATTGGGATTGTCTGATATCGTTGTTCATGCCAAACGAAATAAGCCGAGACTTCCTGCTTGACAGGAGGTGCGGGGGACTTTTTTGTGGATGAGCAGTTCCACATTGGGGTGAATCGCCAATTGGCGTAGGGTTGTTTCCTCAATCCGAATCCGACAACTAACCTCGTAGGCAAAAAAAAGGAGAGATTTGTTAAATGAAACGTTTTGGTTCTGTTACAATCGCGATGACTCTTGGTTTGGGCTTGGCTCTAACGGGCTTTGCTACTTCCGCTTCAGCTGCTTCTAATTGCCCTGTACCTGGCGGACAATTCCAATATATGATGCCACAATTCCAAAAAGCTCCAAATGCTCAACAATTTTGGAACTTCTATCCACAAAAGCAAGGCTATATGCCTGGACAACCAATGCCAGTACAGCCACAGCAGCCTAAGCAACAACCTGTGAAGCCAGTACAACCGACTCCAGTGCAACCAGCTCCAGCTCAGCAAGCACCAGTGCAGCCAGCACCTGTTCAACCTGCTGCTCCAGCAAATCAAGCGGATCAAGCACAAACTGGTGATTTTGCAAAGCAAGTCGCGGATTTGGTGAACCAAGAACGTGCAAAAGCAGGTCTCAAGCCTGTTCAATTGGATGCAGCACTGTCCAAAGTAGCTTTGGCAAAAGCACAAGATATGTCTAGCAACAACTACTTTGATCACAACAGCCCAACGTACGGTTCTCCATTTGACATGATGAAGCAGTTTGGCATTCAGTATCAAACTGCAGGTGAGAATATTGCCATGGGTCAACGCAGTCCACAAGAAGTGATGACACAATGGATGAACAGTGAAGGCCACCGCCAAAATATTATGAACCCTGCGTTCACTAAGATTGGTGTAGGCGTCACGAACGGTTACTGGGTACAAGAATTTATCGGATAGATCGCAAATGAATATACGAAAAGCCGGTGTCTCGTCATGAGACCCGGCTTTTTTCGTGTAGGCGCTATTCCTGCTGCTCATTAGCCGCCTGTTTATTGGGGGAACAACAACAGCTTTCCTGCTCATTTACCAGCGCAACGTCTTTTTGATGCATTTTTTGCTTGGTTGGGTAAGCAGATACTTGCTGCAGCTCGGCATTGACATCAGACGATCGATTCATCCGTATGGCCCCCTCGCCGTTTTTTGTGGTGCACACCTAGTATGCACGCCGTTGTAAACGACTCATTCCTAAGGAACGCTGGAAGCACATGCGAACCTGACTATTTGCTAATAATATGCTCAAGGTCTTTTAACGCAGCAGCTGCCGCAGCGACAGGATCTGATTTCCCACCGACGACCAATAAATCCCCCATGACATCTGTTTCTACACGAATGGCTTTCGTCGTACCTGATACAGCCGCAAATGGATGCATAGCATCAAGTGCAAGTAGCTCAACTGCTACAGAAAGTGATCCTTGCGCGTCCTTTTGGATCGTTCCGATCAGCTTTGGTATCTTCTTCTGCTGTTTCCATGCCTCTATTTGTGTTGGTGTTACTTCGCGAATACTCGTGCGATCGATATCAGACAGCTTGCATTGCGCATCAAAAGCGGCGTTGGCAAGGATCGTGAGCTTAGAAGCTGTATCCCAACCATCTATATCGTAAGAAGGATCAGGCTCAGCGATTCCCATTTTCTGAGCGAGCTGGACTGCTTCCGTGCAGGTGAGTCCTTCGTCCATCATTTTCGTGAGAACGAAGTTGGTCGTCCCTGTAAATATGCCTTCGACTCTCTTCACTTCACATCCTGCCAGGTTATATCGCAAAAGATCGATGGTCGGCAGGGCTGCTGCTGTGGCCCCACTGATTTTTAACTCGACGCCTTGTTTTTTAGCCAAATCGGCTAAACCCGCATAATCAACGACGAGTGCCCCTTTTGAAATGGCAATGGCATGGATGGCATTTTTCAAAGCATATCGAATGAAAGTGAGACCGGGCCCGCCATCTTTCATGGATGGACCAGCCTCAATAAGTACATCTGCTTGTACCGACTTCATAAAATCAAGCGAGTCCCACGATGGGTCCACTGCTTGTATTGCTTGCGCATAGTCTTCCCATTTTCGTGAATCAATTCCGTTCTCATCGTATAGACCAGAAGAAGAACGAACAACACCCACGAGTCTGACATCAGCCTGATACAGATTGCGGTACCTCTCCCTTCGCTGCTCCAACAGTTTTGCTACCTGTTGTCCTACGGTTCCAAAGCCTGTCAACATAATATTCCAACGCTTCATCGGTCAATCTCCTTGGTGTTTATGCATATTCATTTCGTTATCTTCTTCTGCGGTCAAACAACATACGATGAAGATCCTGAAGGCTTACTTTCTTTCCTGTTTTTGCCGAGAAGAGCTCTTTCACATGATCAATAAACAAAATACCTTCTAAATGGTCCAGCTCGTGCTGAATGCACCGGGCAAGGAAGTCGTCGGCTTCGATCGTGATCGTTTCTCCTTGGCGGTTTAACGTCTGAACTTTGACATAATTCGCCCTGCGTACAATTCCAAAAACACCCGGGATCGAAAGACATGCTTCTTGACCTACCTGCTCCCCTGATTTTTCAAGCAGCACAGGATTGATCAGTTCAACCAAGCCGCTACCGCAATCCATGACCACCAGGCGCTTCGGTATGCCAATTTGAATAGCGGACAAGCCAGCACGACCTTTCCCTGCATAAATGGTTTGGGCCATATCATCCAATATCTTCTCGACTTGCGGCGTAATGGCTGATACTTTTTTCGAAGTTTCACGCAAGATAGGGTCACCCAGGCGAACAATAATGCGCTCTGCCATCTCTATCTCCCTCCCGCAACTCCTCTGTTTTCGATTTCACGGTAGCAAATGAAGTCTTCGTTTGTCAAAAGGAACCTTGAAAAATCTGAAATATCCCATTGGGCAAGGGTGACAAATGCATGTAGATACGCTATCTTTATTGGTAAAGATAGATGTTTGAAATGAAGAGGGAGGCTACCATGCATTCATTGGCATCAACGCTGAACGAAACTATCCAACGGGAAAACCCGCACGTTTATGAAATGCTGTCCGATATCGCAAAGCTGATTTATTTCCCAAAAGAGGGGATTCTCAGCCAATCGGCAGAAGCTAAAGCAAAAGCGAAAAAGTACAACGCCACTATCGGGATTGCACTGGAAAACGGTCAACCGATGCATCTGAAGGTCATTCAGGATAATCTGTCTGCTTACCAGCCAAAAGACATTTACGAATATGCCCCACCAGCAGGAAAGCCTGAGCTTCGTGCAGCATGGCGTCAAAAAATGATCGAGGAACAGCCAGCATTGGCAAATCAGACGTTTAGTAATCCGATTGTGACAAACGCTCTGACACATGGCTTGAGCATCGTATCAGACTTGTTCGCTGACAAAGGCGACAGTGTTATTATCCCGGACAAAAACTGGGAAAACTACGAGCTTACTTTCTCTATCCGCCGCGGTGCGGAAATGGTCTACTACCCATTGTATAACGACGAGATGAAGTTTAATGCCTCCGCTTTGCGTGATGCAATTTTTGCGCAAAAAGACAAGGGCAAAGCCATCGTCGTACTCAACTTCCCGAACAACCCAACTGGCTATACACCAGGTCCGGAAGAAGGAAAGCAAATCGTGGCAGTACTCAAGGAAGGTGCTGAAGCAGGCATCAACATCGTTGCAGTCACAGATGACGCTTACTTCGGCTTGTTCTTCGAGGATTCCATGCACGAATCCCTCTTTGCGAGCTTGTCCAACGTTCACCCGCGCATCTTGCCTGTAAAAGTAGATGGGGCTACCAAAGAAGATTACGTGTGGGGCTTCCGTGTTGGCTTCATTACGTATGCTGCTCCATCCAGCGACTTGCTCAGTGCTCTTGAGCAGAAGACAATGGGAATCATCCGCGCGACTCTGTCCAGTGGATCTCACCCATCCCAAACGTTCGTGCTGCATGCGCTCACAGCTCCTGAATACAAAGCACAAAAGCAGGAGAAATTCGAGATCATGAAACGCCGCGCCAACCGCGTCAAGGAAGTGCTCGACAGTGGAAAATACGATGACGTGTGGGGCTACTATCCGTTCAACTCCGGCTACTTTATGTGCCTCAAGCTGAAGACGGTAGAAGCGGAAACATTGCGTCAGCACCTGCTGGAACAGTATGGTGTCGGTACGATCGCTCTTGGACAAACTGATCTGCGCATCGCCTTCTCTTGCATCGAAGAAGAAAACATCGCTGACTTGTTCGAATTGGTTTACAGTGGCGTGAAAGATTTGGAAAATGCATTAACCAAATAAATTTGATAACAACTGGACAAAAACGTCTTGGCCATGCTGCCAGGGCGTTTTTTTGCAACAGAAAAGCCCCGGAATCCCTCGACGAAATTACACAAGAGTATCCGAGACCTTTCTTTTATGCTATCCCACTAGCCTTCAACGGGTGAACTCCTACGCCGCGGCTGCTGTGTCCCGATAAAAATGGAGGCGAGTACCAGCATCATCCCCACTCCATGCATCCACGTAAACGCTTCGTTCAAGAAAAAGACAGCCACGAGAGCAGCGCTGATCGGCATCATTCCTGTGAACAAGCCAGCCTTGGAAGCCTCCACCTTCTCCACTCCTTTGTACCAGAGAAAGAAGGATAAGATACTGGCCGTAAACGCATAGTACACTAGCAACCACCATACATTTGCAGGTACTGCACTCCAATCAAACTGCAAGCTTTCCCAAATGGCAAACGGCAGAAACAAGACAAAGCTGATGACATTAATTGCGGCCGTCATTTGGAATGGCGTAATTTTTCCAGACAGTCTTTTGGCAAAAATCGTGAAGAGCGCTTCGCTGACGACTGCGAAAAATACGAGAAGATTGCCCAGCATGCTGATCCAGCTTTGTCCCCCACTGCCTCCTGTGAACGTGATGAAGGATATGCCGCCGACCGAAAGAACGATCGCCAATAAGCTGTTAGCGTGTAATTTTTCCTTGAGAATCCAGAACGAAAACAAAGCGATGCAGGCAGGTACAGTACTCGTGATGATGCCAGCTGCGGTAGCTGTCGTCCACTGCACGCCGTACAGCATGCAAATACTGAACAGAAACACACCGAAAAACGACTGCCAAAATAACACCTTGCCTTCCTCACGGCTCCAGGAAGTTTTCCACTCTCCACGCATTGCAAGCAGTGGCAGAAGGATTACGATCGCGAGTAAAAAGCGCAATTCAGAAAACAAAAACACCGGAACATGGGAAACAATTTCTTTACCGATGGAGATGTTACTTCCCACCAAGGCCATCGCCAAGGCTAACTGAATGTAAGCAAACAGCATGACGACTCGCTTCTCCCCTCATCCTCCTACGATTCACTACATCTGGCTAAACTGCTCTATGTCAACCTGCGTTTTGCCATTCCTTTTGAGCCCGCGGGATCGTTTTTGACTTTTTCTCTGCTGCCCCCACCAGCCAGGAGCCAAACGGCAGTTTTCCCAGCCCATACGATATGGCAAAAGAAAGAATCGAGCACAAGATAAATGCGACGATACTTCCCCACACTCCTGTGTGAAAAAGCTCAAGCTTGCGCAAACCCTTCATCAAGTACGTCAAGATCAACGCATGAATCAAATACGCTCCGTATGAATATTTCCCGATGAGACCTAGCCAATGTGTCCATTTTGATTGCTTTTTGCTCATCCACAAGCAGATAGCATACACAGCCAGTAAGCAAGCCATCGTATAGAGAAACATGGACGGCTTCAAGGAAGTTGCTACATTTAAATTGATCTTGCCTTCGCCCGAATCACGGAAAAGCTCATAGCCAATGATTGCGTACAGGACTCCAACCGAGATGACAATCCATTGCCAGTATCGTTTCAGAATTCCGCGAAAGGCAGGTATTGTGAAAGCAACCAAGCCACCGAACAAAAAGTAATAGAAATAATAGAAGGCATTTCTGTCCCGATATTTGATGAAATACGTATCGAGCCAAGTCATGTCAAAACGGAAAGCGTGGGCCGGAATGTAGCGAGCTGAGAACCACATCAGTCCCCCGTAGACCAAGCCGGTGACACCTAGTGCAACTGCGAGGCGGAAGCGGCTTGAAACAAATCCGCGCAATAGATCAAAAACTTTTTGCCAAAATGGATACAGCAGATAGAATTGAAAAATCATCACGACGAACCACAGATGATAGGAGGACGTCCCAGTCAGGAAGTTTTTGCTTACATTCCAGACGAACGCAGCTCCTTCTCCCAGTGGTCTCTCCATCAAGTAAAGATACACCACCGACCAGATCCCATATGGAACCAAAATCTCTGTTACCCGTTTGCGCGTGAAGGAAAGGTAGTTCACTTTCTCGGAGTAGTTGTAAAACAGAACGAGCCCCGTGATGAAAATAAATGCAGGTACGGCGAATTTCAGCAAATGAAACAACATTCCATAGACAATCGCTGTTTGCTCTGTCAGTCCCGGCTCACGGATGTACACACCAATGACATGCTGGTATACCACTGCCAGAAATGCAAAAGCACGGATCAAATCCAGCTCAGCGATTCGTTCTTTTCGTGCCATAACCGAATACCAGATCCTTCCTGTTTTTCGAAAAAAAGTACTATCTCTCATCTTACCGACCAAAAGTCAGTCTGGCAAGTCTCTTGTTCGAAAAAGACTGATACCGGATGGACAGGTATCAGTCACTTATGTCTCCTGGAATCGATATGAGTCCTGGGCGGATAGCATTCATAGGCTCTTATCTCCTGAAGATGATAGATCAGCTATTCTTTGTATCGGCCAAATAAAGCTTCGCACCCCACGTGCATACAAGGCTAGGTCCGGAGAGTCCGCTAGTGGGAACGCAAGATTTTGGGTCATCGAATTTTCACGAATATGATAGGTTGCCTGCTGTAGCTGCCACGGCTCGTGAAACACATCTGCATACATGATTTGATTCGTTCTGTTACAGGTACAAAAAAGCGTGTAGCGTTCCGTCAACCAATGAATCAGTGTCGCCTCTTGCGTCATGAAGGTGTCCGCAACGGGTTGATAGCTGCCTCTGAACAACGGAGACAAGGATGCATCCCCTATACGCCTGGATGTAAAATCGATCAAGCTCCCTTGTCGATGAAAAGTCATCTGGGCGGGATAATAGGGCAGGCGGTACCAATATTTCGCAATCTTGATCACAAGGGGATTAGATGCGTCCAGCGAAAGAAAGAAGACACCCGATTTTCCTTTCGCCTTTACATATGTTCTAACATTGATTTCTGGAAAGGTGGTCGTGTACGGAACATAAGGCATACGACGCAATCGCACGCCGCTCAGCAAAAACGGTATGATACTGATCCATGCCTTGCCTGCGTATGTATCGAGCGCAAGCCCTGCTGGTATCAGCTCCTGGATAGACGCTGGAGAAATGGCCCAATGTAAAAAGAGAAGATGCTCCCACGTCTGGGTCATGGTCCACCCGGTGTACTGTGCGGGCGACTTGATTTGGATGATCCCCTGATCGATACGAATCCCTCCCATTCGTACGACTATCATGCTGTTCAATTGGAAGAGGATGAATGATAGGCAAGAGGTACTTTCGTCACTTTGCTAGTCAGTTCATCAAGTGAGACGAGATCAGCAGCCGTAACTTCACGTAGAGACGTTTTCCCCATAGCGAGGATTGCAATTTCCATTTCATCCACAAAGGAAAGAAAAAAGTTAGTCAAATGTTTGGTAGCAGAATCGGGGTCGAATTTGTTTTTTAAGCTGCCAGGATAAGTCGTCAGCTCAGTTGGCGGTTCCCACGGTATAGCTTTTGTCACCTGATCATGGGTCATCGCCCACAAAATAGCTGTCCCCATAAAGATTCCGTCTGCTCCCAAAGCAATGGCTTTCAGGCACTCACCCGGAGTTGTATAGCCGCCTCCAGACAATAAGGTAATCCGGTCTTTTACTCCTTTTTCGTTCAAATAACGTACGGCACGCGTCAATGCATAGATAGTAGGCAAACCGAAATCATCCTCCAAGATTGGAGGTCCCCCTTTTGTTCCCGCTTGTCCCCCATCGATACTGATAAAATCTACCCCTGCTTGAATCGCTATCTCCAAGTCTTGTTCGAGAATGCCGCTCGCACAAATTTTGACGCCAATTGGCACGCCGTCTGTCAGCGTGCGCAGTTTGTCAATCAGCTTAGTAAGATCCTCCGGCTTCGATACTTCCGGCTGTCGTGAAGGAATGACGATCATTTCCTCATTTTGAACGCCCATGATTTCAGCAGCTCTTCCCTGGATGTATTCTGCAGGGATGAAGCTTGCTGCTGCAGCAGTCGCTCCCTGACCAAAATGGATTTCAATGGCGTCTGCCTGTCGTAAAATCTCCGGCTCCTTCGCCCACGTTCCCGAGTTATATTGAATCACCAGATGCTTGGCGAATTTCCTTTCTTCCGGTAATAACGGACCTTCCCCGGTATTGGTCAATGTACCCACAGCAGCTGTTCCTTTTGCCATAGCGATTTTCACATCGGCACTCACTCCGATTCCGTACCCCATCGCTCCTGCCATGAGCGGAATATCCAACGTCAACGGCTTTTTGGCCATGGGTCCAATCGTGATGCGCATGTCAACTTCTGCATCCTCACGCGTTGGCAGCACCGCCAGCTGCGCAGGAGAAAAGATCAAGCTGTCGAAATTCAAGAACTTGCGCGGACTCCCGAAAGGACGCTCGATGGCTTCTCCAGTCGTTGCTCGCAGACTGTTCTCAAGGACATAGCGAGGGCTGACTTTGGTCATCGCGGAGAACATCTCAAATATATTTTCCGGATAGCGATCTGACATAAGGCGCTTCATGAACCGAGCAAGCAACCACTGCGTTAGAGGACGAAAAAGACAGACCAAGAGCACTCCCAGCAGGATGAGAGCCGCCATCGATCCTACAAAGGAGCCGATCAAAAAAGGAATCCAATTGCCATCCATCCTCTTCCTCCTTCCTACTGCCAGAGCGCTGCTGCCTGTTATTTCTTAGGTTGATCCGGAGAAACGGCAACGTTATATATGAAGAAGCTTGGAAACCGTCATGTCCCCTCCCTTTCCCAAAACTCAAGTGAGATAGGAAAATTTTGCCCCATTGCTTCCACTTTTATCCTCCGCGTTCATACGGTTCGGAAGGCACAAAAAAACGCCCAGATCAACTGGACGTTTTCGAACGAAGCCATCTCCATAAATAATAATAACAGGACGTCAGCACAAGCACGACAGCAATTGTCATGATAGTGTCAAATCGCATGAGATCCTCCTTATCGTTTCATCGGTACATATTTGCCGTATGTCAAACACCGCCAAAGCCATTCCGCCGGACCGAACTGATAGTTGGTGAGCCACCAGCGACTCACGAAGATTTGAACTGCAAAGATAACCAAACTAAACACCAAGCCTATTGCAAGACCAGTCGTTCCGTACAAATTGCCGATACGCACAACAACCACAGCAATGATGGTTTGACTCAAGTAGTTGCTTAATGCCATCCTGCCAACCGGCTCCAAATGCTTCAGTATGCGCTTGCCGCTATCTTTCCGATAGAGAAGCAGGAGTGAAGTAACGTAAAAAGCACTCAGGCTAAGGCCACTCCAGGTAACAAATGTCTGAACAGTGATCGCGATCGAGGCTGGGAATTTTACGATGCCGAATTGAACAAGTGGAATCATCGTTACGAGTACAAGGCTAAATCCGAGTGCAATCCACCATACGCGACGAATAGCCGGAATAAATTCTTCCGTTCTCTCAAATACTCCTCGCTTCGCTGCCAACAATCCGAACAAAAAGAGAGGCAGAACGGATAGGACAATAAAAAACTCAAGTGAGAAAATGATTGGTATTTCATTCGCAATCCGGAATTGCCACAACTCGGCCATCGACCCATTCGTATAAGCATCGATTGCTTTTTGAACAAGCGGTGATTCATCCAGCACGGGAACGAAGCTCTCTGGAACGGTTAGCATAAGAGCGTACAAGGCTTGCACACCTATCAAGAGTGTCCACGCCCATCTTTTTATGGTCTTTTCTTGTCTGTGGTAAAACAACAACAAAAGAAATCCAGCCAAGGCGTACGTATGAAGAATATCTCCGTACCAGAGAAAAATCATATGTGCCATCCCAAAAATGAGCAATACAACTAATCTGCGAGTGAACAAGCTCTGATAAGGCAGCTGTTTGCTCTCGGCACGGTGCATAAACAAATAAAACCCTACCCCAAACAAAAACGCGAAGATTGTGTAAAACTTCGTTTGTACAAACATATTGAACAGCAGTCGTATCCAACCATCCATTTCTGAATGAGTATGTACGAGCCCTGAATCTGGTAAAAACAAGAGCGGATACATAAAGGACGGCATATTCACCAGCAAGATTCCCAAGAGGGCAAATCCTCTTATGCCATCTAACTGTCGGATTCGCTCACCTTCTGCAACAGGTGTTAACTTCACGTAATTGAACCTCCCCAATTCTCTCTAGGTAGTAACACATTTACTACGAATGAACCTCTTAAAAAGTAACAAATTTGTTATCCGCACAACAAGAGAGCCCCGCGAAAACGAAGCCCTCTCTTGCTTGCTGCGTTATTTAGATGATTGGGTTGGACCTGTTCTGCCACGGTTTGTCCGATTTCGAAAATCGAGCAGGACACCCGCACAACCAGCAAATAATGCAGGCATGATCCAACCGGCCCCTTCCTTGTAAAACGGAAGTACGCCCAAAATATCGTCCCAACGACGTGCGAAAAACGTAAGGTTCATCAAATCTACGAGTCCAAAGACCGTCACAACTACGACAGTCGTCATATACACTGAGGAATGCTCCGGTATCCAACGTTCAAGCAATGCCAATAGAATGAGCACGATGGCAATCGGGTAGATAGCGCCCAGGATCGGAACCGAAACACTTAGAATCTCCGATAATCCCAAATTGGCTACTCCCATGCTCAGAACACATAGAAGCATCGCCCACCCTCTATACGACAACCCGCTGAATCGTCCATGAAAATATTGACTGCACGAGGTCACGAGCCCAATTGAGACACATAGACAGGCAACTGTAAAAATAACACCGAGAATGAGCGTGCCGCTTGTCCCAAACAGCTGCCTCATGATCGCCGTCAATAGGAGTCCGCCATTTTCTGGCCTGCCTAAAGAGGCACCAGATGAACCCAGCAGTCCCAAAATAACATAGATGAACGTGAGCAAAACACCTGCGCCGAGACCTGCTTTAATCATATTCGCGGACAGTTGCTTTTTGTCTTCGATTCCCTTGCTCCTTAATGTATTGGCGATCACGATACCAAACACAAGAGCAGCCAAAGCATCCATTGTTAAATACCCGTCAAGAAAGCCTTGGACAACCGGATTAGCGGCATATTTTCCTTCTGGCATCCCTGTCGGACCGAGTGGCGTGAATAAGCTCTTGATGTAGATCAACGCAATCAAGGTCAACAGTGTAGGAGTCAGTATTTTCCCAAAGCGATCAATCAGTTTGGAAGGCGTGAGGCTGAACCAAAACACAATGCCAAAAAATACAATGGTATAGATGAACAGATTCAGGGAGGAGTCAGCAGCTTGTGCCGGCAAAAACGGCGCCATCCCCATCTCGTACGCAAGACTGCCTGCACGCGGTATGGCAAGAGCGGGTCCAATCGATACGTAGATCAAAATAGGAAAAATAAGAGCAAAGCTTGGATGAACCCGATTTGCCAAATTGTAAAAGCTTCCTGCTTTTGCGATGGCGATTACCCCAAGGATGGGAAGACCGACAGCAGATAACACAAAGCCTGCAATGGATAACCAAACAAAGGTTCCAGCCTCTTGACCGAGATAGGGTGGAAAAATGAGGTTGCCCGCGCCAAAAAACATCGAAAAGAGCATAAAACTGACAAGCAACAGTTCTTTTTTAGACAAAGTTATCATCGACGTTTATATTACCTCCCATCTTATTGAGAGGCATTCTATCAACTTTTTCGTTCCTTAGCTAGTGGCTGCGACATAGTTGTAATTGCAAGATCATTAACATTATTCCCATATTATTTTGATGTAGATAAACATAGAAAACCACCTATCCATGTTCTACCGTTTGAACATCGACAAGTGGTTTTCCCCTTATCGTTTTCTCATTGCGGCGATGCGTTTGTAAAAGGTCTGATCCTCCAGCTTTTGAAAAAGGGAAAGGGATGGGCGGAAATTCGCTTCAATAATCCATGGCTTGCCATCGACATCAATCCCTAAATCCAAACCGATTTCCCGAAGGGTCGGATAGGCTCTTCCCAGTTGCTTGGCAGCAGCCGCAGCTACAATGCGAATATCACTCAAGAGATGAGGGCCAGCCTCTATATTGGACTGTTTTATTGCCGTGCGAATGGGCAGCACCCTTCCGCGGCTGCGAGCCACATTCGTCACGACATACCCTGGACCTGCGAGCTTGGCACACCACCCCGTAATAATCCAAGGCTCCCTGCTGCTCCTTCGCTGGATCATGACACGCACATCAAAAGGTTTTCCGTTGATTCTACCAAGCGGGATACGTGGCTGGAGCAAATATGTTTTGGGTCGAAACAGCGATTGTACATACTGGATTGTGTTGTTCTTTCCTACTACGACACGACGGCGCTTCCCGCTATGAATCAAGTACTTGTCTTCTCCTTGCGCAGTTACTTGAATAATCCCTGCCCCACCGCCACCTCCCGAAGGCTTCAGCATCACACGCTTGTATGCTTCCGTATACTCCCATAGCTCTTCAGGAGAATACACGCGGGTTTTGGGCAAATGCTCCTGTAAAAATTTGTCTTTGACCAAGTGCTTATGCTTGCCCCATTTACCTACGTTTGGCGGTTTTATGGCAGTGTCTCTCCATTCTTTATAAGATGATGCTCCTCTATTTTCGTAATGCGATTGTGTTCGTCTACAAACACAACCTTGGGTACGAGCTGATCAAGCTCAGACTCATCGTACATGCCCATACTCAAAATGATGACGATATCTCCTGGCGAGAATAGATGAGCGGGTGGACCATTCAGACAAATAACTCCACTACCTAGCGCACCGGGTAACGCGTATGTTTTCCAGCGCGTGGCATTACGCAAGCTGGTTATTTGTACGATTTCATAAGGCTTGATATCAGCCGCGTCCATGAGAGCAACGTCAATCGTGATACTCCCCACGTAATCCAATTCGGCCTGCGTTACTGTCGCCCTGTGAATTTTGCCTTTGCACATATGCCGTTGCATAGGCGGTTCACTCCTTTCCAAACCGATGACATTAGTCTATGTCAGAGGAATTGTCCGTGAAACCATCGGTGAGCGGAAATCTGATCACACAGTATGGCACGCTGCCGCCAACTCGACTCCATAAGAACGACACAATTGGTTGAGTTCTTCTGCCAAGGGCAGATCAAATGGTATACCGTTTTTCATGCGTTCGTGCTTTATTCGACTCTCGATTTCCCCGGGTATCAAAATTTCGGAAACACCTTCTCTCGTAGGCACGCTTTTCACCTCACGAATGTACGCATCCATATTGATGTAAAAAGCGGGCAGCGGCATAAATCGTTGGATATCAATCGTCAAGAAAAGATGACCGACATTTTGTGGATCATGCCAATTCTCATACAGACTTTTCACATGAGGTCCAGCTGCAGCACCTGTCAGCAGGCCACATAGGATATCAATGAACATCGCCAGTCCGTAGCCTTTCGCTCCACCGATAGGCAATAGAGAGCCTAGCAAGGCTTGTTTGGGATCAGTCGTTTCCTTCCCATGTTGATCAATTGCCCAATCGGACGGAATAGACTCTCCTTTTTTAGCAGCTAAGGCAATTTTCCCCCTGGCAGCTACACTGGTAGCCATATCTAGCAAAAAGGGCGACTCTTCCCCAGCGGGAATCCCAACAGCAATCGGATTCGTCCCGAAAAACGGGCGAATTCCCCCTGTGGGCGCCATCGCTTCAGGCGCATTGGATAGTACAAGAAGAATGAAACCTTCTGCCATCGCTCGTTCGGCATAATAAGAACAGGAGCCAAAGTGGTTCGAATGACGAACGCCAACCACCCCGATTCCCATCTGTCGCGACAGTCTAATCGCTTCCTCCAATGCCGCGATCCCGACGACAGCACCCAGCTGGTTTTTGCCGTCTACGAGAGCTGTTGCTCCCTCCTGTTTACATACGACTGGTTCCTCGTTCAATTCGATCAAGCCTGCTTCGATTCGTTGTACATAAATCGGCAGCCTCGACAAACCATGTGACTCGATCCCACGCAAATCGGCGTGTACTAATGACTCAGCGACAATCCGTGCATGCTCACCTCTGACACCAGCCTGTACAAGCACTTCAGCTACGACTTGCTCCAAACGTTTCCAATGAAAGAGTGTAGGGTTCACCTTCTTATTTCCCCTCCTTCAACCCTGTGTTGTACTTCGTCTGCTTTCTAATCTGAATATAGATATGTCACCCGTTCATTGACCGCTACAGGCATTGACCCAGTTACCGAGTCGATCAAAGCAAAAAAGGAGCACCCGGTCATAGGGCTCCTCTTTCGCGCAATCCTTATTCATAACTCGCCAGAATCGTGATGATCTGGTCCTGCATCTTCGTAAACAGCTCTTCATCCTCGACATACCCATTGAACATAATCGAAACAATGAGCTTCTCTTTGCCCTTTGTCGTCATATAGCCAGACAAAGTGTTTACGCCCGTCATCGAGCCTGTTTTCGCATGCAGATTATTCGCTGCTGGCGTTTCCTTCAAGCGGTTTTTCAGAGTGCCATCCATTCCAGCTACTGGCAGGGATTCATTAAAAGCTCCAAAGGTTGATTGCTTCGTCATTCCCTCCAGGACGGCTACGATCTGACGTGCAGAGATCAGATTGTAGCGAGTCAAACCTGATCCGTCCATCATATCGAAGGTGATATTCCCGCCAAGCGAAGCGACTGTTTCCTGGACGACCTCTGCACCTGCTGCTGCCGTTCCACTCCCTTTCTTCGCAGCCCCGAGAGTCTTGAGAAGCATCTCCGCGTAGTAGTTGTCACTCCGCTTATTGAGATACTGAACGATGTCCTTCAGTGGAAGCGACTGAAATTGTGTCCACTTGACTGCCGTTGTTGGAACTGGCTGGATGACGACCTCACTCTTCGGAGCAAACGTAATCCCTTGCTGCTCCAACGCCTCCCTAAGGACAGTCCCGACATACTTGGCTGGCTCTTCCACGGGTACCCGTTCGTAGTCGCCTTCATGATCCAGCGGGAGGTTCCCGGTCAATCTGATTGTATTTGTCCCGCGGTCACGCAAAATGGAAAACGTATTGTCCTCGCCTTTTTGCACGGTCTTGGCCTCATTGATCACTTGCACATAGCTCGTCTTCGGAAGCAAATTCATCTGCACAGCTTCCCCAGCACTTCCCGCGGGCTTGTATTCAACCATGACCGTTCCACGGTTTAGAGCAAGAGCCCCTATGGTCGGGTTGTAATAATAGCTCTCGTCATCCCACGCCCAGCCGAGACCAAGGCGCTGTTGGTCAAAGTAGCTTTCGTCCATGACGAGATTCCCTTTGATTTGCTTGATTCCTTGTTGCTTGATCCAGCCTGCGATTTTTTCTATCGAGACACCTTCCTGCACCTGAAGTGCATTCTCCGTATGCAAGGTAGGATCGCCGAATCCTTTCACATACAAATTGCCCTGCTGTACGCCAGAAGGGGTGATTGGCGCATCTCCGTACACTTCCGTTTTGAAAACATAATCCGAACCGAGCTGGTTCAGAGCTGTTGCTGTCGTCAGCAGCTTCAGATTAGAGGCTGGAGTGAGTAATGTGTCTGCATCCCTCTCGTACAGGATGGGCTCACCAGCTGTGTCTAACGATTTGATCATGATGCTAGCCGTTACTCCAGCTGCTTCCGGGGTATCCAGGATGGGATCGATCAAAGCGGATAGTTCGTACGATTTTTCTGGTGGGGGGTTGAACCCTTCTGGCGCTACGATATCCGGGTAAGTCGTGAGCAATATCCCGATTCGGTCCTGCAGCTCCCTCGCATACTTCGATTTATAAATACCGTTGATCAAAATCGAAAAGGCCAGCTTATGACCATTTTTGGCGGTTACATAGCCCGACATGGTGTTGACGCCGCTTAGCGAGCCTGTCTTTGCAGCCAAATTCTTTTCCGCACTCGTTCCTTTCATACGGTTTTTCAGCGTGCCGTCTACCCCTGCAATCGGGAGTGATTCTTCCAGTTCGGTTCGATATTCCTGCTCTTGCAAAAAGATGAGCGTCTCGATCATCTGTTCCGGTGTGATCATATTAAATCTCGATAACCCCGAACCATCGACCTGGCGGAAGCCCGTATCAATGTCCGCGCGCTTCATTACGTCTGCGACCGCTTCACTGCCAGCCTCGAAGCTGCCCTCTCCCTTCTGGGTAACGCCCAGTGTCTTCAAAAGCATCTCTGCGTAGAAGTTGTCGCTATCCTTGTTGAGCTCTATCGTGATTTCACTCAACGGCTTGGATAAATGAGTATAGAGGGGAACTCCGCTTTGCAGCACTGTTTTTTTCAGTTCCACCTGCGGATTCAATTTGATTCCTTGTTTCAGCAGCTCCTCTTTCCATAAATCACCCACATAAAAAGCCGGGTCTTCCATCGTGACATCTTCATCATAAGGTGCCGCATTGACACCAATTGTTCCGGATACGATGATTTCATTTTTCCCGCGTGGACGCTCGACCAGCACATTGCTCTCCTTGCCTTCCGTCGTTATCAGTTTGTTTGTCACCGTTATGTATGTCGTAGCTGGATTCATCGTCAAGACGGGAGCTTCGTTCACCGTTTTACCAGGAGTAGCTGTTAGTGTCGTGAAGTTTTTGTTGACCGCTAATCCACTTACCTGCGCGCTGTACCCATATGGTTCGTCATCCCACATCCAGCTCGTACCCAATCTTGTCTCATCGAAATAGCTTTCATCGAGTAGCAGGTTTCCTTTTATTTGTTTGATCCCCAGATCTTTGATGGCTTTTGCCATTGTTTGCAAATCTGCTGGTGTCAGGCTCGGATCGCCATAGCCTTTTAAAATCAGGTCTCCTTGCAGAACCCCACTTGGTTGTACCTTGCCTGAGGCGAAAACATCGGTCTTCCACTGATAATCTGGCCCCAGCTTATCGAGACCTGCCATTGTCGTAAACAGCTTCATGTTGGAAGCCGGGATAAAATTGCGCGCGGCGTTGTGCTTATATAAGTACTTGTTGTCTGTCAGATCGTAGATGGCGATTCCTGCGTACATCCCTTTGCTGTTCTCATCGTTTTTCAAATCAGCGAGGTATTTTTCTATGCTGAGCGCAAGTGTACCAGAAGGAGCGCTCTCTTCTCTGGCAAGCGCAGGCGATGCCGCTACCTGAAACAAGAGAGCCAGCACGAAAAACCATGTACAGACACGTCGATAAACAAATAAATGATTCATGGTAACCTCCTTGTCTTAGTCTGAGCGATTTCAGCCAATCACAGTACGAACCCATGATAGCATGTATTCTTTTTATTCGGAATATTACCATTATACTAAAAATAAACAGGGATAACCTGTTCCGATTCCGTTCATACTACCTTCAAGACTTTTGAAAGGGAGGAATTCGGTTCCATGCTGTATCGACTGCTGTTATGCCTATCTCTTCTCTGTATCTTTTCATTCCCTGTACATGCACAGACCGACATGGGCCGTGTCCAAGTGGACGCCTCAACCTTCCCTTCTCTTGCGGAGCTCGTCAAAAAGTGCGACCTGATCGTCATTGCTTGGGTAGACAGTGCCCATCAAGCGTATCCAACTGGTCGTACCATCCCCCAAGGCAAAATCGTGAACTACACACAAAGTCTCCAGGTGAAAACCACCATAAAAGGCACGTCATCCAGATTATTAACTGTGGTTAGCACTGGAGTCGAGCCGCTTCCCGATGCTTCCAGTCCACTCAACTTACAATATCCTGGACCGCTGTCGGAGGGAAATTATTTATTGTTTTTACGAAAAGTGCGCGGTTCACAGCTGTACAGTACAGCCGGTATCTGGCAAGGCGTATATCCCATTTATGAAGGAAAAACAATTGCCCTCACAAGCGCCGGCTTTTCCGAGTTAAACCAACTGACGCAAGAGGAAGTCGTGCGAAAAATAAAAGCAATCTCTCCTTAATACTACAGCAAAAAACCGCTCTTCCTTCCGAGCGGTTTTTGACTTCCCCCACTGTGTGCTGTTTAGTTTCGCATTACATAGATGAAAATCACCATAGACACAGCACAAGCGAGAACACTGAGAACAAAGCCCCAGATGACCCATTTGCTATTGGTTTTGTTAATGTGTTTATCGTCCATGGAAAATTCTCCTTATTCAAGCATTCAACCTCTCTATTATAAGGTTGTTTAACAGGAAAGGGAAACGGTTATTGTGACATGACATCTGCTCGGATAAGACGACGAATCCCAAGCGCACAACCGCCCGTCACAAACAATACGCACATGACCACAAACGTCCCAAGCTCCCCTACTGTCATACTATCTTGACTAAGCACACCCATCCCAATCGTCAATAGTGACTGCGGAAAAAACAACCCGAGCCCAGACACATACAAGCCCAATCCTATAAACACAGAGCATACACTTATGCCAACTGGTAAAGCAAAGCTCTGTATCCGCATGGAAAGCCATAGTTGAAAGACAATGATAGTGAGCGAAGCGAGCCAGCCTCGCATGATCCATCCAAACACTTCAGGTGGAAAGGTAAAATGTGCGGGGAGTCCAGCTACGAATCCAGCACAAATATAGAGTGCGAGAAAGAATAGCTGCACGAAAAATATGAGAATGCTGACCATCATTACCTTGGCGAGAAAAACTTGAGATACCGCTACGGGTGCTGTCAGAACTATATTCCAGTTGCGATTTACATGCTCCAGTCGACATACGAACGCACAGCAAATCGCGATAAGAATCGGCAAGAAAAATTCACCATAGAACAAGCTCACCTGCGTCCATAGACTGTACCAGCCATTTCGCAGGATCGCTTGATTCATCCAGTAATTCGCGAAGCCGATCAGCGTACTCAAAACGGGAAGCACCAGCAATATTAGCCACATCCGAGAGTGACGCAGCTTTCCCCATTCAGCTTCCAAACATCTTCGTAGCATACGAGATCCTCCTTATACGTCTAGCCGGGATACGTGAATGCTCCCTGCCATATAAAATGCGATGCCCATGAGCAAAACGATGATGGGTACATGTGCGCCGATTTCGCGTGTCGTAAACAGGATCGTTTCATTTACGAATTGATACGTAACAGGCGAAAAATCTACGTAGTACGACCAGATGAAAAGGCGTCCTACTTGTGGCGGAAACAAGCTTGCTGTCATTCCGATGAAGCCCCCGATCATCCCTAGACTTAGACTGAACGCCTGATTTTTGATAGCAAGAGAAACCCATTGCTGCAGGGCGATCACCACCAGATTCGTCAGCATAGCCCCTGCAAAAAAGCGAGTCATGAGCGCAATGGGGACGGGCTCTGTTAAGCCATAGCCAATGCCAAAAACAACGATAGCCAATGCCTGTAGCAATATGGCAAACACCATCAAAACAGCCGCACATATAAATTTTGCCGCATAAATCGATTTTCTGCTGACAGACGCAGCCATCAATTGTTTCCATGTACGACCTTTGTGCTCCATGTCGCCAATCCGTGAAACGATGACAGCCGAACCGATGGGCAGGAACAAGCCGTTCATGGCTGAAATCGTGACCAATATGGCGCTCCACGAGGCTGCATTCGGATCTTTCGTCATGGAGCTACTGACAGCCATAAATCCCCATGCCAATTCGACGCCCAACAGAATGGCAATCATAAGAAACAAATGTTTATGCCGAATTTTATAAAACTCCAGGAGTAGAATCCTCACTATAGACTCCCCTCCTTCCCCGTGAGCGATAGGAAGATACTCTCCAGGCTTTTTCTGTGCTCTTCAATCCGATAAACGTCAATCCCCGCCATGATCAGCGCCCGATTTGTCTTCGCTACCTCCCTATCCTTCATGCCTTCCAATACGAGGAAGCCGTCTTGCAGACTCGGAGATAGCTCTATGTCATGAAGAACGCTTCTCGCTCTTTCATTATCTTCTGTTTTGATTCGGACACGAGACTTGCTATTCCGCTGCAGCTGCTCCATACTCCCTTGAAACAACAGTTTTCCCCCGTGAATAATGCCAACGGACGTCGCCACGTGCTCGATTTCCGAGAGCAAATGACTAGAGAGCAATACCGTCATCCCATAAAGCTGTGGCAACGATTGAATCAGTTCTCGTATTTCTCCGATTCCCGCAGGGTCCAGCCCGTTTGTCGGTTCATCAAGAATGACGAGCTTTGGAAAATGCAGCAAAGCCATAGCAATTCCGAGACGCTGTTTCATTCCGAGAGAATACTGGTCTACCTTTTTATGTTTTTGCTTTTCCAAACGGACGATCTGCAAGGCTTTCTCTACCTGTTTGTCCGGGACATTGCGCAGGCGTTGCATGACGCGCATGTTTTCGAGACCGGTAAGATGTCCGTAATAGGACGGCGACTCTATCAAGGAACCCGTCTGACTCAAAATCTCAAGTCGATCACTATTGAAGTCCTTTCCAAATACAGAAACGCTTCCTTCTGTCGGCTTGACTAATCCTAACAGCATTTTGAGTGTTGTCGATTTTCCTGCGCCATTTGGACCAAGGAAGCCATATACCTCGCCTTCTCCTACCGCAAGATTCACTTTATGAACGGAATACGTCCCCCCATATCGCTTGGAAAGGTCTTGTGTACTGATCACTGCATTCATGCCTCACTCACTCCTATCTGTTGTTCTCTGCTACCAAATCATAGAGTCCCAACCCTTCGATAAGCTGACAGGAACCTTACGACAACCTTAAATTGATTCATGAAGGGTAGAACACACAAACAGAGCGAGTATAATGAATACGGGTGATCTGAATGATGGAAGAATGGAAGCAAAAAAAAGTGCTCATCGTGGAAGATGAGCTAGAAATTAGAAGTATGATCGATGGATTTTTGCGAAAAGAGGGATTCTCTCGCATTTTTCATGCGGGGAGCTGTAGAGAGGCGTTAGCTGTATGCGCTTCGGACAAGCCTGATGTAGCGATCCTGGATGTCATGCTGCCTGATGGCGATGGGTTTGAGCTATTGACCTCGATTCGCCGTTTCACGCAAATCCCCGTCGTTTTTCTCTCCGCCAGAGGGGAAGATGAGGATCGGTTACTCGGACTCGGTCTAGGCGCTGACGACTATATTGTCAAACCATTTTTACCACGCGAGCTCGTTCTTCGGCTCCTGGTCATATTGCGGCGAGTATACGCCCCTCCCCAAATCGATCGCCAGCCCGTTTTTCAGCTTGGTGACAGTACGATTGACCTGGAAGCCGCTATCGTTACAAGAAATCAAATGGAATACTCTTTGACTGCCAAAGAACACGCACTCCTCCGTAAGCTCTATGAAAATCGGGGACGAATTGTCACGAGTGATGCTCTCTGCCAGTCCGTCTGGGGCGACGATTACTATGGGTATGAAAATACACTTATGGTGCATATGCGGCGCATTCGCGAAAAAATCGAGCCCTGTCCTTCATCACCGGAGTATTTGCTGACTGTAAGAGGGCTCGGGTACAAATTGCTAGTAAAGGAAGAGTCATAGATGGATGGAGCTGCACGAATTTTACGTCGTTATACGGGTGCTTCTGTCTTGATCGCCGTCTTCTTGCTTATCGTCAATTATGTGATTCTGGGTACATTTGTGTTCAAAGGCATGAATGAGGGATATCCTCCGGTTCACGTCACACAAAGTGTCGCAGAAGGTCTCCACAAAATCGGTGACCATTACGTATTGGATGCAAAAGCACAAGATTGGCTACGAAAGAGCCAGGCATGGGCCATGCTGATCGCGAACAATGGACAAGTCATCTGGAACGAAGCGTTACCTGAACAATTACCTCGTACCTATTCCCTTGCTGAGGTAGCGCAGCTCTCGCGAAATTACTTGCAGGATTATCCTGTTTTTGTTTGGGAGCATGAGATGGGGCTGATCGTCGTAGGCTACCCGAAGGACAGTCTGGCCAAATACCAGTTTCATTTTCCCATCAGCTGGATTAGTGACCTGCCATTTCGATTACTGGCTTTAGTGATTGGGAATATCCTCCTCGCCGCTCTTCTCTCGCTTCTCATCGGCTCTCGTCTCATTCGAGCCATCCGTCCACTGATTAGCGGGATTCACGCCCTGGCAGAAGAGCAGCAGACACAGGTCGAGGCAAAAGGAATGCTCAGCGGGATCGCCAGGAGCATTAATCATGCGTCAAAGCTACTGCAAGAGAAAAACGATCTACTTAAGGCGAGAGATGAAGCACGCTCGAACTGGATAGCTGGAATCTCCCATGATATACGCACACCTTTATCAATGGTGCTCGGGTATGCCAGTGAACTGGAAGAAAGCGAAGAGGTTCCCTACGAACAGCAGCAAAAAGCGAGCATCATTCGAAAACAGGGTGAAAAGCTCCGTTCCCTTGTCAGCGATTTGAATCTCGTCTCCATGCTCGAATACGAAATGCAGCCTCTCCATACGAAAACGATTCGCACCTCGACACTCGCCCGTCGAATCGTCTCAGATTTTTTGAACAACGGTTTGCCGGAAGCTTATACCATCGAGCTAGATGTAACGACAGAGCAATGCTTCGTGATGGGTGATGAAAAACTTCTCACCCGCGCCATCACGAACCTGGTTCAAAACAGCATCATACACAATCCTGATGGCTGTCACATACTTGTGCAAACCACGCTGTCACCAGATCAGCAGCACGCTTGTCTCATTATCGCAGACAACGGCAGAGGCATCGCAAAACACTTGCTTCCAGACTTGCTGGAATTGCCCTATTCGTCCAAAAGAAATACCCCAGTTCACAATGGTCATGGATTGGGCCTGCCGATGGTTGCTCGTATTGCCGCCGCTCATCATGGACGACTTCAGTTATCAAGCGACACAGGTAAAGGGATGACCGCAGAAATATGTCTGCCCCTCTCCTCACAGCCTGAATAGAAAATAAGTGTGAGTACCGGCTGCAGATGAGGATAAGCATCTGTCAGCTTTACTTGTTTTTATTTCGGTCAAAGCCGTAAATCACGTATTTTTTTCTTATCAATTTCTATAGAACGTTTTAATTCTTCGAACGTGGTGGGTCCAGCGGTTTTTCGGTTGTACTTCCTCGCCAAATCAATCACCTGATGGGGAAAAACCTGATCGATGAGTAGAAGCTCTTTCTCATTTTCAGTAAGTTCGCGTACTTGTTGGTAGGTGTTTAAAACCATTTCGAATCTCTCTAGAGACCAATCCTGCAGAGCGTGGTTCATCCATGTTATTAATCGAGAGAGATCCCATATGGGTAGGGATATGCTTACATTATCTAAATCGATAATCGTAAGCTCACCGTTATTGTCGAGAAGGAGATTTGCCTGAGAGTAATCACCGTGTCCAAGGAGAGGGTCAAGACGAGCTAACTTTGCCAAATTGGTAAAGCCAGTGTGGGGCAGGCGTTCTATCACCCATGTGCATCGCTTCTGAAGCCATGAATAATGATCGAAAAATAGTTGAAAAAACGGGTTACTGTCTGATCGAGCCATCAGTGAAATCTCGTTTAAAAATTTTATTCTTTTTGAATAATAGGAAGGCCAGTCAAGATTTGACTTGACCGAGTTGGCTTGAGAGACAAACCCTCGAGATCTCTCGTGAAAGATAGCAAGCAAGGTTACGATTCGTTCAGTCATATTCGGTTCCTCATAGCGTGGCACTGCTCCCTTTACCCATGGAAATAGCAATAAGCAACCATCTTTAAGTCTGACAAATGAGTCACCATATATCGTGGGCAATACAATGATTACGGGTACCCCCATTTTTGCTAAGTATTTGCTCACTTCAGCAATCGTTGAAGCTGATTTTTTCGCTACGAACTTGAGGGCATAGTCGCCTTTTTGGGTGGTAACTCGCCAAACGAGCCTGTCACTTCTTTCCGTGATCATACATATCTCTTTTTCAGTTATGCCATATTCTTTGAGGGCCTTGTCTATCACTTTCTCACTGACAATTGACATTTGTTCATCCCCCTCAGAAATTATCCTCCAATCGACGAATACAATGTTGCCAAGTAATCTGCTTAATAGTTTCAGCTCCTGTAGTACCCATAAGTAAAGAAAGTGCTCGATCGTTGTATAGAAGATCGATTGCCTCGGCAAAAGCTTTAGGTTCTGAAGGTAGTACTTTACCATTCATGCCGTCTTGTACAAACTCAAGAACTCCGCCAGAATCAGTGGTCGTAAGAATCGGCTTTGAAGATTTGAAGGCTTCTAAGGTAACCAGCCCATAGTCCTCGTCCACGGGAGCGTAGTAAACACCAAGTGAATTGGCATAAAGCTCAATAAGCTTCTCGTCAGAAACCCACCCCAGGAGTTGAACTCTCTCTTGCAGCTTGCATTCTGCGATTAACTTTTCCAGCTTTGGCCGCTCCATACCATCTCCTACGATATAGCACATCACCCCACTCTTTGTCTGTTCCATAGCCTTGATCAGCAGGTCTACTCGCTTCATGGAGACCAGCCGCCCAACAGACAAGATATAGTCGCCACTGTTACCCGCGTAATGCCTTTCTTCCAAGGGTAGTCCATGATAGAGCAGTTCACTGTCCAATTTGTTAAATGTTTTGAGTCGCTGCTGAACATTTCGAGATACAGCAAATATTTTTTTGGATTTGGCCAGTGCGGTATCTGCAGCCACCACGTATTTTCTTGCTAATTGAGTATCTGAATTCTTGGATGGACCGTATGGTGTATCAAACAAGTCGTAGGCAATCCGAAGCTGGTGGTTGAGGTATACAATTTTATTGGGATGTTGAACCAGCCAGGTTGGAAAACGGAGCGGTATGACAACATCCGCCATTTTGCTTAAATCGAGACTTTCCCAGGGAGTACAAGCGCGGACTAGGTTATCTTTTCTAAACCTCCCGAATTGAAACGGAAAAGTGACGAGTATGGCTTGATGTCCCGCCTCGTTTAATTGTTCAGTCAATTTGGCAGCGAACAACTCGCTGCCACCTGTCACAAAAGGATGTAAGGTATTACAGACTATAATCCTGGTTTTAGCCATACTCTCCCTCTTTCTCTCTTTTTAGGAACAATAATGTATATTTAAGATTAGAATCGATCCAGGGCATCGCCCATCAAACAATTGTCTGTTCTTCGGTTGTAAATGGGTATTCAAGGTGACTTTTCTCCTGAACTATCGCTACGACGTAAAAATCCTGTATCCTAATGACATTTCACTTATTATTCACGGAATTCATACCCATCTGCGAGCTTATGTTTGTATGTAGGATATGACGTTTGTGGGATTTGAGAGACAGGTTCAATCGTACATTTATTTCACCGGATCATTTCCTTTCAATCAGTATTTAGGAGAGAATCAACCAGAGAGTTTGCATTCATGAAAACTCGTGCACATCCTCTTCCTCTTTCCATGAAGGAACTCTATTACTTGAGTAGAAAAAAGCCACCAAAATCTATGAAGTGGTATTTCATAGATTAGGCGGCTCTCAATTTAGTTTATTTACCAATATTTGTCATGTGTGATTACAAGACAATGGTACTACCCCCTAATGAGAGTTGACTCCCAAAAGCGAGCAAAGGAGGTGCTTTTTCATGTTCATTGATTACTTCACGAGGTCGCGCATGATATCTTCAGCCTTGACGTCTGTCGTAATCAGCTTTTCTTTTTTCATCCAATCAATCAAGGTTTGCCACGATTCCGCAGTTTGGTAGCCAAACGGCTTATCTCCCGCATCCATCAACGGAATCAGGATATCCAAGCTCTTGGTCTCAATATCTTCTTCCAACGGGAATTCGCCTGCCTGTTTCGTCAGCAACAGATCGAGTGCCTTTTCTTTGTTGTTCTTCACATAGTCTTGGCCTTTGCCAATCGCACGGAGGAACCCTTCCACAGCCTGTTGTTTTTTGCCCAACGTATCGTCGCTGGTCGCCAATACGAGCTCATAGTAGTCTGGTACGCCAAACTCAGATGGCTTGAAGACATTCACCGAAACACCGTGCTTCTCCAAAATCGGCAGCTCGTGATTGATGTAGCCGCCTACTACTGCATCCACCTTTTTGGCCGTCATCGCTGGCACAATATCGAAGCCGATATCGGTAAATGTTAAGCCAGCATCGTCAGCACCCGCGTGCTTGATGACTTGGCGTACGATCGACTCATTGATCGGAATCGAAGGATACCCGATATTTTTGCCAGCCAGCTTTTGCGGAGTATCGAGTCCGCTATCCTGACGTGTCATGATCACGTTGAGTGGATGACGGACAAGAGCTCCTACGGATACAACCGGAACACCTTCGGAACGAGCCTGGATAAGCTGATGCTGATAGCTGATCGCCAAATCAACCTTTCCCGCTGCTGCCATTTTCAGTGGATCGTTGCTGTCTGAAGGCATTTGCATGGTCACCTTGAGGTTCTCATCTTTGAAATAGCCTTGCTCCTCTGCTGCATACAAGAAGGAGTGTACAGCATTTGGATACCAATCGAGCGCAATCGTCAGCTCTGTCGGCTCCGCTCCTTTTTCAGCAGGGGGTTGCGCTTGGCCTGCATCTGAGCTCGCCTGATTGCCGCAAGCAGCAAGACCTGTTGCCAATGTAAGTGCCATAAATGCTTTCGTCCATTTGTTGAAAGGTTTCATTGTTGTTCTCCTTTGATTTTCATATGCGGGGAAAAATGTCGTTCGATCCGTCCAACCAGCCAGAACAGCAGTATGCCGAGAATCGAGAGTAACAGGACCGAGGCAAAAAGCGCTGGCGCTTGAAAATTACCTGACGCCCGTCTGCCAAAATACCCGAGTCCCTCACTCGCTCCCAGCCACTCCCCAATCGTCGCTCCAGCCACACTGTAGGTCGCAGCTACCTTAAGACCACTGAAAAAATGCGGTAAACTCGATGGCAATTGCAGCTTCGTAAAAATTTGACCATTTGTCGCTCCCATTGTTTTTAACAGCTGGAGCATTTCCTTATCAGTCGAACGAAGCCCATCATACGTGTTGACGACGATCGGAAAGAAAGTAAACAGAATCGTAACGGCGATTTTTCCAGATAAATCATACCCGAACCACAAAATAAAAACGGGTGATAATGCTATTATTGGGATTGTTTGGGATATGACGATATACGGATAGACCAAGCGTTCCACAATCCGACTGCGAATCATCGCAAATGCAAGAGAGATTCCAAACACAATCGAGATCGAGAGTCCCAGCAGCACTTCTTGTAACGTCGCCCAAAGATGCACCCCCACTAACGAGGCACGTAAATCCCACAAAGACACAACCACAGCGCTAGGCGGCGGTAAAATGAATGGCGGCACTCCGAGGAAACGACAAACGGCTTCCCACACCAGGAGAAAAATGGCGATGGAGATGCCAAACCAGAGCCCTCTCCCCATCATGCTTCTCTCCTCAACGGCTTCATCGTGCCTTGGCGCTCCTGACGAAGCAGCTCCCAGATTTGTTCTCGCAATGCCAAAAATCCGGCTTGGTTGCGGCTGCTTGCCGTTCGAGGTCTGCTTACTGGAACGGTGAATTCAATCGGCTTGGTAATGGGGCTCCCTGTCAGCACGATGATACGATCGGCAAGCAAAATAGCTTCGTCGATGTCATGTGTAATCATCAGCATCGTACTGCCTGTTTCCTGCCACTGTTCCATCAGCCACTCTTGCATGTCCATTCTCGTAATCCCATCCAATGCACTAAACGGCTCATCCAGCAGCATCATTTCTGCACCTGAAAACAATGCGCGCAAAAAGGAAACACGTTGACGCATCCCACCGGAGAGCTGGGCTGGATAGCTGTCCGCCCAATCCGAAAGCCCATATCTCGGCAATTGCTGCCTTACTTGCTCATGCGCTTCTTTTTTCGTCATGCCTTTGATTTCTAACGGCAGAGCAGCATTTTCGACAATGGTACGCCATGGCATGAGCAAATCGCGTTGGGGCATATAGCCGACCTGCCCCAAACGATTTTCTACTTGTACACTGCCGAGTCTGATTTCGCCTTGACCCGGCGTAAGAAGACCTGCGATAAGTTGAAACAAGGTGCTTTTTCCGATCCCGCTCGGACCGATCAAGCTGACGAACTCCCCTTTTTCCACACGCAGATCAAAATGATCGAGAATCTGCTTGTCACCATACGAAAAGCTGACGTCGGCGAAAGCTAGTTGTTCTCCCACGGCCACATTTCCTCTCTGTAGGACATGTCCCAGAACATGTACTCCATTTTGGAGGTATTCACAAAATACTCTTCCATTCTAGCCAGCTCTTGCTCGCGCTTTCCTTCCGCCAGCTGATTCATGATGTCCATGAGCCAAATCGCAAGCGCACCGAACTCATCAGAGCTGTACATGCGAACCCATTCGCCATACAGTTCGTGATCCAAGGCCCCTTCTACTTGTGCCAAGCGCTTGCCGATTTCCCAATAGCTCCACGTGCAAGGGAGAAGTGCACTCACCAATTCTGCCAAAGACCCTTGATGAGCGACACGCAACATGTAGCTGGTATACCCCAGCATGACAAACGAAGGCTCTGTTGCTTCCAGTTCCGCGCGGGAGATGCCAAAACGCTCGGCATATTGACGATGCAGCTCCATCTCTGTGTTCAGCGTAGACTCTTGCAAAGCAGCGAACCGGGAGCTCGTTTCCAGATCGTACGCCTTGACACTCGCAATCGCGAACATTTTCGCGTAATCAATCAGGTAGATGTAGTCTTGCTTCATGTAATATTTGAATGCGCCAACTGGCAGGCTGCCATCTCCAAGTCCTGTAACGAAAGGATGTTGATGAACACGCTCCCAGATCGGAGCTACACTCTTTCGCAAACGATCCGTAAAGGTTGTCATGATAGACTCACTCCTTTGCTTCCTTTGAGGTATTGCACCAGGTGGCGATAAAACGGGCCATGATCTGGGCAAAATGAACAAGCTGGTCAGGATCAATCGACTCGTCTACAGCATGCGCATACGTGAGCTCACCAGGTCCGAAAAGCACAGCCGGAATGCCAGCATGCGCGAACCAGCCTGCATCTGTTACAGTCGGCGACATATTGACGACAGGCGCTTGCTTCAATTGACCTTCATAAGCGGATTGCAGCGTGGCCAGACCCGGATGCCCGGTATCCAGCTCCAGGGAAGGAAAGATTTCTCCGCGCTCCTCAATCATGGAACGTCCCCCCCACCGGAATGTTGGTGGATGGTCCCTCAGCCACAGATCGGCAGCTGCCGCACGTCCGATATGATCCTCGATTTCTCGAATGATCTCTTCATACGATTCATTTGGGTAAAAATGAACCGTAATCCATAGAGCGCAACGGTCCGCGATGAACGCAGCGTGACGCCCTCCTTCGATGACGGCAGGATTGATCGTGTTGCTGCCCGCAGGGAAACCGGGATAGGACTTCATAACAGCCCAGTCCCGCTCCAGCTCCTGTAGAGCTGTGATTACCTTTGTCATTTTCTCGATAGCAGACGCTCCACGAACACGTCCACCTGCATGAATCGTCTGTGCGCGCATTCCGTCATGCAGCGTTGTCGGACTCTCAATCGTGATCCAGCCAGTAATGACACCGCCCTGCCCTTGCATCTGCAGATTGCTCGTATCCACAACGACGGCATAGTCTGCCTGATAGCCTCGCTCGATAGCGACCAACGTCCCTGCTTCACCTGCTTCTTCTCCGATGACGGATTGAAAGAGCAGATCACCTTTCAGCTCTAGTCCGTGTTCACGCAGCATTTGGATTGTGAACAAGCTCGCTGCCAGTCCACCTTTCATATCGGCAACACCACGGCCGTACAGACGTCCATCCGTACCATATGACAGCGAAAAAGGGGCATAGGTCCACCCTGAATCGTCTCCAACCTCAGCCACATCGATATGCCCGTTGATAATCAGGCTGTTTGCATGAGTAGAGGCACTGCCTGGTAAGCGACCTACGACATTGTCGTCCCCTGGATAGACCGTCCAGCGATCCACTTCGAATCCCATCGCTTGCAGTCGGTTTGCGATTACAGCTTGTGCTTGATCGCTGTTTCGTGCGGGGGGACTTACCGTCGGATGAGAAACGAGCTCTGCCAATAATGCGAACAGCTCTTCTTTGCGGCTGGCAATCGATTCTACCGCTTCCGTCAGTCGATCCACGCTACTCAATCATCCCTTCAGTCGGGCTGCTCGCGGAAGCATAGCGTTTTTTCGCGATACGGCCAGCGAGGAAGCCTTTGCGACCTGCTTCCACCCCGAGCTTCATCGCTTCTGCCATCAGGACAGGATTGTCAGCGAGGGCGACTGCTGTATTCAGCAAGACACCGTCCGCTCCCAGCTCCATTGCTTTTGCGCAGTCAGCTGGAGAGCCAATCCCTGCATCCACGATAATCGGTACCTTGGCATCCTCGATGATAAAGCGGATGTTGTTTTCGTTGACAATTCCTTGTCCAGAACCGATTGGCGAAGCACCTGGCATAACAGCGTGTACGCCCACTTCTTGCAGACGTCTGGCGAGAATCGGATCATCATTGGTGTAGGTCAGCACGATAAAGCCTTCTTCTACCAAGATTTTCGAAGCTTCGAGTGTACCAATTGGATCAGGCAGCAATGTTTTCGGGTCTCCGATCACTTCGACCTTGATCATGTCACACAGACCAGATGCTTTTGCCAAGCGTGCAATGCGCACCGCTTCCTCAACTGTGTAGGCACCTGCCGTATTCGGCAGCAGGGTGAATTTTTTCAAGTCGAGCTGTTCCAAAAAGTTCGGTTCTTGCGGATTTTCCAAATTCAATCGACGAATGGCAAATGTCAAAATTTCTGCTTCAGACACCTCTACCGCTTTTCCTTGTGTATCCAAATCTGCGAATTTACCTGTGCCCAAAAGCAAGCGGGAGCGAAACTCGTAAGGTCCAATTTTCAATGTATCCATGATGGTCATCCTCCTCCGACAAAATGAACGATTTCTATGCGATCTCCGTCTGCAATCGGTGTTTGTTCGTACGCTTGGCGATCAATGATTTCACCATTTCGCTCAACGACGACAATCTTCTCTTGCAGGGAATAAGAAGCAAGCAAGGCTCGCACTGTTGTGATCTCTTCCGCCAACTCTACTTTTTTCCCATTAAGCTGAACAACCATCGTTTACCTCCTTCTAATGGGGACATAAAAAAACGGCTTCCTCCGCCTGCCTGAGTCGATTCAGACAAACAGAAGAAGCCGTATACCCATCCCAACTCACCGGACGAATGGTATAAAAAAACCATCCGCCTCGGATGGTTGAGTGTGATCTTATCATACGTGCACGCAAACAAGCTTCCTTCGCCTCGAATGCGACACCGTGATACCGATTCCATATACCTCTTCCTCCGCTGGCATGACCCAGGTCAGGTTCAACGGTCAGTAACACACTCGTTACAATCTCAGCCAACGTTGCTCGGCCCCCGTTTGGTAGTAAAGCTATGCAATTGTCGTACATTCGTGTACTACAGTACCACTCTATTTCGTGTTTGTAAAGGCTTCCTTGTGCATCTTTTCCAATTCATTGAGACAACGCTGTGCCCAAGCTGACATTTTCGCAAGCTTCTGCATCTCTTTCTCCATCGCCTGACGCATAGATTCCTTGTAGTCTGGAATCGCGCCATTATAGCGAATAACTCCTTGGACGGGTGTCATGAATTTTTCCATGTAAGAGAGTGCTGGACGCTGGTGAAACAGCGGTACATCTACTTCGTAGGAAGAATGCAAGTCGCCTTGTGTTGGGAATTTGGTTACTGCCAATACTTTTACCAGCAGCTTCGAATCGTGAATTTCCAATACTTCTGCAATATATTCTCCAGTTCTCTGCGCAACGCGAACGATATCTCCCGGATTCCAGTTCATCACGTTTTCCTCCTTAAGTGAGTGATGCTTCCAGCAGCTTGCGAGCATGCAGCAATACTTCCTCTGCCTCTACCAATGGCTGCCCGCCACCTTGTGCCATGGCAGGATTTCCGCCACCTTTTCCTTCTATAATCGGCAAGGTTTCTTTCAACACCTGATTAATGGCTACGTTTACTTCTTGTCCACGAGCAAACACTACCTGCATTTTCTCTCCGGTAGCTGCGAGCAGGCAAATGGCATCTGGTGCGAGAGCTGTAGCTAGCTGCGCGAACTGCTGAAGCTGTTGAATGGTTTTGTCTGTAAAGGTACGCATAATGAGGCGTGAATTGCCCATTTGGCTCGCTTCGGACAATTGTTGGTTGACTTCCACTTCCAACAGTAGCTTATCTACTTCTGCCAATTTTGCCTTCAAGGTATCTCGCTCTGCAAGGAGTCGTTCCGTCTGTGCAATCAGCTCGCCTTCATTGGTTGCGAGTAGCTTAGCCGCTTCACGAACAACGGCTTGCTTCTGATTGTAGTCCCGCAATGCTCGCCAGCCGCAAATAAATTCCAGACGAATGTTCCCGCGATGGCGCTCCCAGCCCAAGATTTTGATTATGCCGACTTCGCCCGTACGTGCTGGATGCGTACCTCCGCATGGGTTGTAGTCAAACTCAGGTATCATCACGACGCGTATATTTTCGGTAACGGTCGGCTGCTTTTTCAATGGCAACGCAGCCAATTCCTCATCATCGACGAACCGCGCAATGATTGGATGATTTTCCAAGACGATCTGATTAGCTCGATTCTCTACCTGTTCCCATACATCAGCTGTCAGTTCATCCAATCGTACGTCAATAGTGACGCGCTCCTTGCCCAAGTGAAACGCAACGGTCTCGGCCTGCACGACTTCCAGAAAGGACGCGGATAAGATATGCTGACCAGCATGTTGCTGCATGTGATCGAAGCGACGCTCCCAGTCGATGTGACCTGTCACTTCCGCTATGTTTTCGGACAAGGGCGATTCCAAGCGATGACGAATCTCGCCTTCTACTTCTTCTACATCTACTACACACATATCTCCCAATACGCCCAGATCGGAAGGCTGTCCCCCTCCTGTAGGATAAAAAGCCGTTTGACTAAGCACGACGAAAGGTGTCCCATCCTGTTCAACGCCAGTTTTGGTCACTTCAGCCGAAAATGATCTCGTATAAGCATCCTGATAATAGAGTCTGTCGTCCATCGTTACTCCTCGCTGCATGGAACCATGATTCCAGCCGTATTCTCCCACTTGGGTTAAAAGGTACACGCTTATGTAATGGGCTTAACCGAACAGACGATCCATCTGTTTTTCACGCTCCAGGCGCTCTTCCGGGCTTGCCAGATCGTACTTTTTCAACAAATGAAACAGCTCGTTAAGACGCTCTTGGCTGAGTTCGCCATTCAACTGGCTTTGGAATTGCTTCACGCGCAGCTCCGACAAATGTGGAGCTTGTTCCGCCAGCTTTTTTACTACGTCCTCATGGCTGTGATCCAATTTGCATTCTCCCATGATTTCTCCCCTTTTCCATACTGTCATTCTTCATCATACCATGATTTTTCGTTGAAAAAAAAGGCGTACAACCCTCGATGGAATGTACGCCTGATGCCTATGCACGCTTACGGACGCGAAAGCTCTCCTCGATCAGAAGCCAGTTTTGCGGAAATGGCAAACCGAGCTTCCAGTAGCTAACGCCCCGCAAATTAAGTTGTTTAACCAGATTGAACTTCGCTTGGATCGACCGGGCATCCTCAAACCACACCTGATGCTGCTTGCCTTGATCATCCGTATACGTAAAAAACGGAGCCTGCGCGCGATAGTCATACCGGATGACGGCATTATGCTGCGCAGCCAGAGCAATGGCCGCCTGGGGACTCAAAGCCCTCGCCGTCGTCCCTCGCTCATACGGTAATGTCCAGTCGTATCCGTACAGATTTTGACCCATCAAAATTTTCTCGGCTGGCATCTCGGTAACGGCGTACTGCAAGACACGCCGCACCGGGCCGATCGGGGAAACCGCCATGGGAGGACCGCCACTATACCCCCATTCATAGGTCATGATCACGACAAAATCGGCAATGGCACCGATCGCCTTGTAATCATGGGCGGTATACCATTTGCCTGCCTGCTCAGCACTTGTCTTAGGTGCCAGCGCAACAGACATCATCAGCCCTGCTGCATGGATACGGTCTCTCGCTTTTCGCAAGAAGTTGGCATACGCTTCTGCACCGGTTGTGGGTAATGCTTCCAAGTCAAAATGAATATCTCCCATTCCCAGCTCTCGTGCTGTCTGAAGAATATTGTTCAACAAGGTATTCTGAAGCTCTTGATTGTTGAGGATAAGCTCGCCCAATTCGGTGCTGAACTGCTCTCTTTCCAGATTCGTAATGACCATCATAAGTAGAACCTGGTTTTCTTTTGCGATTTGCGGAAAATTGTTCATTGTTGGTCGCACGAGGGTGCCATCCCGTCTGATACGAAAGCTGAACGGAGCCAAATATGTCAGATGCGGTGCAGCCGTGCGAACATCGGCTTCCATAGCTGGTGTGACGGTGCGTCTCGGTTCCACATAGGCATTGAAATCGGCTGCACGCCGAGGACGGGGCGGGATGTAAAGGCGTTGCCCGACTTGAAGCGGTCTGTATTGCGGAATCCTATTGATTCGTGCAAGCTCTGCCGCACTGATCTGATAACGCTGACCGATAGTGTACAACGTATCTCCTTGCTTGACCCAATAGTAGCTCCCTACAATCGGAATCACCATCGCCTGTCCAGTTACCAGCTTTTTAGGATCAGGCAGTTCATTTGCCTCAGTTATCGCCGCTGGTGTGGTTCCATACGTCTCGGCGATGCTTGCTAAGGTTTGTCCTTCTTCCACCACGTGGATTTGCATACGCCCCCTCCTTCGCATTTCTTCTCTCTTTGTCATATTCATGGCGAAGGAAATAGGTGTATGTCTAGGCAAGAGGTTTCAGAACTTCGTATACGAATCCAACAGACTGGATGGCATAATGGCGTTCCACCACTTCCTCACCGTGGAAAACAAGCAAGGCGGGAACACTCGTGATCTGCCAATGTTCAGCTAAGGTAGCAGCCGTATTGATATTAAGTTGATACAAAGGCACGGAAGGCAAAGCCTCATGTGTGATGCTGAGCATGCGCGCCGCGAGCTTGCAGGTCCCGCACATCGGTGTATAGACAAAAAGAGCGACCGACTCCTTTTTTTGCAGGTATTGTGTCAGTTCTGCGGAGGTTAGTTCTTGCAAGTCGTTCTCTCCTTTCTCTTCCTACGGACATGATGCTTAATGCTAGACCCACCCTTTGTGACTGTCAACAGACGCTGTCTATTTTTTCCTGCGCTACTGCATAATTGGTGTATAATGTACAAAACTTTAAATGCAGGTGTCCTGCGAGAAAAATATGTTGAATGGTGGATTGGTATGAGTTTTTTCAGCTATCTGTTTCAAGATCGAAAAGATAATGTCAGAGCGTTCATTTTGTTTGCCTGCTTTTTCGTCTTTTATTTGGCGATGAATGCGCCTTTTCTCACTTACATGAATCAAAATTCGGCCGTACTTGCCCCAGTCAGCCCTTTCTTAACGCCGTTTACACTTAATCTGTTTAATTTTGACCCGACGCTGTACTATAGCGATAACAACCCAACAGTGATCCATCCGTTTATTCAATTCCTCTCCATTCCTTTGGCTTATTTTTCGAAATTTTTTACGGATAACTTCTTCTTCGCGACGGTTCAATCGATTATGAACGCGCTTGGCGTTGTCATGGTTTACTATTACCTGCGCAAAGGACATGAGAGGGTCTTTACGCCTTTGCTCTTTGCGGTATTTTTCGGTACGACCTCTTATCAAATTTTCACGGCGATGATTCCCGATTCGTATCCGTACGCGCAATTCGTCATTTTATGGTCGATACTGTACATCCAATACAGCCGGGCGGAAGGAAAATTGTCCGTGTGGCCAAACGCTTCGCTAGCCTTCGTCAACTTCGCCATCACCTCGACGAACATTATCACGTTCATGAGCGCGTTGGCCTTCCATTTATTTAGCAAGGAAAGCAAGCGTATATTTATGAGGCTTGTGCGGATTGGACTTGGTTTTCTCGGATTGGTCGTTGCTTTCACGTTGCTCCAGCACGTAATATTCGGGCAATCCTGGTTGTCGACCTGGTTCAAATCACTTCATGCCGGAGGCTTCATCTACACTGCTCCGTTCTCGTTTGGCGAACACTGGAAAGCCCTGTATATGCTCGTGATCAGCCCTGTGCTAACGCCGGACATTACGTTCACCGATCCAAATCCAGGGATGGTCGCATTCGCTTCCAACCTGGCCGTGCCGTATCCATGGTATGTGCATGTCATCGGCTTTTCGCTTATTACGCTGGCAGTACTTGGTTTCATCAAGGGGATTCGAACGCAGGAAGCGTGGTCGTTGGCAGCCTATATTGGATTTGGCTTCGTCCTGCATATTGTGGTAGGGTTCGGTCTGGCCACATTCAAATACGACTTGTACCTGTACGCCGGACATTACTTGTTCGCCTTCTTCCTGCTCGCAGCCCGGTTCGTCATGCAGCTGAGCCATGTGCAAGTAAAGAAGGCAATGCTTGGTATCACCCTGTTGTTCGTCATCGCGACGCTGGGCAACAATGTCGTGAAGCACTTCGAGGCTATGGATGTGATTGAGCGATCTTATGAGCAGATGAGCAAAACAGCTGAGTAAATTCGCAACCAACTTGATCCAGTGCCATTGACAGGCGTGGTTGCCTAGTGAGCACGACATTTGCTCCGGTAACCAGTCTATTTGGCCTGCGAAAATAAAAAAGTAGACTACAAGCGAAAATCCGCTGTCATCTACTTTTTCATTCAGAATTAACTTACTTAACGCGCAATCGTTGTATGAGCTAGCTCCTCCGTCACAGTACAAACCGCACTTGAATCCCAGCTTCCCTTGCCCTGTGCTTTCGCTGCTTCATACATCTGAGCAACGGTGCCGCCAACGAGAACAGGCACCTGCTGTTCTCGTGCGGTCTGCGCATAAAGCTGCAAATCTTTGTGCATATGGTCGAGTGAAAAGATCGTATTTTCATAAGTACCGTACAAGATGTTTGGTCCAAATACGGAGAGGACACGATTATGAGCAGAGCCTTTATCCATGACGGCTGCCAGCTTGTGAGGATCTACGCCAGCTTTTGCCCCGACACTAAACGCCTCTCCCAATGCCGTCGTGATAACGGCTACAACAGAATTGTGGCATAGCTTTGCGACTTGAGCCGAACCAGATTCACCCAGATAAAAGATTTCTTTTCCGATCGCTCTAAGGTAGTCCATGATAACAGGCAGCTTTGCTTCATCGCCGCCAACCATGATGGTCAACGTTCCGGCCGCCGAACCAGCTGGCCCTCCACTCACTGGGCAATCGTAGTAGTAGATCCCCTTTTCTAGCCCTTGTTGATTGAGACGCTTTGCGGTGGCTGGGTCGATCGTACTCGTATCAAATACAAAGCTGCCGGCTTCTAATGATAAGAAAAGCCCTTCCGCCCCCAGCATGACTTCCTCGACAATAGCAGGACCTGGAAGCGAGGTGAAAACGACACGTGCTACGCTACCAACTGCCTGTGGAGACTCGACGACCGTCGCTCCTTTTTCCTTTGCCCATGCTTTTGCTGCCGGACTTGGATCATAGGCATACACATGGTAGCCTTTTTGCAACAGATTGCAAACCATTCCTTTACCCATTGCGCCTATGCCGATTACACCAATCGCTTCCATCCTCGCTCCTCCTACTTTCTCAAGGCTTATGGCCGAATATAAACCGTCTTCGTCTCGACGTAGAAATCGAGTGCTGACTCCCCTTGTTCTCTCGGACCCAATCCGGATATCTTTTTGCCACCGAATGGAAACTGTGATTCAAAATGAGTCGATGGCATATTAACATGCGTCACGCCTGACTGAATGCCTTTGACAAATTGGAAGGCCTTTTGCAAATCGTTCGTAAAAATCGTAGAAGACAAGCCGAATTCCACCTGATTGGCTACTTCCAATGCATGCTCGAATGAATCAACATCGATAACAGCAATCACAGGGGCAAAAATTTCTTCATTGGCAATCGTCATCTCCTGCGTAATTCCGGTAAACACTGTCGGAGCAACGAAATAGCCCTGCGCAAAATCACCTTCCATGAGGCGCTTACCCCCACATTCCAAAACGCCACCTTCTTCGATCCCTTTTTGTACATAATGGAGATACAGATTGAGCTGATGCTCGTCCACGACTGGACCGTTATGATTGTCTGGATCGAAGCCATTCCCAATTTTCAAGCTCTTCGCTCGCTCAATCAGCTTTGCTTTTACTTGTTCGGCTACCTCCGGGACGACCAATACACGGCTCGTACCCGTACAGCGTTGGCCGTTATCGAAGAATCCACTTAACACAATGGAATCAATGGCCAAATCGATATCTGCGTCTGCGAGAATAATCGCTGGGTTTTTCCCGCCCATCTCAGCCTGAATCTTGCCGCCTCTCGCTCCAACTGCCTTACCTAAGGCAAGTCCCACTTCAGAAGAGCCAGTAAAGGAAATGCCCTTGATCAACGGATGATTCGCCAATTCATCACCGATTACCGCACCAGGCCCCGTGACTAAATTCACTACGCCTTTAGGCACTCCGCTTTCAATCAGGAGCTCCACCAGCTTTACGCTAATCAAGGATGTGTTGCTCGCTGGCTTAAATACAACCGTATTTCCAGCAAGGATAGCAGGAACGATCTTCCACAAACCAATCCCCAGTGGGAAATTCCATGGGGCGATAATCGCAAAAACCCCCATTGGCTCACGTACCGTGTAACCAATCACCCGTTCATCAAAGGAAGGCACCGTTTGGCCTGTCAAGCGAGTAGCTTCTCCGGTGAGCTGCTTCATGGAAGTGATCGTCTTGACGACCTCGCCTCTCGCTTCCCGCAATGTTTTTCCGACTTCGCGGGTTATCGTTTCTGCGAGCTCTTCTTTGTGTTTTTCCAATAAAGTAATGAGAAAAAACAAGAACTCTCCTCGCGCAGGAGCAGATTTTTGTGACCATTCACCAAAAGCTTTGGCCGCAGCTTCAATGGCTGTACGCGCATCCAGCCCGTCCGATTTTTGAAAATAGCCGAGTACCTCGTTCGTATTGGCAGGGTTCGTGCTAGGAAAAACTTGTCCAGTATGGCTCGTGACCCAAGCTCCGTCGATGTAGTTATTGTAGGTTGCTGTCAAATCGTCTCCCACCTTCCGCATCTTATAGAAGTATTGTATATATTCTAAATATTGAATACAATGTACACACAGACACATATTTCCAAATAACAATGTGTATTTCTCTACATGGAGGATACGTGGATGAAATCTTTTTCGTTCCTGCTTGAAAAGCTACATGAATGGTTCGACGATCAGTCTTTTTCCATTTGGTTCCAATTTTCGCGTGATCGACATTTTCGCCCTTTTTACTCGTCTTCTCACGGAGACGCTACTACCATCCCCCCTCAGACTTCATTACCTATCGCAAGCAACTATACCACCCTGACACGTTACTGCTATGAAACGATTGGCTCACAACAAATGTACCGTTTTTTCTACGAGGACGAAGGACAAGCCCTCCTTTTCCTTCCCCATAAAGACGAGCGACAGATTACCCTTACCCCAGACCAATGTGACATGCTGTGGATCGGGATTCGCCTGCTGCTGGCAGAAGAAGTCATTTCAGCCAAAGCTGAGGAAAGCAAGAAGCTATTTGAAGGGATTCGTTCCATATCTGCTACCCTCGACGTCCATCAAATCATCCGGAAAATCATCGGTAACGCCCTGTCCGTTATCCCGGCAGCAGACGCAGGACTTCTGCACTTGTATGACCCAACCGTCGATCGCCTGATCCCGAAAGCGACCGTCGGCTTTCATGACACCGTGTTCAAGGATGTAAAGATGCGCGTAGGAGAATCCATTGCTGGTAAAGTGTTCGAGGACGGAATCCCCCGCATGTACAAGACCAGCCAAGAGACAAACCGCGCGATGAAGGATCTCTCCGCAGATAACTTTCATTCTCTGAACCATGCGAAAACATTGCGTGATCTGAATGGATTGTTATGCGTGCCGATTTCACGTGAAGAGAAGCGAATCGGCGTGCTCGTCCTCCATCAGTTTCATCAAGAAAATGTGTTTACCGCATACGACCTTGATCTACTGCAAGGCTTTGCAGACCAAACATCCATCGCCCTGCAAAATGCTGAGCTCTATACAAAAGCCAAGCATGCGTATGAAAATATGGCTACGATTAGCGCTCAACTGCAAGCCAAGCACGATGCTTTGATTCAACGCAACCATATTCATGAATCCATCAAACAGCTGTCTTTGCAAAATAAAGGAGCGGAGACGATTGTAAAAGCACTCGGAAAGATGACAGACCATACGATCTTCTTTGCCGATTGGCTTGAGCAGCAATTTCATCCAGAAGAAAGCCTTGTATTTTTTAGCTGGGATGAACTCCATTCATTGCTTGCTGGCAGAAGACACCCTGTTTCTATCAAACTATTTTCACCTACCACAGGTGATAGCCGGCTGTTCTACTTGTACCCGCTGGTCAATGGGAGCATCTTTCTCGGGTGTCTCATTATTCCTCTAGCTGAAGGAGAGCTTTCTGATCTGGCACGTATGACCGTCGAACAAGGGAGTTCAGTACTCATACTCGATTTGGTGAAGAAGCAATCGATCAGCTCCGTGCTGTACAAGCGAGCACACGATCTTTTTCAAGAGCTGATTACTAGCAAAGGAAATGAAGTGTACGACCGCGCACGTTCGATGGGATTACAGCCGCAGGGGAAGTACTACGTTATTTACGCCCACTTGAGTCAATGCCACGACCTGGCTTTGCTCGAAGCAAGCATTCACCGTCTCGTAACCCGTTGGAAATGGGAGTTCAGTAAATCGCAGGTGTTTGTCTACGGCTTTCACAACCATGTCACACTCCTTATTCGCTCCTTTGGTTCCCGAGATGGCAAGGACATTCGCGAGCGGTTGCAACAAGCTAGCTACGAATGGGAGCTCGGAAGGGAAGCATCGTTATCGATTGGAGTAGGAAGTATCGCAAGCGGTATCGAGCAGATCGGCAAAAGCTATGAAGAAGCCAAAAAAGCTGCTCACTATTTGACTAACCGCAGCCGTTCTGGAGTCGTCCACTATAAAGACTTGGGCGTAAATCGCCTCATGCTAAATCAAAGTCAGGCTGATATCAATGCCTTCATTCACGATGTTTTCGCCCCTTTTTGGGAAGACCCTGATAAATATCTGGAGTGGGAGCAGACGATTCTTACCTATATGAGATGCAGCCAATCCCCTCAGCTCGCGGCCAAGGAGCTTCACATTCACGTCAACACCTTGTACCAACGCTTGCGAAAAGTCGAGGAGCTGCTTCATATCGATTTGAAAAACCCGGAAGACTTGCTGAAATTACAGCTTGCGTGCCATCTGCGCCAGGAATAACGAAACGAAAAAGGAATTTGCATTGCTGCCGAAAATTACGCTTCCAAGTAAAGTGTGGTTAAACGATCGTTTAACAGTAAAACCGGGTGAGCTACAACTCCCCGGTTCATTGTTTCAATTCTTACTTGGTGCCTTAGATTACCGCCCCGATAATATGCTCCTTGATCAGCGTCCACCGATCACGAGGATTCAGCATGAAATTCGATGCGATGGCTACGACGAGGTTTTTTTCCGGGATGCAGCAGATAACATTACCGCCATCGCCCATTGCAGCGTATGAAAAAACACCGTCTTCTTCACGTAACCACCATAGATACCCGTATTGATTGGGGTTCATAATGGTTGATTCATTTATCCAAGCCTCAGGAATGATCTGATGATTGTCCCAACAGCCACGATTCAGATAGAGTAAACCAAAACGCGCCATGTCACGGGGAGTTAACGTGAGCCCCCAACCTCCCGTGGAGTTGTTGTTTGGATCTTTTACCCATCCTCTCACATCTTTACCGAATAAATCCTCAAACGCAAACGACTTCATTTCATAATCTGGGATTGATTCCATTCCGATGGGTGTAAACAAGCGTTCGTTGGCAAATTCTCTGGCACTTTTTCCTGTACTGCGTGTGAGGATCGCTGAAAGCAGATGCGCCCCGGCAGTCGAATATTTAAACGCTCCAATCTTTCCCTTTTGCCCGAGCATATCCAGGGTATATGTTATCCAATCGGACTGCATACACATCTCGTCCAGTGGTTCGTGCCAATCCTCAAAAGGATAAGGCGCTGTCATCGTGAGAAGATGGCGTATCGTAATTTCTCGTTTTTGCGTATCAATAGAATCGGGAGCATAGTCTGGAAAAAAATCCAGCACCTTTTGGTCGACGTTTTTGATAAGCCCTGCATCTATAGCAATGCCAATAAGGGCAGACAAGATACTTTTCGTTACAGAAGCTATATGATGCCTATCTTCAGGTCCATAGCCATGATAGTAACTTTCATGGGCGATATAACCATTTCTCACAACAACCATTCCGTTTATGTTGCTGTACGTAGATTTTATGATAGGGTCTAGCTCTGCTAGTTTTTCAGCGTCTATGTTCAAGATGGCCGGGTCTACTGCTTGCCATTCTGTAGTGGGCCAATAGCTTCTTTGCATGATGATTCCCTCCTCATTTTTTTCTGACTGGAAAATACACCTCCGTTACAAGCTCTTCAGGAACACTGGCTTGATCGGGTGCGGTTACATAGACTTCATAGGGTGATCTCACCAATTCATAGCCTTCATTTTCTACCCATTCCCTCAGCCTGGCATATACCGCTGTCAATTCTGAATAGGGGCCCTTACCTACAGACTTCGCGCAAATGCCCCCAGGCATCTCTCTTGTACCCTTTACATCCTCCACGATCGGAAGGGCGAACTCGGTATCGTTTCCGGCAGGATTAAATTCAGGGCTGTGATAAATCGTCATCGGCGTACCGAGCAAAGTAAGTTTTTCAGTGGCAATCCTTTCATAAAGCTTGCTAAAATACATTCCATATCCTGTAGCATAGTCATCACTACTCAACATCTGACGAATTGAAAGTATATGCATTGACTGGGTATCCACAAGCTGTACTTCTATATTGTCAAGATATGACATCATGGGAATACCCTGCTCCATATTGGCAAGATCATTGGTCAGTTGTTGCAAGGTATACTCCAAAGCGTTTCGTTTTTCATTCATCTCCCTTTGCTTGCGAAGAAGGGCGGAAACAAGCTTCTCTTCTAATTGATCTTCTTCCCATTCCAGAACGGCTTTTATTTCATCCAGCGAAAAATGATACGATTTCAAACGGTTGATGAAGAGCATCTTCTTTAATTGCCTGAGGGAATAATACCGGTAACCATTTTCAGGATTAATCTCATCCGGATTCATTACTCCGATTTCCGCATAATAGCGTAATGTTTTGGTAGACACGCCGCATATCTTCGAGAATTCTCCAATCGTTAGCAAAGGCTCACCTCCATGGGTCATGATCGCATCGATAATCTACTTATACCCCTTCCCCTAAGGGCAAAGTCAACTGTAAGTATAAAAGCAAAGAGGGCATCAGCAAAAAAATACAGCGATACTGCGTGACATGCAGTATCGCTGTATGAACGAAACGCGTTACACCTTCCGAATGATTTTCTTATCGTCGATGGTATAGACCATATCGGCTACGTTCTCCAACAATCGGACATCGTGCGAGATGAAAATGATCGTACCCGCGTAGCTTTTCATCAAGTTTTCTAGCGCTTCGACGGTAGGAAGATCGAGAAAATTGCTTGGTTCATCCATGAGCAAGATGTTAAATCGCCCCAACAGCATTTTAGCCAGCTGTAATTTCATGCTCTCGCCACCACTGAGCGCAGACAGCTCTTTGCGTACATCCTGATGAGAAAAGCCCATAGAGGCCAGTACAGCACGAATTTCGGAAACCTGGTAATCGCAGTTTTCGAGCATGAACTCCATCACACCCTGATTGCGGTCAAACTTGTAGCCATCCTGAGAAAGGTAGCCGATTTCCGCTTTGGGTGACAAGCAGATGCCTTCTTCGCGATCCATGATCATTTTCATGAGCGTTGTTTTGCCTGTTCCATTTCCGCCAACGAGGCCTATCTTGGCCCCCAACGGAAACTGGAAGGAAGCCTGCTCGAATATGATTTTGTCCCCAAACTGCTTGCTTATATCCTTCCCCACGATTGGGTATGGATTATGGAGCTCCAATGCTTTGCTCTGGCGAAACTGAATGGTACGAATCGTTTCAGGAGGCTTCACTTCTCCAAGCGCTTCGATTCTCTGCTCCATATTTTTGGCTGCATTGTGGAGCTTTTTCTGCTTGCTGCCGACCGTTTTTTGATGGCTCAAACGTCCCCCGCTCTCGGAACTGTTTTTTCTGGAAGCGCCCTTCGCCTTCTGATCCAGCTTTCGTGCCTGATCCTTTTTTTCGGCGATGGCTTTCTCAAGACGGTCTCGTTCCGCTGTAAACTGCTTATATTGTTCAGCTTGGCGTTGCCGTTCCTCTTCCTTTTGCGCCACGTATTCGGAGTATCCGCCCCAATACTCGGTAATCTTCCCCTCTTTCAACTCCCAAATCTTATCGACGGCTTTATCCAGGAAATAGCGGTCATGACTGATGATTAACATAGCTCCATTGAAATACTTCAGCTGGTTGATGAACAAGTCTACGCCATCGCGATCCAGGTGACTCGTCGGTTCATCGGCAAAAATTCCATGTACCTCTCCTGACAGAGCATGTGCGATCTTTAGCCGTGTGTCTTCTCCGCCGCTCCTATGCTCCTGTAATCGGTCCACTCCCAGCTTGCCCATCACCGCATAATCCTTTATCTCTTGTTCTACCGCATCCTCCAGCTGTGGGATGTAAGCAAAATTCCCTTCCCGTACTACTTTCCCATACGGTAAAGGCATCTCACCGAGCAGTACCTTTAACAACGTACTCTTTCCTGCCCCGTTCGCTCCTACCAGACCAATGCGGTCATAGTCATAAATCTCCAATTCGTTAATATCTAAGACTTCACGTCCCATATATTCCACATAAATATCTTTTGCCTTCAACAATACATTCATCATCGTGCCCTCCTTATAAATCGCAGTTGTTATCGTTCGCAGGTTAGCCTGCGATTTTAGGAGAGCGGATTATATAAAGAAGTACCAATGCATATACATCGTTCGCATCGTTTTCAGTCCTTTTCGTTTTTTCTACGTTTCGAATAAAGGGAAGCAGCACACGCTACGCTTGATTTTCTGGCAATAAAAAATACAGATCCCAGTCCACATTACGGGCCTAGATCTGCATGATCACGTTAGAGAACACGGCGATAGGAAGGTACGACAAAAGAAGCCTTCCCAATCGCAATCTATGTCACCATCCGTAATAATAAGCAGCTCAAAAAAAGCCCACAATTTGTGGTGGATAAAAAATCCGCTTTTTTATTGCCAGCTTATCGAATACGCTTGGAATGTAACATAGATAACGAGCCTCCTCATTCATAATTAGCTAGGATGATAACATTGACTGCTCCTTCTGTCAATCGAGTCAGGCTGCATCACTTTCAAAAAAAGGCATAATGATGTATGGTAATATATGTGCATTTACAAACTATACTTCACAAAGGAGAGTGTGCTTTGTGCGTGAATCCTGTGTTCCAACTGGCGTAGCACTAAAAGAAACTGGATTTGGATATACGTTGGCTTTAATTGGCGGAAAATATAAAATGATTATTTTGTATTGGCTAGCTGAAAATAACGTGATGCGGCATAATGAGCTGAAGCGAAGTATCGGCACCATTTCCTTTAAAACGCTAAGCATCATGTTAAAAGAGCTGGAGGCAGATGGCCTGATCATCCGAAAGGAATATCCCCAAGTACCTCCAAAAGTCGAATATTCATTATCAGAACGTGGTCTTTCTCTCCTTCCTATCTTAAATATGATGTGCGAGTGGGGAGAAAACAACAGTTTGCCCGCTCAGGTGGATGTACAGCAGCGTGCATAGCAATTATTACGGACAGTAAAAAGAAGTATCTCCTCAACAAAGGAAATACTTCTTTTTTCATTCGAACGATTACAGGTTGTCAATGAAATCCATATAGTCTTGTGCGCTTTTATCCAATGCACTTGCAGTCGGTACATCTTCTTTGCCAGGTTCATTTTCTGCACCGTAATAAGCAAAGAACGAACGATAATCTGCTTGGCAGTACAGGAAGGTCGTTTCAAAAGGTGTTAAAATTTGTTCAAGTGTATACCGGTATCTTCCTTCCTCACGATAATCTTCCTCTTTGATTCCAGCAGACACAGCCAAAGCTGCTTTGCGATTTTTTAGTTTATCGCCTCCCTTTGAACCATAAGCCCAACCATAAGCAAAAACATCGTCCAGCCATTTTTTCAGGAGTGGCGGACAATTAAACCAGTAAACCGGGAACTGTAAAACCAAATGACCATGTGATTCGATCAATTGCTGTTCTTTTTCCACATCAATGTTTCCATCAGGGTATACCTTATGCAATTCGTGAACGGTATACTTTTCTGGATATTTTTTCAGTTCTTCTACCCATCGCTTGTTAATAACGGATGTTTCCAAGCTTGGGTGCGTTACGATCACAAGAGTTCTCAACATTTTGTCCTCCTTGAAGGGTGATTTCTTGTTGAGTATAAAGTTCTCACTACAATTTTGTAAGTATGCACTTTTCCTTCAGTTACTTACATAAAGGTAAGTGTAGGGAACCGATTTGGTCCATGACACAAAAAAAGAGCGCCCATTGAGCGCCCTTCCCCTTTTGTGCAACTATTATGTTCGCAGCGAACGCCGCAAGATTTTCCCCGTACTATTTTTCGGAAGCTCGGCTACGAATTCGACCTGACGAGGAACTTTGTATTTCGCCAGCTTGTCACGGCAAAATGCCACAATATCCTCTTGGGAGACAGCGACTTCCTTCAAAGCGACGAATGCCTTGACTGCTTCGCCATGCACTTCGTCAGGAATCCCGATCACAGCTGCCTCGATGATCGCAGGATGCTGGTACAGCACTTCTTCTACCTCACGTGGATACACATTATAGCCATCGACGAGAATCATGTCTTTTTTGCGGTCGACGATGTACACATACCCTTCCTCGTCCATACGAGCCATGTCTCCTGTATACAGCCAACCATCCCGGAGCGCTGCGGCCGTATCATCTGGCAAGCCCAGGTAGCCCATCATTACGTTCGGCCCTTGGACGACGAGCTCACCCACTTCTCCACGCGCTACTTCCGTTCCTTCAGGATCAACGACCTTGTTCTTCACTAATGGAATGTCTACCCCGACTGATCCAGGCTTTCTCGTCCCGTGCAGCGGGTTGAATGTAGTAGCCGGAGCTGCCTCTGACAGACCGTAGCCCTCAAGCACCTTGGCGTCGTACTTCGCTTCGAACTTGTGCAAGAGCTCGACTGGCATCGATGCACCTCCCGAGCAGTAAATACGGATGGAGGAGAAATCGTCTTTTGTCGCTGTCGGCAATTGCAGCAAGTAGTTGTACATAGTCGGCACACCTGCGAAGCACGTAGCCTTTTGCTCGCGAATCGTTTGAACGACCTCTACCGGGTGGAATCTAGGCACGATGATGATAGTCGCTCCAGTGCGAATCGGTCCGTTCATACAAACCGTCATGCAGAAGACGTGAAACATCGGCAGAACTGCCACCATCCGATCTTCTGGCACCAGCTCGAACAGCATCCCCATCGCTTCCGCATTGGAGGCCATATTGCGGTGAGAAAGCATCGCTCCTTTTGGTTGACCAGTCGTTCCTGACGTGTACAGAATGACTGCGAGGTCATCCTCGTTGCGCTCCGGCTCCTCGTATCCTGCGTCCGATTCTTGTCCTTCCTGTACGAGGTGATCGACTGTTACCTCATTTTCAATTGCTTCTGTGTATATGAGTAGTTGCAAATCTTCCAATTGGTCCTTCATCGGGGTCAATACCGGCTGCAATGCAGATAAGGCAATGGCTGCCTTTGCCTTGCTATTCGCCAGTATGTAGCTAATTTCGCGTGATGTATAAATGGGGTTCATCGGAACAACAACCGCTCCAATACGGAGAATGGCGTAGTAAGCGCTAACAAAATGTGGTCGATTATCCATCAGCAAGGCAACGGCGTCCCCTTTTCCAATTCCGTGCTTGGCGAGTCCGGCTGCGAGATGGTCGACCTGCTGATTGAAGTCCGCATACGTCGTCGTTTCTCCCAAGAAGATGTAAGCTGGGCGATCCGGGTACTGTTGCGCACTCTGCATGAGGCTTTCATTCAAATGATACATCACACATCTACCCCCTTTTCAGAAAATTTTAACATTTAGAACCAAGCCTATAAAGTGTTTCTTTTAGGAAACATGAGAGATTGGCGGGGCGGATTGACTGGCTTGCTCATTGCGCTTCACAAAGAGCAGGAAAAGCACGCCGCAAATGATAAAGAGCAGTCCGTTGACGATCATCGCATGGCCAAAACCAGTGCCAATATCCCCGGCTGCCTGCACGATGGAACCCGTAACCAGTGGCGAGATAATTCCTGCCAACGTGACCAAGCTGGACAACACGCCTACCAAAAGACCCGTCCGTTCAGGGAGCAAGCTACTGACAATGACGGAAGCCGCTGTTCCCACAGAAAAAGCAAATCCTTTCCCTAAGCACAGCAGAATCAACACAAGCACAGTAGATTGCACGACGGTTACACCGTAAAAGCACAGCCCACCCAAAATAATGGATACGCCACCTACCATTACGTATGATTTCCGATAGCTGCGATGCTTTTTAAAGAAACGATCACCAATCGAGGAAATCAGAATAGTCATGAGCCCAGCCAAAAGTCCAGTACCTGCAATCGCGTAGGCCATTTCCTGATTGGTAAACTGGAAGACCTTGACGAGATAGACAGGCTCCCATACTGCCGCGAAAGTCGTACCCCAGATTTGCGCGAAATAAATCAGGAAGCAGAAAATAAAAGTAGAAGAGAGCAAGACCCCAGATATATCCGACCATTTCGCTTTTGGTAAGGTAGGAGCTTCGACTTTTGCAAGAGTGACGCTGACATGTGGTTTTTCTTTTCCAATCCACAGCCAGATCAAGAGCCATACCAAACTGAGAGCGCCCATAAATGCCCAGGCAAATCGCCATCCATTGCTATCAATTAGCGCGACGATGACTGGTGCAGAGGCAACAGCACCAACAAAGGCTCCGAAGTTCACCGTCGAATAAACAAGTCCGCGCTTTTCTTCTGGAAACCATTTGTTCAAATGACTGACAACCGTTGCCCAAAATGGCCCTTCCCCTATTCCAAGCAATACTCGCGCAACGACAAGCATCGGCAAACCAGCAATGGCGTAAGCGCCAAATTGAATGACGGTCCAGGAGAGTGCCATGATCGCCAGCATTTTTTTGGTCCCAATGCGATCTGATAACGCCGCCCCTACAATTCCGGCGATGGAGAAAAACCAGTAAAAGCTGCTTCCGACAAGCCCCCATTCCTTCTGGGTTAATGAAAATTCATCCATAATCGGCACAGCAGAATATCCCGCAATCGTTTTATCCGCATAATTGATCATGTAAAGCACAAACAACATTATCATTGTGATTCTGGCCATCATTTGAATCACTCCATTTGTCCTCAAAATAGAATCAGATGCGGGAAAACATGATTTCTTTTGCACCAGTTACTGGCTCGAACGGTGCGGACAAGCTGACAACCTCCCCTGACGAGTCCGTCTGAAACGTCATCGGCATGCAGAGAATGTATGTCTCATCGTAAGTGGCCAAGTAGCGATTTTCTCCGATTGGCTCCAGTAAAAATGAAAGACTGTTATAGTTCGCATGCATGATTCCCTCTACTTCCGTCACGGAAATCTGCCCGTAGCCTGCATGACGATACATTCCCACACAACCTTGATTGGATGTTTTTTCTGGCAGGATGGATGTCTCATGCAGTCCGAGCGACGTTTTCATCTCTTGGAGCTCGCGGTAACGTGCCTGTCGTTCATTCGCTTCTTTTTCGTCTTCGCTTCTCAATTTTCCATGCCAATCTACCGGCAATAGTCCAAGTACTCGATCGTAAGCTTCATGGGTCACAATCATCGGCAAGCGCGAATTGTCTACCTGGCTCAATACGACTACTCCGCATTTTTTATCAGGAAGAAAGCTGATTAGAGAGGAAAATCCTTGCAAGTTGCCCGCATGATAGACCATGCGCTCCCCGCGATAGGCTTGGACGAACCAGCCAAGAGCCGCGCTGCTGAGCATGACCTCAGGGTAAGTCGCGGGATATGGCCCTACAGCAATTTGAGGTGCCCGCAGCTCCTCCTGCATATAAGCGGACATGATTGATTCTCCTGCATTCGTCAGAGAATTGTCCGGCTGTAGCTGGAATCGCAGCCATTTACACATATCTTCGAGTGTTGCGATCATCGATCCGGCTGGGCCAATCGCCTCGTTGTTCAGAAAAGGAACCTCCGTTACTCGCTCGCCATTCCTCATGTACGGATGGGCAAGCATGCCTTTTTCCCCAGCTTCTCGTAAGGAAAAGCAGCTGTTGTTCATCCCGAGCGGCAGCAGGATTTTTTCTCTGACAAAGGTCTCCCAGGGCAAGCCTGTCAACCGTTCGACTAAGTAGCCTGCTGCTGCATACATCAGATTCTGGTATTGATAAGCGGAGCGAAAATCTTTGCTTGGTTCCAAATAGCGTAGTCGCTCCATTAATTCCAAACGGGACAGAGGTGATTGGTACCATAGTAAATCATGTCGAGATAAGCCTGATCGGTGGCAAAGCAAATCACGTACCGTCAGTCGATTGGAGGCGACAGGGTCAAACAGCCTGAATTCGGGCCAATATTGTTGAAGCGGAGTATCCCAATTCAAAATGCCTTTCTCGACGAGGATGGCGAGACTGTGTGCGGTAAATGGTTTTGTGGCTGATGCAATCGGAAAAAGCGTCTTGGGCGTAATGGGAGTGGCCTCTCCTTCTCGGCAAGAGCCAAAGCCTCTGGAAAAAATGACTTCCCCTTCTTCTATGACCGCCACCGCGCAGCCTGGCACATGCCAGTCCTGTCTTCTGCGTTCGATATCTTCTGCAAATCCAGCCAGTGTCGCAGGCACCTCATTCCCCCCTCTCTTTTTCGCGGTTAGCGCATGCTTGGCTGTTACTTTGCAAGTCTCACACGTCCAATCCCATCCTTAATTTCGATGACCGTGCCATATGGTTCACTTAACGTCTTTAGCCCTTCCAATATGGATGCATCCGCGCTCAATTTCGGCCATCCCATGCGATGAATAGGCAGATCAAAACCTAATTCAATCGGATGCAGCTCCAATTCGAGCAGTTCACCGTCCTGCATTTTCCACAATGGAATGACGGACTCCCACACCTCTTGATGAACACACAGACCGCGTGTGTAGTTGGCACTCATCGCTTCTAAGGCATCTGCCACAGTATGGGTGTGGTTCAGGCCATAATGCTCATAGAAATCAGCGGGCTGACTGGTAACCGCTTCGGTCTGGAAAATGAAATCTCCCAAGCTGTAAAAGATCGGCCGATTGTTGTAGATTTCAATACCTCGTAATAAATGTGGCCCGTGACCTACCACTGCATGGGCACCCGCATCGATGCAAGCTTTTGCAAATACAGGCAAGAAATCAGCCGCAATCTCTTTTGCTTCACCCTTCATCTCATGCGCGTGGATACTCATGATGACGTAATCAGCGCGCCTTTTGGCCTCCTCAATCGTTTTGACGATTCTGTTCAAATCACGCGGATGCGGTTGGGTAGTTGTTCCCTCTTCGTCGCTTACCATGAACCGTGCATTTCCAAACAGAAAGACATCCTTACCCGGATCGTTCATGAAGCCTTCCTCGATCAGAAGCTTGTTGAAGGCGTTAATGTCCGTAGATTCCGCAATGGCTCTCAAATCAGCCAGCTTTTCTTCCGTGACGTGATGTGTCATTACATAGCGCATCGGATTGATTCCTGGTCTGCCGATACTATCCGATCGCTGATCACCGGCCGCCCACCATGGATGAAAGGTCGACGTCGCGGCAATCAAGGCTACCCTTGCTCCTTCGCATTCGAGATAACGCGGCGCTCCCGCTTCTGCGAGATTTTTGCCTGCACCTGCATGGACGAAGCCGTATTCATTGAGATATCGCTCGGTCGCTTCTAGACCGCCATACAAATAATCGAGCGTATGGTTATTCGCCCACCCAATCATGTTAAAGCCGTAATCTTTCATGACTTGCAAAACAGAAGGTGGTGACATCGCCCACGTGCCTCCGCTTTGCGCGCTCGGATAGCCTTCGTTATCGTGTACGGTTGTCTCCAGATTCGCAATGCGTACGTCCGCACGATGCAGCAAACCGGATACTTCGTGAAAAGCCTGGTCCCTGTATGGCAAATTGCGTGTAATGAAGCTGTCACCAGTTGCTGTAAACCAAATTGGCTTCGTCATTGGCAGGATTTTCCCCTTTCCCTTTGCACATCTTTCTCATCTCAAAAGATCGAGAAGTCTTCCTCTTCCTCTCCGACAAAAGAATAGAGCTTTGAGCTGATTTCATCATAGTGCTGCAATCGTTTCTGTACATTTTCCGCATCGTGGAGCATGACGCCTTTGATCAAAACATTCAGCATGGAGAATAATGTGGGCATTCCGCTAGTGGCAGCAGGTTGGGGTGTGGTGATTTTCAGAAGATGATCGGCCACTTGACTGATGGGTGAGAGCTCGCCTTCCGTAATCGCCAAAACCTTCGCCCCCAGCTCTTTTGCTGAGTGAACCATTGCGACCGTCTCGCTGGGATGACGAGGAAATGATATCGCAATGACCAGCCACTCTTGCTCTCGTTCGGTGAGAAAGTAGTCCGCGTTATCAACTGCTCCCGTATACAGATGTGTGTTTCCCTTAATTGCATTCAACGTCTGGAACAACCATTTGGCAGGAATATGGCACCAACGAAAACCTACCACCACGATTCGATTTGCAGCCACGATGCTCTTGACCGCCTCTTGCAGCAAGGTGTAGTCAATTTGCTGCAAGGCTTGTTGAAGATACGCAATGTCACTCTCCATTACTTGATGTGCGTAATTGCTCTTATCGAGCGCAACCTCGGTATCTCGATATTTCTCGATCGGCCCCCTCCTTTGGTCTCCTATCAACAGTGACTTTTTGATTTCTTCTTGAAGCTCTGTGTATCCGGAGTAACCCAATGCGTAACAAAAGCGAATGACGGTCGCTTCACTGGTATTCGTCAAATCAGCGATTTTTTTGGCGGTATGGATCGCAAGCAGGCTCGGCTTTTCAATAGCGATCTTGGAGATGATTTTTTGGCTTGCTGTCAGCTTTCCATACTGCTTCCGAATCCGTTCTTTTACGAGTTGTGCCATGCCAGGAGCTCCTTTATCACTCGGATTTGCGTTAATTTTGAGAATAGTATATCTCTTGCAAGAAATCACTTCAATACTTATGAGAAAATGTAGTTTTCGCTTCATTTTGGTGTAAAACAAAAGGGACCCCATAGTTGGAAGTGCCCTTTCCCTCATCTTTATCGTTCCGTGCTGAGACAATCATTTGGAATCCAGCCGTATTCCCCAGTGCTCTCTAATTCACACCAACTCCAGCCATTCAACTCATGCATAGAGACTACGCGATCACCAGCGTCCACATTTAGCTCTTTTGCCGTGTAAGCTGTGGTCAAAATCCCAATCTCCCCATCTTTTTCAATGATTTGCTCAGGTACCCAGCCCTCCAGCTGTTCATCCAAGGTGTGGCAATACCGCCAATTGTGCCAATTTTCCGGACCATCATACAGCTCTCCCAATCGAACCCTTTGCCCTTCTACCAGTGTGATTGGATTCGGATAATTGGAGCGATGATTCGGGGTTCGCTTTCTACATCTCTACCTTCCGCTCCCTTCTCAATGCATGGCGTTCCTTTGCTTTTTCATACTGCCTGCATTCTTCTTCTGTATCAGGAATGACACCTGGTACAAGCGTCGGCTTTCCGTGTTCATCGAGAGCAATCATCGTCAAATAGGCGCGTGCTGTCATACGTTTTTCCCCGGTTAACAAATTCTCTGCTTCCACCCTCACGAATACTTCCATGGATGTCTTATGGGTCCAAGTGACATACGCTTCCAGGTTGATCGCTTCCCCCGTCTTGATCGGCGCGAGAAAATCGAAGGAATCGCTGGACGCAGTGACAACGGGCTTACGGCAATGTCGCATGGCTGCGATGCAGGCGATCTTGTCCACATATGCCATGACTTTCCCACCGAAAATGGTATGATGGTGATTCGTATCAGGTGGTAAGACGAGATCAGTCAAGAAGGTTCTTGATTGTTGAATCGGTCGTGCTTCCGTCATCATTTGGGTGGCTCCTCTCATGGTGTGCAACTTTACGGCTGGGCTGTCAAACGACTCCGAATTGCCTTCGTTGCCGCAACCATGTTTCGCAATGACTGAACGGTTTCTTCTCTGCCCCTTGTTTTCAGACCGCAGTCCGGGTTAATCCAAAATTGACCTGGCGGAAGTACTTGTACACCCCGTGCGACCATATCTTCCATTTCTGAGACAGCTGGAATTCGAGGGCTATGGATATCGTATACGCCGAGCCCGATGCCTTTGTCATACGTACCTGTTTCGAAAACAGACACGAGCTCTCCATGGCTGCGTGATGTTTCAATCGAAATCACATCAGCATCAAGTTCGCTGATGACATCCATAAAATCATGGAATTCGCAATAGCACATATGCGTATGAATTTGGGTGCTCGGAGCAACTGTGGACGTCGCTAGGCGAAATGCTCTGACGGCCCAATCAAGATAAGCTGGCTGCTCTTCTTTTTTAAGCGGCAATCCTTCGCGCAGCGCTGGCTCATCGACTTGAATCATGTGAATGCCCGCTTCTTCCAAGGCTTCTACTTCTTTTCGCAATGCCAAGGCGATTTGCTCGCACACCTCTTGCTTGGTGATATCGACCCGGGCGAACGACCAATTCAAAATGGTTGCTGGTCCAGTTAGCATGCCTTTCATTGGTTTGTCCGTCAATGATTTTGCATACACACTCTCTTTGACCGTCATCGGGGAAACAAACTCCACATCTCCATAAATAACGGGTGGCTTCACGCAACGCGAGCCATACGACTGCACCCAGCCGTTTTTCGTGAACAAAAAACCAGCGAGCTTTTCGCCGAAATATTCCACCATATCTGTCCGTTCGAACTCTCCATGGACGAGGACATCCAGACCGAGTTCTTCTTGTATATCGATCCATTCCTTGATTTGCCCCTGGATAAAAGCATCGTACTGCTCGGCTGTCCAATTGCCTTTTTTAAACTGTTGGCGGGCTTGGCGCACCTCCGAGGTCTGAGGGAAGCTCCCGATTGTGGTAGTTGGCAGCAGTGGCAGCTTCCACGTATGCTGTTGAATCTCTCGACGCTCCAGGTAAGAGACGTTTCTTTCAGGCTTCATAGCAGCCAATTGACGTAAAGCAAGCTTCACTTCCTGCCGATTCCTTGCTGGGGACAATGCCAGCTTGAGCAGATCAGCTTCATTTTGCGCAATCTCTTTTGAAATGACGTACTTTCCATATCGGAATCCTTGGACTAGAAGCTGTACTTCCCCTAGTTTTTCGTCGGCAAACGCCAATGCGGGCATGACTTCCTCTGGCAAATCGGTCTCGGCATCAACTGATACAGGTACATGTAACAAGCTACTCGATGGTTGTAGCCACAGCTTTTCGATTGGAACGACGTCGGAAATGTCTTTGACGAGCTCCCACTTCTCATCAATGGACGCACGCCATATATTTCGACCGTCGATGATACCCGCCGCGAGAACCTTATCTTCTGGAAAACCGTATGCTTTCAGATTGGCCAGATTGCGTTTTTCCCCGTGCACAAAATCAAGACCGATGCCTTGAACAGGCAGGGAAACGAGCTCCTCGTACCAATCCACCGCTTCAAAATACGTTTGTAGCATCAGCTGTAGATGCGGCAGTGCCTGAACGATTTGCCCATAGATGCGTGTAATGATAGCCCGATCAGCTTCCGAAACATCCAGCACAAATGCCGGCTCGTCCATTTGCACCCATTCCACGCCATGCAGCTCCAGCTCTTGGAGAATATTAATGTAGAGTGGAACGAGCTGATCCAGAACGTGCTCAAATTCTGATTTGGCATACCCCTTGGACAGCGTGACAAACGTATACGGACCGACGATGACAGGCTTCCCGATGATCCCGAGCTTTTCTTTAGCCTCCAAGAATGCTTGAAGAGGTTTGTTCTCCGTAATGGCTGGTTGCCGTTCGCCAAACTCAGGTACGATATAGTGGTAGTTCGTGTTAAACCATTTCGTCATCTCGCAAGCTACTGCGTCCTTCGAACCGCGCGCCATGGCGAAGTATGTGGGAAGCGATACTGGACCTCCCTCGTATTCATAGCGTTTCGGGACGAGTCCGAACATCACAGCCATATCCAGCATGTGGTCGTAATACGTAAAGTCACCCACCGGGATCAGTTCAACCCCTATTTCCTGTTGACGCAGTAGATGCTGATGACGGATTTGCTCCATTTGCTGTACCAGGCTCGATTCATCCATGGTCGCAGCCCAAAATGCCTCCAAGGCCTTCTTCCAATCCCGGTTCTTACCGATTCGTGGATATCCCAAATTGCTGCTTTTCATGAGCTTCCTCTCCATTCTTTTATCGATCATGACTCGAATCCACCCAATAAAAAAGGCATCTCCAACGATCAAAAAGAACGTTAGAAATGCCAAATAAGCACTGAGATCACAGCATCCTAACACCTCCCTATCTCCCGTAGGTTAAGCAGTGTCGTCGAAACAGGCAGGTCTCCTGACTTTGGGATCATCATCTGCACATGCCTTCCCAATCCATTTGGATCAGTGGCGCATCAATGTGCCGACTCCCCTCATACAGTGGCGGGACCGTGTCGGATTCTCACCGACTTCCCTTTTCATCCTTGGTCGATCTGGCTGACCAAAGAACCTGTTCCCACTTATATGAAATTGTAAGGTTATCTTGAAGTGCCCCTATTAACAAGCAGGGCAGCATTCTTTTCATACAGTAACACAGAATCCATTTTTTGTCATACTAAAAACGAAAATCATCGTCCGTCAACGGCTCTACGTTCAAGGTGCGGACATAGCCATTTCCTTTTTTCGAGAAAAAGTCATGCTGCTTCGTTTGCGTGCGAATGCCATTCAGCACGATCGGGTTCACTTCTTCCTCCGGGAAAAGCGGGTCCAGACCCAGATTCATCAATGCCTTGTTCGCGTTGTAGCGCACGTAGGCGTGAACTTCGTCTGCCAAGCCAATTTCCGTATACAACGAAGTCGTATAGGCCTCTTCATTCTCTTGCAGCTCATGCAGAAGCGCATACAGCTCCTCTTTTGCCGCTGCTTGCTCAACTACACTCAGACGTTGATATACTTCTTGCGCGAGAACACCGACATAGAGTCCGTGAATGCTCTCGTCTCGAACAATCAGGTCGATGATTTCCCCGCTGCTTGTCATTTTCCCTTGCCCAGCCAGGAAGAGCGGATAGAAGAAGCCGCTGTAGAACAGATAGCTTTCCAGGAAGACGGACGCTACCATCGCCATATACAAGTCTTTCTGGGTCGAGATTTCCTGATAACGCTTGGAGATAAGAGCCGCTTTCTTTTGCAAATGCGGATTGTTTTCTACCCAAGCAAAAATGCCGTCGATTTCTTCAGTCGATGCCAGCGTAGTAAAAATACTGCTGTAAGATTTGGCGTGGATTTGCTCCATCATGCCCATGAAGGCGAGAACCGCTTTTCGTTGCAGTCCATCGACATGCTCCATGATCTTCGGCATTCCTACCCCGCCCTGAACCGTATCCAGCAAGGTAAGACCGCCCAAAACTTTTTTATAGGTATCCCGTTCAGTCGCACTGAGCTCCATCCAGGACATCTTGTCATCTGATAGTGGAATCTCGTCATCGGTCCAGAACTGCATGATGTTTTGATTCCAAAACGTCATCGTAAAATCGTCGTCCGGCCTGTTCCAATTGACAGCTTTCATTTGGCGTTCCTCTTCTCTATGTGCTTGATCCTTCTATGAATCTAGTTCTTCCAAACATTGCATGATCTGGTCTCCGAAGCCGCGAACATCAGCCAAATAATCATAGCCCGGCGGAGAACCAAAACTGTTAAACATACGCACCGCCACCAAATCATGATCGGGTATAACCAACAGTGTCACTCCTGTATATCCAAGAATTTGGTAGGAGCCTTTCGGTACCATTTCTCCTATTTCTGTCTTGGCGGCAGGCAAATCCTTTACAAACCATAAAAATCCGTTTTGCGGCAAATCCTTCTCGATGGTACTTGGACTTTGCAAGGACGTAGCCAACTCGATAATTTCCTTTTCCACTACCTGCTTCCCGCCAATTATTCCTTGCTTCAAATGCAAGTAGCCCCAATAAGCGAGTTCTCTTGTGGACACGTACATATTCATCTGGTCTCCATCGGTGCTATCACTGGTTCGCCAGCTCGTGTCACCTGGCAGCCGAATCACTTCAACCAGCCTTTCATGAAAATGCCCGTACCACCCTGACTCCCTCAATCCTAACGGCTCGAATACTTGTCCAGATACAATTTGCGCAATCGTCTTTCCTGTCGTCTTGAAAACGATCTGAGTCAGCATCTCGATCCCGACGTTACGATACGACCAGCTCGAACCAGCAGGAAATTCACGAATCATCTCATCTCCGAGAAGGTTCAAGCCGTGTGTATGTGTAAGCAGATGGCGAATTGTTGTTTGAGAGAGCAAATCGGAATCCAGTTCGGGCAAATACTTCGTGACCGCATCATTGATGGAGTGGATGTAACCATGGTGTACTGCGTACGCAACTGCGAATCCTATATAGCTTTTCCGAACAGATGCGACGTGAAATTGCGTATCAGCTTGTACCAGTCTGGCATCGGCCGCGGTACCCTGCTTTCCCCAATATTCTTCAACGACTACTTGATCTTTGTGGATAACGAGGACGGCAGCGCCCGTTCCTACAACTGTTCCCGAGGTCTTTTTCACATGTTCGACTACTGGTAAAAATGATGCCGACTTGTTCATTTACACCCAACCCTCTCGAAAGTTTTCCTAGCCTTTACTATTCGAGAGAAATGTTGGGTTTCCTATTATTAAACGGCGCAGCTAATGCACTCTTCTACCGTCAAATGCTTCGTACGCGTGTAGTAGAGCGATTTCAAGCCTTTTTTCGCTGCGTAAATGTAATAGCGAGCCAGCTCTCTGGTTGAAATATTGCTATTCACATGTAGCACGGTCGAAATTCCTTGGTCGACGTGCTCTTGAATTTCTGCAATCAAATCAATGACTTTGAATTGATCAATGACATACGCAGATTTGTAGTAGAAATAGTTTTCCTGCGACAAATACGGCATCGGGTAATACGTCGTAGAGTTGGCATACGTTCTCGTTTCGATATGCTCTACGATTGGCATCACACTGGAAGTCGCATTCTGAATGTAAGAAATGCTCTGTGTAGGAGCAATCGCCAAACGATAAGCATGGTAAACGCCATACTTTTGTACCTTTTGTTGCAAATCCGCCCAATCCTCAGGCGTCGGAATGTGCATTCCTTCGAAAAGAAGCTTTCCTTTTTCAGTACGCGGGCTGTAATCGTTCGTCACGTATTTGGTGAAGTACGTGCCTTTGGCGTATTCCGATTGTTCAAAGCCCATGAAGGTCTTGCCCGTGTCCTTCGCGATTTCCATGCTTTTTTCCAAGGAGTAGAAGTTCATCATCATGAAGAACGTACGCGCGAAATCCTTGGCTTCCTCACTCTCGTAAGCGATTCTGTTCTTTGCCAGATAACCGTTCAGGTTCATCGCGCCGAGACCAACAGAGTGAAGCTCACGGTTTGCCTTTTGAACGCCGGGTGCGTTTTCAACACGAGTCATGTCGCTCACGGCTGTAATCGCTTCGATTCCTTCGTGAACGGATTCTCGGATCATTTTGCGTTCCATCACGTTGACGATATTCAGGGAAGCCAGGTTGCAGCTAATATCGCGACGAATGATATCCATCTCTCCGTAATTGGTGATGGTCGAAGTCTCCTGGAGCTGGAAGATTTCCGTGCACAGGTTGGACATTTTCACCGAACCGAGATCTTTTAACGCATGGTTGTTGTTCGCATTCGTTTTGTTCATGATGTACGGATAGCCTGATTCCATTTGAATCATCGCGATTTTCGTCAACATCTCGCGAGCGCTCATCACCGTCTTTTTCTTAACGCGATCGTTTGCCAGGAGCTCTTCGTACTTTTCGTCCAGGTCCATATCATCCAGATGCACGCCATATTCCTTGTACACGGAGTACGGAGCGAAAACGGTCAGCGGCTTGTTTTCTTCTGCCAGCTTGTAGAAAACGTTCGGCACGATCAAGCCGATAGACAACGTTTTGATACGTGCCTTTTCATCCGCGTTGATCTTTTTGCAATCGAGAAATTCGTTGATATCCCAACCGAAGATGTTGTAATACGCAGCACCTGAGCCTTTGCGCTGCCCCATTTGATCTGCGTAGGAAAACGCATCCTCCAACAGCTTGAGGACTGGCATGACACCTTTCGCTGCGCCCTCGACGCCTTTGATCGGCTCTCCGCGTCCGCGAAGCTTGGACAGGTTCACAGCTACACCGCCGCCAATTTTGGATAGCTGCATACAAGTTCCCAAAATAAAGTTGATAGAGTTCAGAGAATCATCCATTTCGAGCAGGAAGCAGGAGACCATTTCCCCACGGCGGCTTTTGCCTGCGTTCAGGAAGGTCGGCGTCGCAGGCTGCAAGCGTTGATCCATCATGGATACGGTTAAACGCTTGGCGAGCTCGAAGTTACCTTGTCCGAGTGATAAGGCCACAATGGCCACTCGATCTGGATACTGCTCCAGATACATCGATTTATCGTCCGTTTTCAGTGCATAATCTTTATAAAATTTGGAGATGGCCATGTACGAAGCAAATTGAAAAGCAGCGTCATAGGCCAAACGAAATACTTCGTCGACCTGTTCAACTGTGTATGTTTCATAGACGTTTTCGTAGAAGTCATTCTCGATTAAATAGTCCATGCGCTCTTTGACACTGTTAAAGGTCATCGTCTTGGACTTTACTTCTTCCATGAAGACCGCGACTGCTTCCCGATCCTTTTCCAGTTGGTAAAATCCGTCGTTGCCACGCTGCATCAGTTGGTTGTTCAATTCAATATGCCGCAATTGCTGCCACCCCACTCGTAAATTGTTCCACATCCCGGCCGGTACCGGACAGTTCGAATTTGGAAATCACCGGAACACCATATTGGTTCGCGATCGTATCCGCACTTTTGGCAAAGCTCGTACCCCAGTTGCGGTTTCCGCTGGCAGACACGCCGCGCAGATTGACATGATTTCGCTTCAGGAACGTTGCCACTTTCTCTGGCACTTGTCCGAATCCCGTCGTGTATGTAATCAAAACGAATGGCTCTTCCAACACCATATCTGGATCAATTTCCACATGTCGGAAATCAATTTTATTGACGAATCTTCGGACGTTTCCTGTTTTTGAATCATAAGCGATTAGCATGTCCCTCATCCTATCCTGCTAGTTTTACTCTAAATGTATGTATTTTAGCCAAAGTAAAAGCGCATCCGACGTTTACATGCCGAATGCGCGTGATGACTGCCATCTAGCAATCCGCAAAAGCGAATTGAGCGCTCGAACACTTCCCTATCTCCCGTAGGTTATACAGTGCAAGCGGTTAGGCAGGTCTCCTGGCTCTGGATCATCGCTCCATTATCGCCTTCCCGATCCTCTTTGATCAGTGGCTTAACTGCTGAAATGGAACTCTCTCATTACAGTGGCGGGACCGCGTCGGACTCTCACCGACTTCCCTATTAAGTCTACCAAATCTGGCTGGTAAACACCTTACCGCATCAATATGTAGTTGGTAAAACTTACTTTACATCAATATATCGTAGGAGTCAAGCTCCGTATGCGCTATTTAGGAAAACTAACTATTCTCCCTTTTCGACTATTGCCAATCTCTGGTTTTCGTCCATATAATAGTTTTTGTGCGTGTTGGTTTGCTATAGACGGATTGGAGAGCTGCCCTTATGAAAAGCACCGACTATCAAGCTGTTGTCATTCCTCGTACCTACAGCAAAATCATGACATATAATGAGCGTGAATATCACATTTTCATAAGTGTACCTGCAGAAACGCCACCGGAATCAGGGTTTCCCGTCATTTACCTGCTAGATGGCAACTCTGTTTTTGCCACGATGACGGAAGCCATACGGATACAATCGCGTGGTCCAGAGCGAACAGGCGTGTATCCCGCTATCGTAGTCGGGATTGGCTATTCTACAGACGGCCCATTCCACCCTGCCCGTTTCTACGATTACACGTACGAGGTTCCCGTCTCGGAGCTTCCTGGCAACCCAAAAGGCACGGATTGGCCGCAAATGGGTGGAGCAGATCAGTTCCTCGACTTTTTGGAGGTTGAGCTCAAGCCTCGCATCGAACAAGATTTCCCGATCGATCGGACACAACAAGCTATTTTTGGGCATTCGCTGGGCGGTTTATTAGTCTTGCATGCTCTTTTGTCGAGACCACATGCTTTCCAGCGGTATATAGCAGGCAGTCCCTCGATCCATTGGAATGAGAGTGTACTGCTAGCGAAGGAGCTGCAGCTGCCGTCCTTGCTTACAGAGGACCTCGACGTCCATGCTCTCCTCACCATCGGGGAGCTGGAAAACGACAGCCGCTTTTTCGTCAAGGAAAAATCACTGGCGATGATCGAACGATTGTCCTCTATGGGCCATGGTCAAATCAAGGCATCCTTTAAAGAATATCCTGACGAGAATCATTCGTCGGTCTTGCCTGTCTTAATCAGCCAGGGAATCAAGTTCGCCACGAAAAAAACTGCCCGCTAAAACGGGCAGTTTTTGTTTGTGTAATGGCTCTCTTACTGAAGAGACAACACTTTGGTGATTTTGGGCAGCTCTTCGATGGCGGATACAATCGTCGGTGTTATTTCTTCATCGGTCACAGAGATGAGCAGGGCATTTTTCCCCTTTTGCTCACGCGACACATTCAGCTTGGAAATATTGATTTCATGGTCGGCCAGTTTTTGTGAGACATCATAAATCACGCCCGGGTAATCGATATGGTGAACCAATAGTCCATGTGACCCTGGAGGAATACGGCAAGCACAGTAATTGATTTCACTGATGTACACTTCTCTCCAATCTTGCGCGAAGGTGTACTTGTTCGCTCCTACCCGCAGAACCGCCAAATGATTCGCATATTCACCGGAGCTATTTTGGACGGGAACCTTCGTCCCGAGTCCTTCCACTAACAGTGTAGCGATTGTCTCTTTATTTTCATGAGCAAGAATACTTAATTGTGCACTCGCTAAATCGGGCTCGAGTCTTCCAATCAGTTCAGCCAGCTCACGCAGTCCATCATATTGGGTCATGTGATACTCTCACTCTCCCAGTCAGGTTTATCCTTGTTTCACGGAAGAATCCATGCTTCCGGCTCTTTCTTAATGGAGGAATTATTATCGGCACGAAACCAAGCTGTCAGAGTTTGCCCATCTTTCGTGTAGTGAATACGGTAGATTGTATTGCCTTTTCCACTATCCGTGAATGGACTTTCCTCAAGTGGCACAGCTGTTACTCCACCTTCCGCTACAACTCCACCGTTCTCCTTGATGACTTTCTGAATCGCCGCCATATGCTCTTCACCCAGCGCTGACATCCCCAGGTAAGCAACGACCGCTAAGAGAATGGCTCCAACCATAAACGAAACGATAATCACTTTTGATTTTTTTGTCGCATCCACCGAGTGCTTCCCCCGTCTATCTTAGTTCTCTTTATCGACTAAGCGTACCTTGTCAATCGTACCGCCACCCAAACATACTTCTCCATCATAGAAGACAACGGCTTGACCAGGCGTCACGGCTTTTTGCGGTTGATCAAAAACAACCTCCACCGTTCCTTCCTCACGCAGGTGTACAGTTACTCCTTGATCCGGCTGACGATAACGGAATTTGGCTGTACACGTAAATGTATCCGCTGGCTTCTTATCGCTTACCCAGCTTACATTGGTTGCCAAGAGACTCTTCGAATACAGACGGATATGATCAGAGCCTTCTCCGACGATCAGTACATTGCGTTCCAGGTCCTTGTCGACAACAAACCATGGTTGTCCACTGCTGCCATGACCTCCGCCAATTCCCAAGCCTTGTCGCTGACCCAATGTATAGTACATCAGTCCATCATGCGATCCAATAACTGCTCCATCCACGGTCTCGATATTCCCTGGCTTGGCAGGCAAGTAGTTTTGCAGGAACTCGCGGAAGTTACGCTCCCCAATAAAGCAGATACCAGTACTGTCCTTCTTCTTCGCTGTATAGAGCCCTGCCTTCTCAGCGATCTCCCTCACTTGAGGCTTCGGAAGGTGACCGATCGGGAACATCGTTTTGGATAACTGCTCTTGCCCCAGTACATTCAAGAAGTAAGTCTGATCCTTGTTGTTGTCAGCTCCGCGAATCAGCTTGTATTCGCCATCGATGTACTTGACCTGCGCGTAATGACCGGTGGCAATATAATCTGCTCCAAGATCCATGACCTTGGCAAGAAGCTCACCGAACTTGATTTCACGGTTGCACATGACATCCGGATTCGGTGTACGCCCCCGTTTATATTCATCCAAAAAATACTGGAATACCTTGTCCATGTATTCTTTTTCAAAGTTCACGGTGTAATATGGAATGCCGATCTGTTCACAGACGCGCCGGACATCCTGGAAGTCTTCTTCCGCCGTGCAGTGGCCGAATTCATCGGTATCATCCCAGTTTTTCATGAAGATGCCGATGACGTCATATCCCTGTTGTTTGAGCAGGTAAGCCGTCACGGAGGAGTCGACCCCGCCGGACATGCCGACAACGACGCGAGTATCTTCTGGTCGTTTCATAGTCTTTCTCCTCTTTATTCAAATTGTACCATTACAGATTACCATGTTTCGCAAAACAAATCATGTTTTGTTACACTTTCCCCCGACTTTTACCTGATTACAAGAAAAAACGCCTGACGCTTCGTTGGCGACAGACGTTTGTATACATTTTTAAGCCTGAGAAGATTCATCCTTGATCTCTGCACGATATCCTTCGATGCTTTCTCCACGACGCTGATTTTTTGCTTCGAGGTTCGCTCTTTCCTCCGCAGAAATCTCGCCATCGTTGGCTGCCATATACGCTTCGGACTCACGAATGTTCTCTTCTGTATTGGAAATCATCTCTTGAAGTTTCTCTGCGTTGTCCGAACGGTCATCCGGTTTCGCCATGATCATACGCCTCCTACAAAAGGTTTATTTAACACCTTTACCATTGTGCGCCAATCATGGTTTCTTTATGTACCCATGTTATAATGGAAGAAACGGATGAAAAGAAAAAGAGGGTTTCACCTATGGCTTCCTTAGATTTGTTGGAAAGAAAGCTGCTTCGGATCATCGCTGATACCGATCCCGTACGACTGAAACGACACTGGATGAAGGGACAAAAGGTACCTGAATCTGAAGTCGAACAACGCATGAGAATCGATCTCCTTTTGCGCAGACTAGACAAGCTGCCTGAGGCCAAGCGCGAAGAAGTGCTTGCGTTACTCAAATGGTTTAACTGGTAAAGACTAGCGGATGGACTTTCCTAGACGCCACTGGCCGTCTATCCGCTCCATTTGTTTCTTATCCACGATCGCATCTTGATTCAACGGTCCGTAGATGTGCGGATACAGCAATCCATCCTTCGCAGCCTCGTATTTGACTTCGGAAGTACATTTCGTCTCATCCACAACAAGTACATACAGCTCTTCGTCAAACTGTGCGTAGACGCGGTTCGCTACCTTTTCAAGCAGCTCGTTCCCTTTCGTTGCGTGAATGAAGCCTTCCTGTTCGTAATCCCTTGGTAAATAGTGATCCTGATCGATCCGCTTTTTCCAATATGCCTTAGGAACCAAGCAGTAAATAATATAGTCTTGCATGTTTCTCCTCCTATTATTTGCTCTTATTTTTTTGGCATGGCTTTGTTCAGGTGACGCATAGCTTTATCATAGAACATCTGATCATAACGCCCCTGATCATATCGCCATTGAATGAAGTTCCGCAGGGAGTGCAAATCAACCCAAGCATCCTTCGCTTGGGGATTGCGGTCAGGTACATCTCCAGTTATTTCTCCATCGTAGACAAGCTTCGCCATCTCGGTAGGGTGCATGCCTATTTGATAAGCGATTTGGTGTAATGCGATTTTCATGGAACCTCCCCTTGCGCTACATACATACGTTTATCACTTTCATCTATTGTGCCAGTCTTTTCCGATGATGCCAAGCCCTTAGCCCTAATCCTAAAGGGTGTACCTTCCTCTCATGCGTTTTGCTACAATGATCACAGTATTTCAGGAAGGGGCAGTATCTCATCATGTCTAACCATCATGATCGACCACACAAGAAATGGTTCCAGCGAAAACGCATATGGATTCCCTTTCTTGTCATCGTTTTATTGTTTCTGGGTAACAGCTCCAATCTTGCAAAAGAACCTCAAGGCGATCCTTTTTTACTTGCACACCGCGGGATGGCACAGACGTTTCACATGGAGGACATCACCAATGAAACTTGTACGGCGGAGCGTATATATCCACCGGAGCATCCGTACCTGGAAAATACGATTCCTTCCATGCAAGCGGCCTTTGATGCAGGAGCGGACGTCGTCGAGCTCGACGTGCAATGGACCAAGGACAATCGATTTGCTGTTTTTCATGACTGGACGCTTGACTGTCGGACAAACGGTACTGGCGTCACGAGAGATTATACCTTGGCCCAATTACAGCAACTCGATATTGGCTACAACTATACAGCGGATGAGGGTAAGACCTTTCCGTTCCGTGGAAAAGGAATTGGCATGATGCCATCTCTTGATGATGTGCTACAAACATTCCCTGATCGCTCGTTGCTTATCCATATCAAGAGCAATGATCCGCTCGAGGGTAGTGCGTTAGCTGATGTTTTGGCTACTTTGCCTGCAGAACGGCTGACACAGCTCGCGGTTTATGGCGGCGACAAGCCAATCGAGACATTGAAACAGCAAATGCCCGAGCTTCGCGTGATGTCCAAGGCCACACTAAAAAGCTGCCTGATCCCCTACATAGCAGTAGGCTGGTCCGGATATGTGCCAGAAGCCTGTGCTCAGACACAGCTACATATCCCTGATCAGATTGCACCGTGGCTCTGGGGTTGGCCGAACCGTTTCATGGCAAGAATGGAAGCAAAAGAGACCCGCGTCATCCTCGTCGCAGGTAGTGGCGATGTATCGCAAGGCTTCGATGTACCGACTGATTTAAAACGAGTACCCGCAAGCTTTACAGGAGGAATATGGACCAACCGGATTGATCTGATCGGTCCAGCCTTTAACGAAAACGTAGAAAAATAATGAAACGATTACCAGACATATTCGTATATACTTATACGGAATAGAATTCCAACCTAACTAGGAGTGATTGATATGCTTAAAAAACTTTTGAAAAATTTACTCGGTAATCACTCATCTTCACACAAACATCGGAAATATAGCAGCAGCGATTACAAGCGCCGGAGAAAATACAGCTCTAGCAATCGATACGGCCATTCCCATTACGGCAGCTCCCATTATAAAAGAAAGCACTCCAGCCGTAGCTTCTTTAGTAGTTAAACAATTGTTTAACAAATATTTCACGCGACAAAACTCCGCTATGCACTGGTGGAGTTTTTTTCCTCTAACGAGACAGGATCTCTCCAAATTTTAACTACTCATTATGTTTGAATCTTCCCATAATAATCGTGTGATAGTAGTTGCCATCGGACAAAACCTTGTCGTTCTTGAGTACACCTTCGATTTCAAAGCCAAACCTTTTGTACAGCTCAATCGCTTTCTCATTCGTTTCCATCACATGTAACGTCATTTTGGTAATGTGGTTGGCATCTGCCCAGGCAACCGATTCTTGCAACAGATTTCTTCCAATGCCATAACCCCAGAACTCTTGTAAGACGCATACACCAAACTCTACTTTGTGAGCAAATCTGTTTAAGTAAACACCTTCGCATCTCGAAAACCCGACAATCCGATCCTGTACAACAGCAACTAAAAACAAGTTCCTTGGTTTTTCTGCATCCGTCTTGATGATATGTTCGAAGCCTTGCACATCAATGAAGGCCTCTCCACTTTCTCTGTCCAAATTCTCAGTCTCTCCATCAATTTGCGGTCGCAGCTCGGACAATTCTTTTGCATCTTTTTCGATTGCGGAACGAACTGTATACACGAACCCATTCACAGTAAATTGTTGTTCACGAATGATCATTATTTTCTCCTAGTAGTAAAAATTTGGATTTACATTTTATCACAGGTTCATTCAGTTGGGAATGACCATAAAGCAAAGTTTGTTTACATAATATTTATTATGTTCATTAATACGTCGGTCTCCTATTATGCTACAATATAGGAAAGGAGCGTGCTCGCATGAATTTTTCCAAATCATTTTATTATACGGTCGATCATTCCAAGGTTCAAGAATATAAGAAGATGCTCGACCTCATGAAAATACCTTATGTCGTGGAAGCACCCATCGCCTTGCTTCATCAAGGAGCGAATCAATACTCCTTCGTCTTTCCTAATATGTCAGGTCGTCTTTATGCGATGGTGAGCAAACTATTCCAAACTGATGGTAAGCCGTACCCGAATTGATGGAATTAGACAAAAAAAAGGACCCAATCACTGGGTCAAAGTAGGAAGTGGAGAGAATGCATGCTATGTAATATATTCTAACACAAAAACAACGATCGTCAATTAAACTTTCGAATTTTCTGTGATTTTATGTTAGGTTTCATGACATAATATCAACGTTTGACTTTATTAATTAGAAATTCCATTTAAAAAGCCCGTTTCCATGTAAGCTTTTCACACTTTCATCTACACGTGCACATCGATAATTTTCTCCATTTCAATCCACTTACTACTTGTTTGATTTGCCAATTGGACACGTCTTGCCTTCGGGTCCACCCATTTAACCACTCCCCACATACTGCACGTATTCCCCCGCTCCCCTTCAAAGGATACACACCAACTCACATTCAAGGGATAATTCTCTCTTGCCGAATCTCGCAGCATGTACATAAATGCCTCTCTTTCCGCATCCGTTACTTCATGATTCCCTTTATCCACACTGTTCCACCCACCCTGATCACGAACGTTTGTTTCTATTATATACGAACAAGATACGAACAAGCAACAACGTTCATTGAACCCACGAAAAAAAGCAGGAGTGATTCCCCTGCTTTTAGCTTGATAATTCCTGTGAATGATTTTGTGGTTTTTTCTCGACGATCTCCAAAAACTTTCCGAAGGTGGAAGCGAGTGTTTGTTGAAAAAGCATACCGAGCACAACCGGAAGAGCAACCGGCGCAGGAAAGTACGTGATCGCCATAACTGCACCCGCACTAATATTTCGCATTCCGCTGTTGAACGTTAACGTGACGATCACATCACGTTCCCACCCAAACAATTTCGCTATCCCCCATCCCATCAAGTACCCTAATATCGCCACAATCAGTACGAGGACCGCCATCCCAAGCAGCTTGGCGTCAAGCATATGAAAGTATTCCGCGACCATCGAGCTGTTGATCGCAACGACAACACCCATTCCCAGCTTAGAAAATGGTGCTAGCTTTGGTGCCAGCGTTTTCTTGACGTTGCCATTTGATACATGATTGAGGAACATTCCCAACAGAGAAGGCAATACGATCATATAAAACAAACCCTTCATCAGTTCAGCCAAATCCATCTCGACTGTTGCCCCTAAAAACAAGGACATGCCTAACGGAACAATCAGGGGTGAGAGCATCGTGTCCAACAAAATAATGGACAGTGTAAGCGCGATGTTCCCGAAATAAATCGAGGTCCACAAGAAGCTCGTTATTCCCGTAGGTATCAAAGCTGCCAGTAAAAAGCCCGTAACAACATGGATATCATCTGGATAAAACAAACGAGCGATTGACCACGCTACTAACGGCATGAGTGCATGTAGAATGAGCAAATTGACGATTAAGGGGAGCGGCCTGGACAGCACCTTTGCGAATTCTTTAAATCCTGAACCCAAACTACCAGCAAAAGTCATGAAGGCAAACACCCAAGGAGACAAAAAAGCAAACGGCTGCAGGTGAGGCCCCGCTATGACGCCAATGGCAACACTCGTCGGCGTTAATATAGGCATTATTTTCTCAAGCGATCGATTCAGTTTAGCTAATCCGTTCATATGTTACACCTCAGTCTAGTCCATTGATGCTATTGATTGATGTGAGGTATGTTATCATGAACGCTCTATCCTTACAAGACCAAAGTTCATTATTAGATTAATATGTATCATTTATTATCTCTTACAAGCTTGCATACTTTATCGCAAGGGAGTAAAGCCTATGACGGAAAGGAGGTATTTTATGAACGGAATGGATTGGGTAGAATTTATCCGAAAAACCGAAGATAAGATGTATCACCTCCATCGAGCGATAGATGGAATCTGTAATGATCCCGACTATAAAGAATCTGTTACCACCTTGACGGAAGTGGTCAGAGATTATCAAGTCCTTGTGGAAAAAGCAAAAGGTGAATTACGCGGCATCGACCTTCATCGCGAGCGCGCGCACCATCACCATCATGATCGAGATTATCACTAGCCTATACAGACTCCCAGGTAGGGAGTTCTTCTTTTTTACTCGATAACAGAATGTTCGTTTGATACTGAGCATTTCGACCAGCAAACACAAAAGAACCCCACTCGATCAATGCTCTGCGTGAGGTTTTGGGAAATGTACTATCCCTTCATTTTCTTTTCGATTCCTTTTAAGGATTTCTTTTTCTGGCACGCCGCTTTTACATCGGTAGGCCATGGTTCCTCACTTAACGTTTGCAAATCTTTGATCAATCGCTTGTCCGCTGTCACATGCACATTGGCTTCCGGAAATGCTTCTTTTAGTTTCTTACCCACTTCTTTTTGAATCGCTTCCAGCCTGAACCGGTTGAAATTCGTTACTTGAATAGCCACGTCGAGCTCTTTATCAATTTGCACGGCGACTACTTTATCTATGCCTTTCACACTAGCTGTAATCGTTCTTGCTTGCTCTTCCCATTGATAATGTCTAACGGGAACTGGCATACACAAGGGCTCCGCTTCCGATTTCTGCTTTGTTTCCGTGCCAGATTGGTTCGTGCACCCCGTTACCGTCAAAGCAAAAGCCACTGTCAATACGACTAAAGTTGCGCGCAAACAAAACACCTCCAGACCTAAATCACCTGTTACTAGCATGACCTGGATCGGAGGAAGTATGTAAAGAAAAAAGCGGTGGCTCCTCTGCATAGTTTGAGCCACCGCGGACCCCAAGAACATGTCGAGTCCTACGTACAAGCATATAGAAAAACGTATCGAAAGGCGATAGGAGATGACTGGATATAAAAATGGAGCAAAAAAAATCCCAACCAATAGCACTTGGTTGGGGCGTACAGGGTAGTACGAATATGTCATACGTGAATATGTTAATCATACAGGACTTTGTTTTCGTTGACAACGAACAACATTAGGTATATATACCTATAGATGGAATAAAAAAATTGCGCCGACTTTGACTGCTTCATTTCGTCGAACGCGTGGAATAGAATCCCCAAGGTTGGATTATACTAGCTAGCTTGGATTACTTTTCTATTATCATTCCAAATCAGCATTCTTGCTATGCGAAAATTATGGTAACAGGTGAAAATCTTACCTAAAAATTTTGATCTACAAAAAAATCCATCCATAAGTTTCTAATCGTGTTATGATATCCCTGTAAAATCTTGAGGAGATGAGACCATGAACAGAGAGCAATGGACTGCAGTAGATCATTATTTTACGGATAAATTACTGGCAGCTGATCCCGTTCTAGACACAGTACTTCAAGCGAATGCAGCTGCAGGCCTTCCTGCTATCGATGTAGCACCCAATCAAGGTAAGCTACTTCATCTGTTAGCACGTATTCAGGGCGCACGTTCGATTTTAGAAATCGGCACTCTCGGTGGATACAGCACCATCTGGCTTGCCCGTGCACTTCCTGCAGACGGTCGTCTCATCACTCTGGAATATGATCCCAAGCACGCTGAAGTAGCAAAATCAAACATGACTCGGGCTGGTCTGGATCACGTCGTTGAAGTAAGAGTCGGACTTGCCCTTGATTCGCTCATTCAACTGCACCAAGAAAATCAGGGCCCTTTTGATTTTATTTTTATTGATGCCGATAAAAAAGGAAATCCGGACTATTTTCAATGGGCTTTGAAGCTCTCCCGCAAAGGAACTGTGATCATCACCGACAACGTGGTGAGAAACGGTCAAGTCGTAGATGATACGAGCACGGACCCTAATATTGTAGGCGTCCGTCAATTCACCGATCTAGTAGCTGATGAGCAACGTGTCAGTGCAACCGTTGTACAAACAGTTGGCAGCAAGGGCTATGATGGATTCGCGATCATGCTGGTCAACGAGGATAACGAAACTTCTTCCCTTACATAGGTTCTAACGATTAGGAGTGTGTACGTTTTGTTTAGGCTTGGTCTACCTAGTTTTATGCTCATCGCAAATGTCATCTTGGTTCTAACTGTCGTATCGATGATTATTAAAGTGTTAGTAAAAAAAGAATAACATTTTTCCAGGGAGGTATTTTTCCGTGAAGCACTCTCTTGAGCATTCCCTTGTTTTACGAGAAGCAACAGAGGAAGATCTCCCCGTGTTTTTCGAACAGCAATTGGACAAAACTGCTAATGAGATGGCGGCATTTACTGTCAAGGACCCTACAGACAAAGATAGATTCCATGCTCATTGGACAAAGATATTGAACGATCATTCCATTGTAAAAAGAACGATACTTTTGAATGGGCAGATCGCTGGAAATATTTTGTGCTTTGAATTTTTGGGCCTCCCTACTATTGGATATTGGATTGATAAAAGCTATTGGGGTAAAGGAATCGCAACTCATGCGCTTTCTGTCTTTTTAGAGCAATACAAAGCACGTCCATTATATGCGCGTGTCGCCCATGACAATATTGCATCCATTCGCGTTTTGGAAAAAAACGGTTTTGTTTCTTTTGGAGTAGATAAAGCCTTTTCCGAAGCACGCGGTGAAGAAATGGAAGAGCTTATCTTGATTAAACAAGCTTAAAAGGAAAGGGACATATCCATGCAAACAACAATCGCAGACATGCATGTAGAAACAGAACGTCTCATCATCCGTCCCTACGTCGAGGATGATTTGATGGAATCTTTTGAACTCATGCAAAATCCAGAGCTGTTTACCTACCTGCCTATGGATGTAATGCCTCTCGAAAACTACAAGGGCTTGTTCCGCTGGCTGATAAAAAGCTATGACACTCCTTTTGACGAGCCTTTTAAATATTCTGTAGCCATACGGGAAAAGGCTACTGGTAGATTCGTTGGTTGGTGTGGTGTCGGCGTGCTTGATTTTCTCGCCCCGGAAAAAGAGCTCTATTATTTGATCGGGCGGGATGATTGGGGGAACGGCTATGCTTTCGAAGCCGCCTCCGCTCTCACTGCGTATGCCTTCGATGTAATCGGATTGGATCGCCTGTACGCAAAGGCACATCCAGACAACAAAGCTTCGCTGCGCATCATTGAGAAGCTCGGCTTCTCTTTTGAAAGAGTCCTGGAAGGCTTGACTGGTGATGATGAGGACTGTAATGGTGAGTGGTTGTACGTTTTGACGAAAGAAAGCCAAAAATGAAGTAGAAAGCATACAAAGCACATCCAATCCAATATTTAGCAAAGCGCGTCATGGTGGCGATATTGTCGCGTCCGCTCGCGGACTAAAAACGATGATTTGCTCAGTCAACTCTTTCCACGATGCAGCATTCGTCAAAATATTGCTACTTGTGTTATAATGAAAGTAGGCTTTCTTCTTTATTAATTTTTGGGTAACCAACACAATTTCAAGGTAGCAGCTCTTAACAGATGATCTCCCGAATAATCGAGGATCATCTTTTTTGTTCTTGCTAGCATCTATCACATGACGAAAGGTTGTAGATTCGATGAATACATTGCCTTGCCAAGGCTGTAAAGGACTGTGCTGTGGCTCTGTTCCCATTACGGAGAGAGAGTATAAAATGATAAACAAGAAATTGAAAGCGCTTCCAATTAAACTTCGCGACGAATTGAAAAATCAACCGAGGATGTTTGGAACTTGTATTTTTTACGATATGTACAAAGATCAGTGTGGCATTCATAGTGTTCGCCCTGAGGTTTGTCGTGCTTTTGGCTATCACAAGGACCTCGTCTGTTTTCGCAAACCGGAAGTGGCGACGAAGGAAAAGCTGATCTTCAAGGAAAGGCATGTTGGGTATTTGAGTATTGATTTTACTTGGAAGCATTTTTAAAGTTATTATGGAGGAATTCCTGACAAATTGGCGAGATCGTCTAGAAAATAATGTGTTAGACTGTAAAAATATAGTACTAGACTAAGAAAAATTAGATTTAGACTGACTGCGAGCATGTAAACTCCTCTTAAAATTACTCTCGCAGTATAGGCAGGTTACTAGTCAGAAATTGGGGATAGACACCGCTTCACTACCCGGGTCAGCTGGCTCGCTTTTCAGGAATTACCCCGATCATAATAATGATAAAGAAAAGAGGTAGATTGATGGTGTTTGCACAAGGCCGAATGAAAGTACTGACCGGACGATACCTATGAGCACATGTAACGATTGGTCCCCGCGTCGTTGGAGAGTCAGGGTCGCCTATATCGTGGCCATTTTTGCTACCATGGCTTTGGGCTTAGGGTCGAGAGTGTTCGCAGATGTGTTGCCTGTCTTTGTAGCTGAGCATTTTGGCGATGCATTATGGGCGTGCATGATCTACTTCGGCTTTCGCAGTTGTTTTGCGCATAAAAAGATTTCTTTCTCGCTGTGGTGCAGCCTCGCGTTTTGCTTTGCGATCGAGGGCAGCCAATTGTATCAGGCTGGTTGGATCAATTCCCTACGGGAGACAACCCTTGGCGCATTAGTATTAGGAAAAGGCTTTTTGGCGGCAGACTTTGTGCGGTACACTGCGGGATTAGCTGTCTCTTCCCTGCTCGACCTAGCTTGCTCTTTGCGCAGCCAGCATGGGTGCAGATATAAAAAGGTTTTACTCTAGCAAGTTCTCCATTTTAAGAAGACACAAAAAATCCCTCATTGCAAAAACGAGGGATAGCAGGATGTCTCATGATTTTCATGTGAGACATCCTTTTTTCCTATATGCACAACCATTACTCCACAGTAACCAACACACGCTCCAACGCATCCAACGCCTGCTCCGCATCTGCACCATCCGCAGTCAAAGTAACAGACTGTCCTCTCGACACCGCGAGGGACATAACCCCGATAATGCTCTTCGCATTTACACTCTTCTTATCCTTGTTCAATCCGATTTCACTGGAAAAGGAAGCCGCCACTTTCACAAACAAAGTAGCTGGGCGAGCGTGTAATCCTTGTGCCAACTGAACGACGACCTGTCTCTCTCTCATTTGATTCACTCCTATCCCTTTCTCGTAAAATAGCTACAGGCTTTCTATAGCAGCCAGCAGTTCTTCTACCTGATCCAAACGAGTCAAACCCGTCTCCTTGTCGACGATCGATGTATAAATGTGAGGAATGACCTGCATTGCACCTGCTTCGAGGCATACCTCCACAATCGGACGAATCGAAGCTGCATCAATCCCGCCTGTCGGTTCAAAAATTGGAATCCCGTAACGTACGGCTGCTTCCGCCATCGCCTTGATTTCATTCAACCTTTCCAGCCCGTCGACTGGATAAAATTTGACCGAGTGTACGCCAATCTCCGCCAGCATTGCGGCTGCTGCGTCGCAAGAGAGCAATTCTGACACGTTGTTGCTCATTGGCCCTGTGGTGACTTGAACCTTTCCTGGTTGTCCACCGGGGGCAATCAATGCATTTACGATGGTATGTGAGTTGCCGACTGCCTGTAGTCCCCCGAGCGTATAGCCTGCTGCCGGAAAGACCTGATTGACGTGATCCGGTTGTGTCTGCACAGCGACTTCTGCGACCTTTTTCCATTGAGTAGGATCACCTGCGCCCAGTCCTACTGACACGGGTACACCTGCTTGCTGATATTGCTCAACTGCGGTTATTGCTGCTTCTACGGATGGAAATCCTTTGACCAAGATCCCGATAAGAGCGCGACCTTCAGCCACGGAACATATTTGTTTTGCGTTTTCTACATCTCTCGCCAGAAGATTCAATCGTATTTTGGGTGTGCTCACTGTTGGTATTCTCCTTCTCCTTGTTTTTGCAAGAGCTCCTTCATCCGAGCTGCAATCATCTGCTCTTGCCCCTCGTGAAACGGCCGTGGATCGAATGCAATCACGCCCGTATTTACATAATGGTTACGAGTAAAAATGGCTGGATTACCTTGCTCCAGGTAGCGTGTTAGTTCTCGTGCTGTCATTCCAGTCACCTGTTCGTCCACTTGAACCTGAACACGATAGATCGCCCTGCCTGCTTCATCCTGTACGATGGCAGCCCGCAGACCAGGTAGACCGTTTAGCTCTCCTGCCAGCCACTCCACACGCCTGCGCTGCTCAGTTACATCTTGATTTTCTGGGTCGTATTGCCTCAGTGCTTCAAGCAAACCTGCAATGGCCTCTTTCCCTACCTTCATAGCACGACCGATGCCTTTATACTGAGCGCGACATGCTGCCACCAGCTCAGCACGACCCGTAATAAACCCGGAAGTTGGTCCGCCAATTGCCTTTCCACCGCTGTAAATGACCAGATCCGCCCCCATCGCCACGTAGCGACGCAAGTCCTCCTCCGCAGCGGCATCTACAATCACCGGCAGCCCAAACTCACGCCCGAGCTGAATCATCGTTTCTAGTGACTGCATCCCTTTTTGAATCGCATGATGAGATTTGACATAGAGCAGTGCAGCTGTCCGATCATCAATCGCTTCACGCAGATGAGCTTCCTCTACGTGATTGGCATGCCCGACCTCTACTGCTATCCCACCTCCTAATGCAATCATCTGTTGGACGGATGCTCCGAAATGCACCGCGTGCCCTTTTTGAAGGATGATCTTGTTATTCAACCCATCAGAGAAAGGAAGCTGCTCGATCAAGCTCAGATGGCTGCCAGCTATGACCGCAGCGACACTGATGGCAATGCCCGCCGCTGCTCCTGAAGTAGGACAACCATCCTCTGCTCCGGTCGCCTCTGCGATGTGACGGCCTGCCACAAGCATCAGCTCACTGATTTCTACATAATCCATGGCGGCTTCGCCCATGGCCTGTGCGATAGAAGGATGGACGGCACTTGCACCCAGTGCCGTCATCTTTCCACTTGCGTTAATGACTTGCTTCAACCCTAGCTGCTGATAGATACCCATTGTTTGCCCACCTTTCCTGTAAAAACGCTTCGCTCCTTCCCTATTGAGTCGGGATCGGGAAAATTGCGCCGAGGATCATGGCTCCGATAATCGCGCCACCCGCAATTGGCTTGTTGTAATAGTAGAAAATAGCTGCTCCTGCTGTTGCGCCGAGTCCAACCGGAATGGAAGCCATGATCGCTGAAATGACGATCAATGGACCTAAGTAACGCCCTGCCGCATTTCCGGCTCCCATCATGACATCCGCACCAAACGTAGAGTTCGATGCATTGATCGTATACTTCCGTATCAAAATGATGACAGCACCAATGATGAAGCCCAAGAGCGCCCCTGTTGCCAACGCCAACGGAAAGGATGTCAATGGAGCTGTAAAGCCCGCGCCCAGCATAAGCGCCGGAACGCCAATCCCAATACCTGTTTGCAAGGACCCTCCAATATCGAGAATCCCGACGAGAGGTCCTTCCAAAACGCGGGCGAATAAAAAGCTCGCACCGAACGCAGCCGCCGCACCATACCCGCCGCCTTTGATCCCTGCCTCCAGCATCGCGACGATGGCGATATCGTTAAAAGCCCCGACATGATACACATAGTAAAGATGAGTACCGGCAAAAATCCCGGAGGACAAACACGCAACAAAGAGTGGAAATGCCCATTCTGAATACCAAAAGCCTTTTGCTTGCAGTTCACCCATTACTTTTTCACCACCGATCCGAATGTTTCGTGAAGCTCAACCAGCCACTGTGGAATTTCCACGTACATGCTCTTCAATAGCGCCACATCAAAACCGCGGAAGAAGCCGCTGAATACAAACAAGAGAATGACTGCAATAAGCATTGATTTCGTAATTTTGTTCCAACCACTGTCGTCCAAGCCTTTGCCGATCAAAATACCCAAAACGATTCCCGGCACCGCATTTCCCATGACCAAGTGCGACATACCGCCCAAGACCGTTCCCCAAATCCCTGTCCGTTTGCCTGCATCCATCGCCGCCATCCAGAACACAATCGGCATGATCGGGTTAATTAACCAGTTCGCCGCTGGAACCAATACCTTCGTCGCCACGAGCTGCATCGATTCAGGAATCGCAGTCGCTGTCGAATTCAGCAGCGTGACAACTACAACACCGACCACTGCTCCAGCAAATGCCATTCGCTTTGGATTGTGCAAGGTCTCTGCGACGTTCTTGTTTTTCCAGAGCAGGACCGCAGCCGCCCAGTTCGGGATGACACGATGATCCACGTCTTGTGTCAAAGCACCGGCACCGACCACAGATGCCCATGAGTTAAACAAAAAGCCAAGCCCGAATGAAAAGTGGGATATGGGATCGCCAGCACATGCATTCAGCTCTCCAAAAGTTCGGAATGCCCCCATCCCTTGGACATTGGGTGCGTGGAACATCCTCGCTGCCCCAGCACCAACTCCGAAGCCGACCAATGCCCCGATGACGATCGACTTCAACACAATCATCAAAGTAACCATGAACCTACCCCCTGTTTGCTTCTATCGCTGACGAGCCAGCTGCCCCACACCTGCAGTCTGCTCGGTCTGCTGCTGAAACGTTATGTTTTCTACATGAACCAGGCCCAGCCTCACTTGAATATCTACGGTGATGTCGTACTGCGTTCTTTTTTTCGGAAAAAATAATCCAAAAAACCGCTCATGCTTCACTGTTTCTGTAGCAGAAACAATCGAAAGTCCCACAGGTTCGATCCGCACGACCAAATCATTCGTCTGTCTCGCCACGACATGCTTGATTTGGGAAAAAATCTTGTTGAAGGCTCCCTCTTTCGTATCGCCGCTGCCGGATAGTCTCAAGGTCTGCGTCGTCTCCGTGTACATGGATTACTTCCCTCCCAGCTTGATGTATTCTTCAACCATGCGTCTGCCTAATTCTTCTGTATCCATGAAGCCAAAGCCAATCACCTTTTTGCCGCTGCGCAATGCCGTAACACCTGCATCTACCGAGCGCAGCCCGTACTCGACAGGAAAACCATACTTCGTCTTGGCAGTCAGTGCACCAGCTCCACCACTTCCGCAAAAGGACAGCCCGAGATCAGCGCTTTCGCTAACCATGACATCCCCAACTTTCATATCAGCGCCCACACCTGGAATGACAATTGCAGTTCCACCAGCTGCTTCGATTCCTTTCGCTATGTTCTGTCCTTTTCCAAGACGATCACCGATCACGATTTTTACCTTTGACATGTACATTACCTCCCTTTGTATCCGCTATGTTTTAGGATGGGTCCATCTGCATGGCACGGATGGCTTCAAAATGGACGGCCAACAGAAACGCTTCTGTGTCATCTGCCTGCCACGCACTCTTTTCTTCCGTCAGGACGCGATGTGAGAGCGTGACCATATCGGGATGAATTTCGGCAAATAATTCCGCTTCAATTACTGGCAGCTTCTCTCCGTTCGTCATCCGACGCACAAATGCCAGTACATGAGCACCGATAGCCAGCCAGCGCTCTCGAGGTGTGTGAATCCCCAAGAGGCGAAGTTCATCCTCGATTTTTTGAAGAATCCGCTTACATTCTGAAATTTCAGATAAATAATCCGGTTTTGTCTCTGTCAATTCTTTGAGGATGTCATCAATCATTTGCATGTCAGAACCTTTCCCGAAGTAATCGCTTGATAGGCCACTACTCTTTCATTTGTCTCCACTGTTTCTTGCTCACTATCCGTCAAGAGTGTCTGTTCTTTTTGTATGTGCAAAATGGTTACGTCTGCACAAGCACCCAGCTTCAACGTTCCGATCTCATCCTCCATTCCGAGAATGCGCGCGGGCGAAATCGTACTCGCCGCAATCACCTCGTCGAGCGAATAGCCCATGGCGAGAAACTTCGTGAGTGTGTGCGTTAAGCTGTAGACGGGTCCATCGATGTTGCGCTTGTGAACATCCGTGCTAATAACATGTGGCATAATTCCTTGTGCCTGTGCATGACGCAACGTTTGGAAGCTGAAGCTCGCCTCGCCGTGCCCGATGTCGAGCAAGACTCCCCGCTCCAATGCATCTCTCGCCTCCGGAATCAGATCCCCGCATTCGTCGAACATTCCGCCTTTTTTGCCGTGAAACGCATGTGTCACGATGTCTCCGCGGTCTAGCAGAGGCAGTATTTCCGTTAGCTTTGGCGGAGCATTGCCGATGTGCACCATGATCGGTACGCCCGCTTCCCTCGCTGCTTCCTTGGCTACGAGCAAGGGACGGATGCCGTTTTGCTTAACCACAGAACTACTCATGCGGGCTTTAATTCCTCGCAATACTGGCTGCTCCCGTATGAGCGCTGCCGCTTCTCTCGGGGTTAACCGCGACATGTCTGCGAGCTCACCGCCTCCTGTACACAAGCCATCTCCCGAAATATTCAGAAATGCAAGAACGCGAGTAGCAGAGGGACGAACGGCTTCTTCGAGAAAAGCATCAAATGACCATAACCCGACACTGCCCGCATCTACTACCGTTGTCACTCCTTGTTCAACCCCTACGCGATCCGCAGCTACGCCTAAAAACGACTTACTCGGAAAAACATGTGCGTGCAGATCGATCAGACCAGGTGTCACAATATACCCTTCAGCATCGATCGTTTCCTTGCTTTCCAGATCCATCCCTTGAACGTCCGTTGCCTTCCCTTTCTCATACAAGCCAACGATTCGTCCTTCCCGAATGGCAACATCATAGTGCCCGTTCAGGTTCTGGGAAGGATCGATGACCTGTCCGTTGCGTATGAGCAGATCCACTTTCACTCTCTAACGTCCCCTTTCCTGAAAAATAGCGCATTATGGCCGTCACTTCACTAGGCGGAACTTGGAGGTTTGCCTCCGCCATCAATTGATTTAGCTGTTCACGCCATGCCTTCCATTCTTTTGATTCTACCTCTGTGGGTGATTCCCACTCCTCCTGATAAGGAGAGCCAAATGCGAGGCGATTCACCATTAACAGCAGGTGTAACGTAAGTCCACTTGCCGTTTGTTCCGATAAGTACTCCCGAAAAGCAGCCACGATTTTTTGACTGATCTCATAACCTTTGCAGATGACATCCTGAGATAGCTTTTCCACCACGGGTAAATCTGTCGGATTGAGATCAGTGGTAAGGGTAGGAAACCAAGCTTCCTTGCGAGATTTCACATCCTGTTGCCGAACCGCTCCGTCTACTTGCAGCACTCCCAGACAATTTTGAATTTGGTTGATATCTTGGCGTGTTGGGAGTGGACTTACCATCACAACAGGAACCTCTGCTTTGATCGGCAGTACGCTGATAATGACGTCGACGCGACGACTTGCCAAATACTTTTCTACTTCTGTACTGGAACATAGTCCTACGACCCGCAGTGAACGCAATTCGCTCTCCAAGTACGTTTTCAAAAAGCGCGAAGTCCCTCTGCCTGTTCCGCAAACGACGAGTGCATCTATTTTTTTCTGCTCCAACCAGCGATCATAGGCCGCTTGAAAATGAAGGACGAAATAGGCGATATCTGCATCGAGCCAATAGACACCGCGATGCCAAAACACTTCTTCACACGAGCGTTTGACAGCATCAAAAATGCGAGCGTAAGACCGGCGAATCTCCTCTGTCAGTGGATTCGCAAATAGAACGCCTTGGCGATAACGGTTCAGACTGTCATCCAGATGAGCGAAAAGAAGTCTGCCCAGCTCCTGATCCTCGTGCAATGGTGCCAGCATCCGGCTACTCACTGCTTGTGTCAGCTCTTTGGTCGCCTGAAAAACGTCTAGAACAATCCTGCCAGCACGCGCCTCTCTTGGGACCTGTTCGGTCCCTAATAGCGGAAGGCACGCATACGCAATCTCGTGTTCTGGTATTTCTACGCCTAATCGCTGACATAACGATCGAACCTCACGTGAAAACAGCTCGTACCCGCTCCAATGCCTCGCTTCTTCCATTTCGGCATCATCCGCCGTCACCAATTGCCCCCGCTGAACACGATGAGCAACGATACATAAGCGAATGAGCAAACTAATTAACGTTCGATCTGCCAGCGTCTCGGCTGTGGCTTTCATCCATCCTTTGATGGTATGGATGATTTCCCCTAATTCTGCCCGGCTGATCAGCCATTTCTCTAATAACGGACCTGTCCGTGCCTCTTGTCCATACTCTGGAAAGATCCCCTGTACCATACGATACATGTCGATTCCATCGAGCAAATCGTGAATCAAGTTTTCGAGAGCGTATCGCTTGTGCCGCTCACTCCCGTCCACTCTTACACCATACCTCTGCTTCGCGACGAGCTCGAGGCGCCAGCCATCAAGCAGCTTTTCCGCATCCTTGACATCTGCTACGACAGTATTGCGACTGACTCCCATGTGGTCGGCCAAATCGTTCATCCGCTGATACCCTTCTGCTAATAACAGAATGAACAAAAAATGCTTGACCCGGTCCTTTTGCGGCAGAATGAGTGTCTTGCTATCATCACTTTGCAAGTTTTCCTTCAAAGCAATTCGACGCTCTTGCTCTTCAGTGATCCACAGTCCTTTATTCGGTTGAGAATGGAGGATGACATTTCGTTCGTTTAGCCATTGCCTGACGTACTCCAGATCGTACTTGACGGTCCTTTCGCTTACCTGGAAATCGCGCGCGACGTCCTTGATTTTCAGCGGATAGTAGCTGTCCAGTATCACCTTCAGTAACGCATGGGAACGTGTTGTTAAAAAGACCATTCCTTTCTCCTTTCCGCAAAAAGCCGTGTCCTTGCTTGAGATTTATTATAGAAAACGCTTTCTCAGTGGTAAAGAACGATTCCTTTCCCCATCAATCGTGCAATTTTTGCAATTGTCACTATCATTCGACACCAATGAAAAAGATGACCCCGGATGAAATCAGGAGCCATCTCTCTTCCTCATACCTTACCTGACATAGATCGTTGTTTTTGCCGTTGATTTTGTATCAGTTTCGATGTTTTTCACGGTTGCTTCAATTATATGTGTCTTTTTTTGCTCTGGTTTGAACTTTAGCAGCACTTTGTACGTCTTGTTTTCTTTGTCATATTCCTCATTGATTTCAGTGACGTCATAATTGTACTCTCTGCTAAATTTTGCGGATTCGATATCATAGACCTGATAGGTGAATAGCAGGTAGATTTCATCCCCGAATTTCATTGTTGCCGTGTGCGGGCTTATGGAGGTTTCGATTTTGGGGTTGGCTTTTACGTTAAACTCAATGGACCCATTTCCATCAAAGAGCTCATCTTTCTCTTTATCATACATAATCAAGGAAAAGTGAGGTGTATAGGTCCCCGCTTTTCGTGGCGTAAAGTAGCCTGTCGTAATGTAAATCCCTTTCCTACGATCATGTATCGTTTTTATCTTTTCTACCTTTTGTGATGTGTCCACTGAATCGAATGTAAAAAAATGAAACTCCGCCTCTCTCTCAATCGTTCCTTTATACGGCGTATGTACAGTGAACTTTATTTTTTCTCCGACCTTCAACGATTCTTTTGGCGAAATAGAAAATTCTGATTCTACACTAGGCATTTCACTCGGCATGTTGTCTACGAAGATCCTCTTTTTTGCTTTTCCAACCCATACATTCTCTTCATCCCGCATAATGATTTCGTACTGGATATACATGTTCGCTACTCGGCTACCGATCAAATCCTCTGGTATAATTGTTGCCTTTGACACATAGTTCTTCCCTTTTATGTTCGTGTCGGGCTCTATCGTTATGATCTGTTCTTTATCTGCATCAGATGTGATCTCGATTTTCGCTTCGAATGAATCACCTTCTTTTTTCGTAACCGCCTCCAGTTGAATCTTGCTATTCGGGGAAAATCTCTCTTTGTCCGGACTTATTTTGATTTCTACTGGAATTGATTTTTCTTCAGATGCCAACGTGATAGCGGGAGACAATGTTACCAGTAATGCCAACGATACAATCCAGCTCATGAGGAAATAAATCCCTGATGACTGCCTTCGTTTCATGAAAAACATCCCTTACCCCTCCATCCATTTTTAGGTGAGCACATATTATCCAAATAGTACCATTACATAAAAAAAGTCCGCAACGGAATGTTACGGACTCTACTCGTATAACAAACTTACAAGATTCCACCCAAGCTCGCACCTTTGACAAACAGTCGTTCGATATTTTTCTCGACAGTTGGATCTGGTATCAATGGTGGTGCTTGATGTGGCTTCGTACGCGCATCAATGATCAAATTATCGCAACCCCAATGCTTGTTCTCGTAATAACTGTTCACGCCGTAAATGTCGTGGGATGGATTGCTGCGTGTGAAGGTTGCCCACAGGAAGTTTTGTAGTGACGCGCTCATGAATGTGCTGTCATCGCAAAGGATAATCATCGGGCAAGTTGGAATCGGCCCTCTTGCCTGAATCGCATCACACAGATCCTGCAATTGCTGTTGGGCACTCGCGTAATCGGTGAAAGCAGGACCTTGGATCGCCACCACTCCCGGCATAATCAAGCGAGCATTCTCAAACTCTCGCAATTCCTTCAGTTCGTCCGGCACCTCTTTGCACAGCTCTCTCTTTTGATCGCCGTAAGCAGCGAGGACAACCTTACTGCCGCTGTTTAAGCCCGTTCCGGAATAATCCAGCGTATCAATGGTCGTGTTCGTATAAAAATGAACATCGCGGTGCAGGTCGATTCTCTCCAAAATATAGGTCATAAAATCAACTTCATCATGCGTCGTCAATGGACGATTTTCTTCTGCGGTAATGAACAAATATTTGGCCAAGCTTAATTGACCCGTACCTAAAATACGATTGGCAATGGTGAGCATTTCTGTTGGCTGTTTGACTTGCTGATACGGCGTATATCGCTCGCTTCCAATCGCGAACAGCAACGGATGAACACCTGCAGCATCTACGGCATGGACTTCTTTTACACCCGGGATTTCCTGCTTGATCGCATCGCCCGTTAACTCGTGAATCAGTTGACCGAACGACGTGTCTTCTTGTGGCGGACGGCCAACGACCGTAAATGGCCAGATGGCATTCGGCTTGGCGTACACTTTCTTAATCTTCATGACAGGGAAAGGATGAATCAGACTGTAATAGCCCAAATGATCGCCGAATGGTCCTTCAGGCTTCGTATCTCCGGGACAAATGTCTCCCGTGATGACAAAATCCGCATCATTGCTAATGCAGTAGCCATCGATGTAGCTGTAGTGAAAACGACGGCCAGATAGCAAGCCTGCGAAGGTAATCTCGCTCAAGCCTTCTGGCAACGGCATTACTGCTGACAAGGTATGTGCGGGAGGCCCGCCTACGAAGCAGCTTACTTTTAGCGGCATTCCCATTTTGTTCGCTTTGTCTTGGTGAACACCGATACCGCGGTGAATCTGATAGTGTATGCCCATTTCTTTGTTTACTTCATAGTCATTACCAGTCAGCTGCACCCGGTACATGCCCAAATTAGAATTCATGATTCCGGGCTTTTCCGGATCTTCCGAATAGATTTGGGGCAGTGTGACAAAGGCTCCGCCATCCATCGGCCAGCTTTGAATGAGTGGAAGGTCGGTGATGTTGATTTCCTGTGCAGTTACTGGCATACTAGTCGATTTTTTTGCAGGCAAAGCTTTCAGAGCAGCAAAGCCGTTCTCGATATTTTTAAAAGGGTGCTTTAACGCTTTCATCGGATCATTGCGCATAGCGATTATATTTTCAGCGGCTTGCCAAGTGCTTCTGAAAATAAACTTGCTGCGCTCGATTGTGCCAAACAGATTGGATACGGCACGAAATTTTGAGCCTTTTACGTTTTCAAAAAGCAATGCTGGGCCGCCCGCTTCATATACTTTCAGGTGAATCGCGGCCATTTCCAGATAGGGATCGACTTCTTCCCGAATCCGGACCAAATGACCATGTCTTTCCAAATCAAGTATGCATTCTTCTAAGTTCTGATACATATCTATAGGGCTCCAATCACTAGATTCTAGATTTACCTGTAGACCAATTCCCTCTTATCATACAGGAAAGATCCTACAAATTCACGTTACCCATGCGCACAATTTCTTGAAGCTCTCTCAGCTCTCTGATTTCGTAGGTTGGCTGAATATTTGTCTGGTTTTCCTTGCCAAGAGGATTGAACCAGCACGTATCAACCCCATAATTGACTCCCCCTTGGATATCGGAGGTCAACGAATCTCCCACCATCAACACATTCGACTTATCCGTCAGCTGCAGCTTGGAAAACGCGTATTCAAAAATCTCCTGGTCCGGCTTTTTGTAGCCAACCTCCTCGGAAATAATGAGATGCTCAAAAGAATCGCAAAGCGGTGAAGCAGCAATTCTCGAAGTTTGCACAGAAGCGAATCCGTTCGTAATGATCCCCAAGCGACACCCTTCCAGACTGTTGCACAATTCAACCGCTCCTGGCACGAGATGTACTTCTTTGCCCAGGTTTTCGAGATAGGCACTGCTGAAATCCTCAGCACGAACGTCCAGCTGAGTCGTCTGGAACAATCTTCGGAATCTCTCTACTCCCAGCTCTGCGAGAGTGATACGACCCTCTTCTAAATCTTCCCATAGTCCTTTACTGATCTCTTTGTAAGCAGCTCCATAATCAGCCAATCCTGTAGCTAGTTCAAACTGGGAAAATGTCTTATGCAGAGCTTTTTCCTCCGTCGTTTTGAAGTCGAATAACGTATCGTCTACATCGAAAAGAATGATGTTGTAGCTCATGGCAAACCTCCAGGAATCTTTACTGATCAAGTATTCGTACGAAACATCTCCTATCTATCATATCAAAAACAGACCGCCTAGCTGCATAGAAAAAGCCCCGAAGTGTTTCATTCGAGGCGTTATGCTAACTGGTCATCTGCTTGCTTCCTACGTAAAATCCATCTTTCCCAGCTTAATTCGTGCTTTTCCCTACATAGCTGCCGGCTATGATAATCGTATTCGTGTATCCACCACTTATATTTTCGAATCCTGAGAGCAAGGTTGGAACCCCCACGAATTCAACCGTATCGTCTTCGTAAATGTCTAATGAACCAGGGTACAAGATTTGGTAGCTATCCTCCTCATCATTGATCACATGCAAAATGGAAACGGTCCCGATTTCCGTTTGTTCTTCTTCTTCGATGCTCAATACCGTTCCTTTATCCTGAATCATTGAGGCATAGTACTTGGAGATATTTTTATTGATATGTTTCGGTTGAACATTTGGATCGACTAATTGCTTGGCTTCCTTCACTTTATCGCCTGTTGCCGGAAACAAGTGAGCATGTTTGATCAAAAACTCATTGGCTTGTAGCGGAAATTCTTCGCCTGCTTCGAAGCCATTGAGTTCATGCAGCTCAAGTGTAGCCATCGAAATGTATGGAATGACGGAGGTTTTCTCTGATTCAGCAGCTGCCTTCGTCGCTTCCTTCGTTGTAGAAGAGCCTGGACTGGCTAAATTGGAGAACACAGAAGAAGTACTTGAACCGGTTGAACCACAACCCGTTACGATCATGAATACAATAAGTATGAAAGCATAGTAGAAGGAAACTCTCATCCATACCAACCTTTCCTATTATTCCCTTCCAATGATTATCTCATGGTAACCAATTTGCAGGAAGTACCCAGTTTCTCTCGAAGTAAGTAGCTAGGCCATAGAATGGAAGGTGACAGAATGAACGCTCTCTTAGTCGTTGATGTACAAACCGGCATTGTCAGTTGTGGGGATTACAAAGAGGAACTGTTCTTGATGGAACAAGTGATCAAAGATTTCAAAGACAGGAGTCTCCCTGTCATTTTTATCAGGCATATCGATGAGGCCGAGGATAGTCCGCTGAGTCGAGGCGCTGTAGGTTCTGAACTACACCCTCCATTGAAAGATTATTCCGACTACGTTATTGAGAAGCATACACCCAGTTCGTTCTTCCAAACAGAACTCGCTCAAACATTGGAAAAATTGGGTGTCACTCATCTTTTCATTACTGGATTTGAGACTGAATTTTGTTGTATGTTTACAGCTATCGCGGCCTACGATCGAGGATATCAAGTCACTTTTATTAAGAATGCGACTGGAACAACGAATACAGCCGAGACCTACGGAATGCCAGGCTTGAACATTCCAGGTTTCGTAGGAAAAGTGCTCCGTTGGTCGAGTGTGATTGAAGTAGTAGACTACGAGGAATACGTTGAGAAATATAAATCCTAATTAGCTGAACCGGGCCACATGTCATTGACTCGCCATCCATTGTCCGTGAAGGAATAGATGGCGAGTTTTTTTATGTAGGTAAGGAGGAGTATATGACCCAGCCGTATTTCAGTTACTGTTCCGCACGGTTGAATCCTTTAATAATTAGCCATATAGCCAAAACCAATTGTTGAAAGGCTATTAGGATGTTCAACATCATGTAGGTTGTATCCAGACCGATGAAGCGAATCATAAATAATAAGCTTGCCAATATGGACAATATTGACCCAATAAGACCCGAAACTGACAACCAACGTGGAACTAATTTTGTTTGGTAAAATATGCAGGTAAACAAGAACATAGCCAAAACAAATGCCAGTGTCGTTGCCACATGGTTCACCAAATCACGACCATCCCGTAACAATCCGCCCATGGTCTGAAAATACGATACATTCAGAGCTCCAGCTTTTGCAAATTCGTGGCTAAGATTCAATAGCAACAGAAGAAGGATTACACCAATCATAATGAACACACCCGCAATGATGCCGAAAGCAACAGATCCAAGAGCTAAGCCTTTATGATGCTTACTTAAAATCGGATACATCAAGATAGGAATACCAACATAGGCAACAATCATTAACAACTGGAAAAACGCTCCTATTAGTACCTGATTTTCATTTGTAGAAGCATTGACGAGGTAGTCTGCTCCATCTATAACAGGAACAACACTAAATATACCTGTAACCAACCCGGCTATTAATAACAACCCAGTCATTACTGCAGACCTTCTACCTGAATTTGTACTCTTCCTCACCATAATTAACCCTCCTTATCATAAGCTCCTTTTCTATAAAAGGATATTCTTCGTTGCCTTTGGATAACACTGTACTCTTGTCTTTCTTCCATGCTTGGTGGCTGCGTTCTTTAGCGGGATGCAGCTTGCCTAAAAACTTGTTGGCGTAACTCACAAGCGTATAATGAAGTATCGTACCATTCGAGCAATATTAGGCATCGGACGATCATACCCCCACTCCACAAGAACATAACATTTTTACCTAACAGAAAAAGAACCCCAGACGAGAAGGTAGTTACTCGTTTGGGGCATGATCCTATAACTTCTTTGTTTCAGACCAGACTATTTCACCGCTTTTATTAAGCTCGTAAGAATATCTTGCTGTCGCTTTAGACCTTGATACCGCTTCTTTTTTATCGTTATAATAATACGTTATTTCTCTGATCCCTCCGTCCTGTAAGTTGTCGGTAATAACCTCTATAGCAGGATCAGGATTCTCAATCTCAATTGTTTCATTTAGCAATTGATGTGCTACTTCATCCATGCCTACGTGACGACGAAAACTCCATTGAATTTCTCTATTCTCAGGTTTGTCATACTCCCAAAAGTTATCGTAAAGAGTTACTCTAACACCGCCATTTGAAAGCTCTATTGACTCGTAACCATCTTTAAAGTTAAGTAAAATATCTTTAGGAATGTACTGGAAGTATTTCTGACCAAACCACATCCTCCAGTTTGAGCCAAACCAAAGATCATTTACTAAATGTGAATGTCCCGGCAAACATACAATATCTACTATTTGTTTGTTTTTTAAAATGACTTGTGGCTTTATCTTAATATTCCCGGTTATTTTATTATATTTTTCATACTGATCCAGATGTGTGTTATTCTGCCAAAAGTTATCCACAGAAGTTACCACAAAACCGACTATTACTCCATTTATGAGGAAATATCCTAATGGCCTATCATTTGTGCAAGTTTCTGAGACATACAGCCTCTTCGACTCGTTGTATTCCAAAAAGGAGCCATGCGGCAGGTTTAAGGTTGTTGTTAACTCATCAATAAAGGTTTACGCCATTGAAAACTCTGTTGCCATTTCACCAATCTCAAACTGAGTGTTTAGAAATGAAAACATATGTTAAATAAAAATTAACGACTTAATGAATCTTCTTCAGGTATCTCCACATTGACTTATCACAAGGAGGAAAGCTCAGTATATTAGGTGCTAGGCGTTCTACTTTTCCTGTCCACCTATCGCCTTCTGTTTTTGATTACACATTCCACTATTCTGCCCGTTAGTTTAGCCAAGGTTGCCAGTATTAAGCCTCGGTTTGTTCCGCTATCCATTTAATCAGCTTGTTTTTCCCTTCTTCAGTCAGCACGAACCAGTAGTCTTTCTCTAGTTCATCATTGCTATCTTGGAATCTCGATGTCTCCCTTATCTAATATCATCACATATTCCAAGTCAACTTCACCATCTGAATACCCAGTTCCATTTACAGAACTTCCTGGAAAGGTTTCTTTATTCGTCTGATCATATGGAATCCAACCAAAAAACATATCTTGTTCGGGAGATTGTTTTGCTGATTCTACTTTTATGTATGCATTCATGAATGTTACCCAATCGTCGGACAGTTGCATCAATCCATAAGATTTCTCTTGAGCGGAGACTCTCTTCTCCATTTGTACTCTTGGATCGTAATGCTCTATCCCCTCTGTAATACGATATCCTCTGTCTCTAATTAAATAAAAATGAATAGAACTTAATTGATCTTTTGGGTCAATATTCCACACGAAATAAAACGATGAAGGATCGTTTATATTAAGCTTCCATAGCATTGGTTGCCCCTTTGTATCAATCGAGGCAACCTTCCATTTATGATTTTTCCATACCCAATAGCTAAGACCGTAGCCATCTTTTTTGGATATAAAAGGAACTAATACGTGGCGCTCGTCAATAGGAATTGTGTCTTGAATGATACTTGCGGTCGCCTCTGGAAAGATACGATTCATCTCTTCAACCAATTGTTCATTTGTTGGAAAAGAAGTAGGCATCGAAAAATAGAACCAGTATACAATGATTGATAGCAATATGATAAAAAAACCAAGAGACCATAACTTTTTCTTCGTCATTTTTATTCTCCCCCCTCTATTAGCGAATCTTTGGAGTGAAAATAAAGTTGCTTTTTCGGTGTTGATAATAATATTCCTTTTCCATCGTCTTCAATATAAATCAATGTTTGAAGACCACTACCCCATTTTGATGAAGTTCCAATGAGTTGATATGGAAACCGTTCGTTTCTTTTATTCGATTCAGTATTAATATAGGTCTCTTTGTACCACTGATCACTATAAATTGCTTCCTGTCTCATTGTATCGAGTTGCTTTAGAAGGCTATCTTTATTTAGTGATCTGTCTTTAGCTGATGGGTGAATATTTATAATGGAAGCATTCTCAACATTTGAGATATAGACTGATAGTTCGTCTTTGGGGTATATCACATGATGGACTGGTATTGTTATTAAAGTTAATGCAAAGAAAATAAAATTCGCCCCAAAGCCTAACCAAGCAAAAGATCGACAAGTCTGCCACCTTTCATCTTTGCCTTTAAAAACAAAATACAAGATCCATACACCAAGAGGTAAAATTGGTAACGTAAAAGTCGTATCAAACATATTCCAATTAATTGAAAAAGAAAAAAGACCGACAAGTATTATTAGTGGAATCTTCCATACTTTCGGTTTTAAAATTTGTGTTTGATAAATTCTATAGGCAAAAAAAACAATAACAAGCCACCCTAAAATTACAGTTAATATTTCTATGGTATTGTAATTTGAATTTATTCCCACATTAATCCTCCTCTCTCGCTCTGTAATCATTTCAAATAGGACTACCGAATACAGCCCAGCTTATTGGACAACGAATCCCGTTAGGAAACACTAAACCTATAAATTTTCTTTATTTTACCATTAATCACATTTTTATGTACAAGCTATTGAAATTGTCTATTCCGCTATCCAGCCCGTTAGCGTAATGCCCCATCGTCAGTCTAAGACATTATTTTCAGTGAACATAACGCTGTGACTAGGCAACGAGCGTAGCCAACGTTGGGAAAAATATGATTAACGGAAAAATGGCTGGTTCGGCCACTTTAAGAGCTATATCGCAACGGTCATTTATTCTTATTCGATACAGCAAAAGCAACCTTTCCGTTCGGGTGACCCGGCAGAAAGGTTGCTTTTGACTCTAGTTTTGCGGTTTGTTTTTGTGGAATTCTAATGTTTGTTCCACTTCTTTTACTTTGTTGTATACGTCGATCATGTTTATTAAATTCGTCTGATAGTCATAGGTCTTCAGTATTTTGTTTTCTACGATGATTTTCCCGTTGACGATCACATCCGTTACGTTTTGGGGGCCGGCAGCATAAGCAAGCGTCGCGTACGGATCGTAGGTTGGGAATGAGTTTGGAGCGTGGACATCGACAATAATGATGTCCGCAAGTTTACCTTCTTCCAAGGAACCGATTTTGTCTCCGAGGCCTAGTGCCTTGGCTCCTCCGATGGTGGCCAGCTCGACTACCTTACTTGGCGGCATCAGACTTTGGTCTTTGTTTACTAGTTTATGGATGCGTGCGGCATATCCCATGGTTCCAAATACATCCATTGTGTTGGAGCTCATTGGTCCATCCGTTCCCAGTCCCATTGCGATGCCTGCCTGATCGATCTTGATGGCAGGAGCAACACCTGTCGCTCCCTTTGTATTTGCGATCGGATTGTGGGCAATGGAAGCCCCTCTTTGTTTTATCAATTGGATATCCTCATCTGAGATGTGGATGGCATGGGCCAAAATAGTGTTGCTGTCCAAAATTCCGATTGAGTCAAAATATTTGATCACTGAATCGGATTTCACACCAAACTTTTTCTCGATCCGCTGCTTCTCGTCAGCAAACTCGGCTGCGTGAATGATAAACGGTACCTTGTATTTGTCAGCCAGAGCCTTCGATGCCTTAAGCATCTCAGGGCTTACTGTGAATGAAGCATGTGGAGCCACGGCAGGTATAATCAAATCATTGTTTTTATACTGCTTAATGAACTCCTCGGCATATTGGAGTCCACCGTACGGCGTTGGAGCATCTACGACCGGAAAACTAATGACGGTCTCTCCCAGCACCCCTCTGATCCCAATGGTTTCTGTCGCCCTTGCGATTTCGTCTTCGTGATAGTACATATCGGAGTAGGTGGTCACTCCACCCAAGGCCATTTCGATGACACCGTGGATGGACGCTTTATAGATCAGATCGCGGGAGAGGAGTTTGCCCTCCAGTGGGAAAAAGACCTCGAACAGTCTGTTTCCAACCCCCTCTTCCCCAATGCTGCGGAAAGCGACCATCGGTACGTGGTTATGGGTGTTCACCATGCCAGGCATCACAATATCTCCGCCTGCATCTACAACCTTGGGTGCGCTATATTCACCCGCCAGCTTTTCATCGCCGACGGCCACGATCTTGTTGTCCTTGACAACAATTGTTCCGTTGGCAAAGCGATCCTTCTTGCCGTTCATGGTCAGGACATGTCCATTTTTGATGATGATATCAGCATTTTTCTTCTCGATAGCATGAGTCGTTGAAAAAGTTACCGAGGCAAGAGCTACGGCCATTACGGATAATAAAGTCCATTGCTTCTTCATGTGGTTCCTCCAGCAAAAATATTGAATTGAATAATCATTATAACATGTTTGAATATTGATTCAATTAGGTTTAACTGACTAAACCAACTGTTATCGCGTTAACCCTATTTTTCTCCACGCGGACTTTGCTCTTCTTACTACTACGTCTTATTAATTTGCAAATGTTTATATACTATTAAGTCCTAACTCCCTGAGACTGCGCACGGTCTTGATAGGCAGCATTGAAACTCGTAAAAAGACGGTAAGTTTCATACCAAGAAAATACCTTTGGTAAACTTGAAACAGAAAAGAATCTATCCGCGTAAGTAGTCGAAAGTATCCGAGCATCAAGCACTATTGGATAATTCCTCTCTTTTCTTTGGCGCTCAGAGCCGATACGTTGTTTTGTCATATGAGGAAAGCCGCCTCTGCAAGTAGTTCACAATTACGATCAGCAAATGCAATTATTGCATTCTCATAGTCCACTTTGTGTTTTGCAGAATAGGGACAAACCGGTTTAACCCCTCAAAATTAGAGTCTTTCTCCCTTATTCTTGCAATACCGTATTTTTTTCCTCTTCTTCAACTTTTGAGAAGTCTAGGAAGAGAAAAGCCTAGCTTACGATACTTTGCCATGATTATTTCTCTCCTTTTCGATAAAAGTATTTTTTTATCTTCAATTTGCAATGCTGCGAAAACGCTTTTGCTCATTATAAAAATCAGAAGGAGTTTCAGTATCTATGGGAAAACCCCATTAAAATACTCCTAACGGTACCTAGAAAAATAAGAACCCCAGACAAGCAATTAATACTCGTTTGGGGTAAGGACTTAAAGTTTTTTAGTTTCTGACCAGACTATTTCTCCATTTTTGTTAACCTCATAGGAATATCTTGCTGTCGCTTTAGACCTTGATACTACTTCTTTTTTATCGTTATAGTAATACGTTATTCCCCTTGCCCCGCCATGCTGTAGATTTCCAGTAATAATCTCTATAGCAGGATCAGGATTCTCAATCTCAATTGGCTCATTAAGCAATTGATGTGCTACTTCATCGATTCCCACTTGACGGCAAATTTCCATTGAATATCTCTATTCTCTGATTACTATAAATTTTCATTTTAAAGCAAGAGCTTTTTGGTTCTTTCAGGATTAAATTAATGAAACCCCAGACGAGTAGTTAATTACTCGTTTGGGGCAGTGCTTGAACCTAATACAAAGTCAAATAATCATCGTCAATCTCACCTGATAATGTGAAAATAAGTCTGTATGACCCAATTCCTTTGTCTTGATAAACAATCCTGAGATTAGACACTATACGAATGTAATCACACTCGGGCCAGTTGCCGATAGAAAATGAAACCGTGTCAATATAGACACTTAAATGCTCAGAACTGTAGTTCGTAAAAAACTTACGAAACTCCTCAGGATCCTCAATCCGATAATTTTCAAAGGATTCCCAAAAGGATGTTACGGAACGTTCTTCCACCGCATTTGTTAAACACCACTGTTTAAATGCTTGAATCTCCATGTGACCTTTACCTCTCCTTAGTGTTTTCCTTTGTCGAATCTATCAAAAATTATTCGCCCAGACTTCGCATCATAATTACCAAAAATGCGCCAATCACCGTACTGCCCCTTTACTTTCACCTCGTATTTATACCATTGTTTACCTACTTCTACCCCTTTACCTGATAGCATTTTTATTCCATTCTCACCTTTGCCTCCAACCAAGCCCTTATTCATTGAATCTACAAACTTTTGAACGCCATCTTTTCCAAATTTGTTTCGAACTTCATTATAAACTTCATGCTTTATCCAACCTTTTCCTACAATTTGTAGGCTTCCTGCTGCTAAACCGCCTAATGGTAGGTATTGTGTAGAGTTTGTTGCTTTAACATACAGTCCAAACCCAAATGGATCATTTTCAATTTTGGAATTGACCACTCCCCAAGCTAACTCGTTAACAATCTCTTCAGGTATCATGTAATCATAGCTCTGCATAATATCTGCTTCTTTGATCCCTGCTGCTCGCATTCGGTTACGTAAATCTTTCGCTTGATTTTCCCACTGTTTATAGTTCCCGCCATTCCCCTTTGCTTCTTGCCACTTCCATTTCATTTCGTTTAATGTCCAGTTAGCGGTAATATCTGTACTCCAATGTCCAGTTGGATCAACAAATCTTAACGGATTATTATGCACATACGTATATCTATTCATCGTAAGCGGATTATCCACTTGCCCTTTATACGTATCCTCCGAGATAAACCGGCCTATCGTCGGATCGTAATACCGCGCTCGAAGATAATAGAACCCCGACTTCTCATCAAAGATCTCTCCACTATACTTAAACGGGTTGGACATCCCTTCCTTCTGCGAAGTGACATTTCCCCAGGTATCATACTCATAGGTGTTCAATTCCTGTCCGTTTTCATCTGAAATCGAGACGACATCCCCATGACTGTTATAACCATAATACCCGTTTTTGTTCGTCAACAGGTCTTTTCTAAACAACAGCTCATTTCCCCAGATATTTCGAGCCTTTACATTTCCTGCTGCATCTAGTTCCTCAATGACTTTTCCATTTAGGTATACGTATTTCGTCTCATCGCCATTGTCTACCTTGGTTGCACGCAAGCCATCTCCAAAATAGGTATAAGCTGTCTTTGTTCCTGTCTTTTCGTTTGAAGTACTCCGCAGGCGGTTTCGCTCATCATACGTATAAGTCGTAGTCCCAATATCTGGTGGCAGTTTCCCTTCATAAGCAGAGCGGTTACCTCGGCCGTCATAGGAGTACTGATTCGTTGAGTTTGGCACGACTTCCTTGGTCAAGCGGTCGATTTTGTCATAATCATATTGGTAAGGAGTTTCATTCCGCTGGATTGCCACAACATTCCCGAAAGAATACTTGTTAGATTCACTCCAGACAGGGTTTTGCTTATTAAGGTGTGTCACATTCTCTACTTGTCCAAACGAATCCAGGTTGCGCACATTCATTCGACCATTCGGATACTCCACCTGATAGCTTTCTCCGTTTGGCTTCATGTGATAATCGTACGTAATGAGCCCGGTGAGCGGACTGTTTACTTCCTGTAAGCGATCAGCAGCATCATAGCTATATGTCACCACTGTAGAGTCCGGGTATGTGAAGGTGTCCATCAGGTCGTCATGATCCGTATACCCTAATTGATAGACACGTCCAAAAACAGTCTGGCTCTTCAGTCGCTGAAACGGGTCATAGGCGTACAACACTTCCCGATAGTGACTGCCAGTTGGCAATCCGTCTGCCCCATTGCTGTTCGTTTCTTTTTGGAGCAGGGAGGTGTTCGAGACGTACTCCTTCGTTTCTACGTTGGTGACGACACCTGCTGCGTTTTTAGTGGTTAGTTTCGCTACATCGTAAAACGATGTGTATTCATAGGTGTGACTATTCCCTGCCTTGTCTTTATATGCTTTCGTTGTACCGTTTGTATTGTAGCTATACGATTCAGTTGCACCGGATGGAACATCCTGCTCGCTGATTTTCCAAGACAGGGCGTTGTAATGGTTCTTGGTAGTCAGCACTTGGTTTTCGGTTACGGTTACCAGATTTCCAAGTGAGTCGTATTCATACCGGTAGTTGTTTTGCTCAGGATCTAACAAGGATACAAGGTTGCCATTATTGGAGTACCGATACTCCCATGCTCGACTCTCACCGGTATGATCTTTAACAGATTTGCGGATGACCTGATCGAAATCGTTACGGGCTAGATGAGTGGTCAGGCTTTGCGTGCCGTCTCCTGTTCGCTTCACTTCTTTTTCCAACTGACCTTGGCGATCGTAGTATTGTGTTGTTTGCAATCCGTTAGGCTCGATCGTCAGTTGTGTGTTGGCAGCGACATTGTTTGTTCCGTCGTTCATCGTATTGGCATACAAATAAACGGTAGTACCCATCGGGTCTTTCTTTTGCCAAACGGTACCATCTGCATTGTAAACAAATGTCGTAGCGCGATTGTTGTCTGCAAAGGGAGAACTAGTTAAAAGATGATTCGCATCCAAAGAATACGTATTGTATACAAGCGGACGCACTTCCCCATTTGTTCCGATCTGTCCTTTGAATTCGACCTCTCCATATGGAGTGAAATGGGAAAACATCTGCGTGCCATCTGGCATCGTCATGGTTACTTTTCGTGCGGTATCATCATAGGTGTAACGGGTAGTTCTCGTCTGTTCCTTGCTCGTTGCCAGCTCTTTCGTTTTTCGACCGAGTAAATCATAGGTAAATTGGACCTGTGTATTATCTGGATATGTGCGAGAAGTTAAGCGCCCTAATCCATCATAGCTATAGCTGTGAGTTAGGGACTGTTTTTGACCTGCTACCGTCTCCACCTGCATTTTGATCTGAGTGGGATAGAGTCCCATCGGTTCATAGGAAGCGATGTTTTGCAGGGTGATTTTGGCATCTGGCCCTGTGCTTGCTTCCGCAATATATCTCAATTGTTTATCTTCATAGCTGTAAGTACGGTCTACCTGCTCTACCCGTGTGGTTATTCCATCCGGATAGGAATCCACGATTTTTTCAGTGGCGAGCAAGCTGTCCTCTCCGTACGTATACGTTTCCTGATGATAATGGCTTGGGGTGCCGGCTGCTGTCTTTTTGATACTACCAGGCATTCGGAAATCCGATGGTGTTCCAGGGAAAACATACTCTGTTACCGTTACATTCCCCTTTGGATCAATCTCCTTGATGACATCCCCGAACTTGTTATAGTCATATTCCGTAGTTTGTGCGAAACGAGGAATACGCACCTTTACTTTGGACAATTTGTCCGGGTTTGGAGCCAACAGGAACGAATACACATCTTGGTCGGCTGTTATGGAAGCCGGACGACCAGGGAAAGTATACACATACGTCGGTTTTGTTTCGCGATCCTTGTACAAATAACTCGTGTAAGTTACGGGAGAGAAGAGATACGTTTTGTCGTCTTCAGTTAGCTTTAGCTCTCCCTGAATCGTGTTCGTATCCGAACCTGAACCAACATACTTCTTCACCGATTGCAGCAAGAAGTTACGATCTTCATTGACAATAAATGTTTTGTCCTCGTTTAGTAACCCATCTTGGAGGGTGCTGGTCACCACACGGGAGCCGTCTCGGTTAAGGGACTGTGTAGCAAATCTAACAGCCTCTGATTTTGGTGACTTCCAGATTTCTTTGTTTGTCTCTGGATAATACTTGGTGTATGAGTACCATTCTGTCTTTGGCTGGTCTGGATGAGGTGTCTTTGCAAAACGAAAATTGACAGCTGTCACTGGATGGTAGGTCGTGTAGGTCAACTTTTCCTTATCCTGGTACAGGCGTACGACTCCCCGATCCAAAAACCCAGGGGCATCGGGATTGTACAAGCTGTACGTATACGTCATGGACAACCCTTCCACCGGGTAGTTGACTTGCTTCAACAGCTTGTAGTTCACAGTAGCTCGCTTTGTTTTGTCTATATTTGTATAAGAAGATGATTCTATGCCGTTATCATCAAAGTTGATTACACCGTTCGTCGCTAGGAAGGTATAGTCAGGTTTGAAGTTAAATTCGGACTTCCCGTATAATTTCGCATCATGATACACATATTCGGCGATCACTTTATTACGTGTACCGGATACATCGTGTTCGATGACTCGATCTTGGTTCGTATAGATTCCCCACTCATATTCAATATGCTTCAACAAGGTTGTCTTCGAACTATCTTGGTATACTTTTACCTGTGTACTGCCCGCTAATCGATCCATGACGATATAGCGACCCACGCTGTCAGTAATTTCGATAGGCAAACTATGGTCATCTGGGATGCGATAGTGGATTGTATCTCCATAGGGATTTGTTTTTTTGACCAAGTAGGTGGTGTACAGATCATCTCCCTTGTATCGAGACTCCTCCCCAAAATCATACTTATCCCCATTTACTCGCAATGTGGCCATATGGTTCTCGCCAAATTCACCAGTTTTGTCTCGATAGTTGACCATTGTTGCCCCTTGAAATGGGGTGTTTACCCATGTTCCATATTTCGTAGAGGACTCCAGAACAGTACCATCCTCTAATGTAAAAAGATATCGCTCTCCTTCACCTTTATGCCCACATGAATATCTAGTTGCATCACTTGATTTGGTACAATTCGTATTTGATTTGTATATCTCCTGAAATCGAGGGAAATTCAGACTCCAGCCGTGTTTTAGAGAGTTTACACTTCCTTGTAAGGGACGTGTCCGGTTAATTTCTGAATTAGAATAATAAATATCCTCAGTCATCGCGTCCAAAGAAGAATAGCTTCTTTCTAAGGTCAAATCCATCCCATGTTTTCCATCTAATTGAAGGTCGATTTCTTTCACATTCGCTGTCCGGTATAACTCGTCCACCGGATTGTCTGTATTCGATCGTTTATATTGATATGTCAAACCTTCTGAATCGTACATCGCATCGGGAGGACTCGAAGCAATTGAAGAGCTAGTCAAGGCATTTCGTTGTTGTGGAGTAGGTTTAGGCTGAATTTCCGAATGACTTTGTTCATAAAAGATTTTTATCGCAGGCAAAAGAGCAGATACCTGCTCGTACTTCGTTTTGGAAAGTTTGCTAATCTTTTCGATTACGCCTTCATCTGTCCACTGGTATTTCTCCACTTGCTCGTTGTGAGACAAGAATTTATCAAATTGCGGGTAAAAATAGGAAGCAATCTGGAGCATTTCTCTGGTCGAAATGCGATAAGCTTGCCAAACATTGCTTGGCTGGAGGGAATCCCAGTTCTCAGCGAATACTTCCTCCTTGGTGTAGCTAGGTTTGTCATCTGGCTTCTTCTCTTTTTTCTTTGATGCTTCATCTTTTGCGTTCACATAAGTAGAAAGCCAATTTTTTGTCGACCCATTTTGATTGGAGGTAGAAGCTGAATCCGTACCATTTGGCGCTTCCTCCGTTTTTGCATATGTCATACCAGGCGATAACAAAGAAACTACCAGTAGGACATTTATACCTTTTGTTAACCATTGTTTGATTCGCATCGAGCTTTGTCTCCTCTTTCCTTAATAAACCGTTTTCTTGATGAGATTTCCATTGCCATCATAGATAAACTCTGTCAGGATTTTTTCATTTTGTTTGATTTGAACGAGTTGTCCTTTTGCGTTGTACACATACTCCACTCCGAGGTAACGAGCTGTGAGACGCGCTTGAACAGGGCTGTTACCTACAGACGAGAGGACAACATAATAATCCTGACCTTTTTGTAAGGAAGGAGTTACCTTGGAATAAGTGGATTGGTTCCCACCATCAGTGGAGACAACTAAATGTGTTTGTCCATAATCTTCATAGATAGCGAGCTGCGTATTATTGGTATCTGTAAAAACTTCAAAATTCCCAGAAACAGGAGGGGTGAATTTTACTATTTTTTTACTGCCGGGTTGTAAATTTATATCAATCGGTGTTGAAACCAATAAGGATTCTGTATCCGTGAAATTTATACCGAATGTATTGGTTACAACGTCATTGTCCGTACCTGTGATCTTTGCATGCGGAATCGTCACATAGACATTTTGAACACTATGTTTCTTTTCATGATTACTTGCATTTCCCATGAATTGTATGGTGAGCTGAGTATCGCTGTTACGAGTCACAACTGGCTGTAAACCTTTAGGCAAATTATTTACTGTCACAGCAGATGCTACATCTGAATTAAAAGTGCCATTCGTTAAGGTGATTACTTGTTTATCCGAAATACTACCATTATTACCTGTTGCTTCGTTGATCGTTGGTGAAGTTACAGCAGCACTGGTGTCTAGAACAACTGTCAGTCTCGTATGTAGAGCCTGAGATTGGTCGTAAGGAGAAACATATAGAAAGTATGTGGTTCCAGCTGTCATGTTTATCTGGATTTCGGAATAAAGAGATCCATCCGAGGCTTCATCATTAAAATCTACAAAGCCTTGCATTTGCTCCTCCCGATACATAAGAAGTAATGTGTCAAATGGCGCTCCAAACCCTCCATATGGACCTGTATGGAATCGATATGTTCCTGTAACTGGAGCAGTAAAACGATAGGCTGGTATTTCTCCTACTGGCAGACTTATATCAACCGGTTGTGCAAGAGCAAGTTCTGTTTTTACTTTACTTACATTCACACTATAGGAATCTGTTTCACTGAAATCTCGATCCATACTAAATACAACAATGTAATAGGTCGTATTTGGTTGAACAGATAATGTGACCGTCTCTTTTAGACCACGTTCGCTATTCATACTAGACCCAACTACTTTACTTGGATCTTGTATGACAAGAAGGTCGTAGTTTTTGTCTTTTGGAACACTCAGTGTCACCGTTATTTCGCCAAAGAGGGACCCTGAATCCAAACGATACATATCGGTGTCATTTGCTGAGGAAAGCTTTGAGGTATAAAGATTTCCACTAATAATCGGATAGCTGGAATTTGTTTCGTCATTTGGTTCAAAGGGATCTACGGTTGGAGTAGCTGAAGTTACCGGAACAGCAGCAGTGCGTAATGTGGCAGCGTTTGCCTGCTTTATTGGTGGTGTTTTGAGGGGAGAAAGCTCAGGCATAAGTTGTTCCCAGTATGCATTCACTTGTTGCTCCATTTGTTTTTGCAACTCTTGAATCTTGCTTTTTTGCTTTTCTAAGTGCTTATTAATTTTATCTTGATGTTTTTTCCTATTTGAATCTTTTGGTGCAGCGTGGAGTTTGGTGCTCTTTTGCGAGAACGTGGATATTTGCTTCTCGATCTTTTTCGCTAACTCTTTATCTCCCTTTTTTTCAGCAACAACTTGGAAGAAAGATAAGGTCTGCTGAAGTCCCCATATTTCTCGATCCATTTGAGATACTTCCGCTATTGGATTTTGTGTCGTTTTTGCTTCTGCCATAGGAAAACAGGTGAGCAAAATCAGCATGCCTACAAACGTAAAACTCATCAAACGATTTACCATTGTTATGCCACTACTTTCATGATGAAATAATTGAACGATTCAAGTTACTTGACAGTACATTTACAACAATTTGTATATCCCTAAGGACATCACCTCATATGTATCGTTTATCTATCAAAAGCCCAGAAGAAAGTATATCAACATAGAGCGGTAAATGATTGTCAAAAAATATGGTGCTCTTGGGCTGTTTACCCAATAACTCGGGTCTGTTAAGATTTTTTTGGCATATTTACAGTCGCTAATTTCATTGCCCCAGATCGGAAAACATTTGCGAAACGAAGCCCCAACTGCTATATGACAAAAGATGTCATAACGGTCGTTTTATACTGAATCCATCAACGAAATGATAGGAGGATTTATGTATGATACGACTGCGTAGTTTCGCAAAATGGGGAATGGTAGTGGGATTGTGTTTGTTATTCGTTTCCGCTGGTTTTAACAAACTGATTGGACATCCAGACACAACACTCGCCTTCCAAGCATATGGGTTTCCCTACTGGTTTCAACTGGTTATCGGGTTAGGCGAAGTGCTAGGTGGACTGGGCTTGCTATGGAAAAAGTATGCGCGCTACGCTGCCTACACACTAGCAGTGATTATTCTCGGTGCTACGTTCACACTTCTTTTAAACGGTGACACGTCTACTATTGTGGTCCCTTTCGTCTTTTTCATTATTCTCTTGCTAGTAGGTTTCCGTTTTCTCACGCTAAAAAGACCATCAGCACACACCCGCAACTAGGTGTGTCTCTGACGGCCTCCCGCTTCTATTTCATACCCGCTATTTACAAATGCTTTTTAATAAAGTGAAGGAGGGTTTGACCTTGAGCTGTAAGAATCGCTCCCTTGCCTTGGCATTTGGGACATGGCTCCTCTTGCTTGTCTTCATTCAAGAGTACCCCCTTGCCTTCACATTCCCAGCAGGATTGTTCTAAGTCATCCATCGAAATCGTCATCAGAAAATATCCTTTCCCTGCAAAAAATAATCGTACCTTGAGCTGATTTTAGCACGGATTCACCATGTTCTGCCAGTAAGATTAAATTCCACATACCCTTCTGTTAGAAAACATATTAGGTAAAGATAGTAAAAAAAGGAGGGATTAGTTGTGGATCAAGAAAAAGTAATCATCAAAATTAACGACAATGGCTCTATTCGTGTTACTGGTGCAGTTGACTTGCTGGATGGAGCAGGTGACAATTTCGAGGTCGGTTCATCTTTTTCACTCTGTCGATGCGGTCAATCCGAGAAGAAACCATTCTGTGATGGTACGCATAAAAAAGTCGGCTTTGAAAGTGCGCCTCGTGCAAAATAATCGAGTAGGAGGGGGTGACTAACCCCCGTCCTCTCACACCACCGTACGTACCGTTCGGTATACGGCGGTTCA